>UQVK01000049.1 GCA_900544445.1 uncultured Lachnospiraceae bacterium
GAGCATACGGGATTCGAACCCGTGACCTCCACACTGCCAGTGTGGCGCGCTCCCAACTGCGCCAATGCCCCATGCACATAGTATAATACCAGATAACCTTCTTCTTGGCAAGCACTTTTTCTGTTTTTTAAGGAGAACAACGGGCGCCTTTTTTTCATATCTTATATCATTAAAGAAATGGAGGATACTATGAAAAAGAAGCTTATTGTAATACCCCTGGTTCTTGCCATGCTGGCGGCCAGCCTCTCGGGATGCGGAAAAAAGGATGACGCTGCGCAGGAAGAGCCGGCAGCAGCCGTGACGGAAGTAACTCTGAACGAGGTGGCGCACTCTATTTTTTACGCACCCATGTATGTGGCGATTGAGGAAGGCTATTTTGCGGAAGAAGGAATCAATTTGACCCTTGTGACGGGCTTTGGCGCCGATAAAACGATGACGGCCGTGCTGACCGGGGAGGCAGACATTGGGTTCATGGGCTCAGAAGCATCCATCTATACTTACCTGGGAGGAACGGATGACTATGTGGTTAACTTTGCGCAGCTGACTCAGCGCGCGGGCAACTTCCTGGTTTCCAGAGAGCCAATAGACAGCTTTACCTGGGATATGCTGAAGGGAACCGATGTGCTGGGCGGCCGGGCCGGCGGAATGCCTCAGATGGTCTTCGAATATATTTTGAAAAAGAACGGAATTGATCCCAAAACCGATCTTACCATTGACCAGAGTATTGAATTCGGTTCCACCGCAGCCGCTTTCTCGGGAGGCCAGGGAGACTTCACTATTGAATTCGAGCCACATGCAACCCTCCTGGAGCAGAAAGGCGACGGCTACGTGGTGGCCTCTCTGGGCGAAGATTCGGGATATGTTCCCTATACCGCTTTTTCGGCAAGGAAGAGCTATATTGACGCCAACCCCGAGATCATCCGCGCCTTTACCGCAGCTCTGCAGAAAGGCATGGACTATGTGCAGAACCACACGCCCGAGGAGATTGCGTCCGTGATCCAGCCCCAGTTTGAAGAGACGGACGTGGAGACCATTACCACCATAGTAACCCGGTATTATGAACAGGATTCCTGGAAGGATAACCTGGTCTTTGAGGAAGATGCCTTCACGCTGCTTCAGAATATTCTTGAGGAAGCCGGAGAACTGGAGAAACGGGTTCCTTATGAAGACCTGGTGGATACCAGCTTTGCGGAAGATGTAAAATAGCAGCAAAAGCTTCCTTCCAACATCCGGCCGCCTTCGCCTGTTCACTTCATATGGCCGCCGGGTGGGGAAGGGAGCATCATGAAATCTGCATATTCCGCACCTTTTTCGCAGTTTTTGTTCGCTATACGTTTTCGTTTGCTCTGCGCAGTAAATGCGCAGACCCGGCTGAATAGTAACCAGTTTTTTTCAATTTTGTAAAATTCCCTCTTGTCAAATTCAAAAAATGTGGTAGAATACTAGTCATGGAGACATAGCTCAGCCGGGAGAGCGTTCGCCTCACACGCGAAAGGTCATGGGTTCGAGCCCCGTTGCCTCCATTTTTCTGGGATTTTTTTGTGAAATGGGCTCGTAGCTTAGCTGGGAAAGCGCTGCGTTCGCAACGCAGAGACCGAGGGTTCGAATCCCTTCGGGTCCATGAAAAAGCCATGAAACATTTTTGTTTCATGGCTTTTTATATCAAAGGAAGAATTTCCCAGGCTACTCTTCCGTCCTTTCAGCCTCCTTCTGAACATCCGCCTTTTTTCCCTTACCTGCGCCGTCAGATTCCATCTGAGTACAGGCATCCAGCAGTTTCTCGATCAAAAGTTTTTTTACATAAACATCAAAGCTCAGCATACAGATAAAGGCAAAGAAACGCAGAAATGCCTGATCTTCTCCCGACCTCTCATCATCCCCAAAAGTTTCCTTCGCACGCGTGAACTTATCCATGACATCTTTTTTCAGGATTTCCACCTGTTCCTTCTCCAGGCTGAAAACTTCTTCATAAATATCCTCCAGCGTCAGCCCGTCTGACTTTCTGAAATATTTCTCAGTAATCGGCTGAAGAATCGTCTGGATGTCGCTGATGGACATAAAACCTTTATAATAGTAGATGAAAATCAGGATCATCACATGCTCTCTGGAGTATTTCTTTTTCAGCGGCGGCGGAAGAAGATGATTTTTGGTATAGTTATTGATCATGGTTTTAGTCAGTATTTTATCCTGATCCGGATATCTTGTTGAGTTCTTCAGCCTGCTCTCCATGAGTGTCGTAACCTGGTCCATATACAGGTCAATATTGGGAATGTCCGCTGCCTTAATATAATCAATTCTGTCAAAACTTTCCATGATGCTGTTGAGCAGGTCTTCCATGTGAATCGTCATTTTAACCTCTGTTTCTGCCGTCGGACGGCGCCTCTCTTTACGAAAAATCAGTCCTGTGCGTCAGTGGCTTTCATGCCGCTTGCTGCCATAAGTATATTCGATCTTTATTATATAGTATTAAAAACTACATGACAAGCACTATATTTTTCTTTACTTTAAAACTTTAGTATGTTAAACTCACTTTAGAATGACTTATGTCGCATTCGCGGCAGATTGTGAGGTAAGGAATGAATAAAAAAATCAAGACAGAAGCCGTGGATTGTCTCTTTGAAGCGATTCTGAGTTTGAAGACAAAGGAAGAATGCTACAGCTTTTTTGAAGATCTGTGCACGGTAAATGAACTTCTTTCTCTTTCCCAGCGTTTTGAAGTTGCAGCCATGCTTCGGGATCATAAGACATATCTTGACATTGCGGAAAAAACGGGAGCTTCTACAGCGACGATCAGCCGTGTCAACCGCTCTCTGAACTATGGAAACGACGGGTATGAGCTGGTATTTGAACGCATGGGCGGCATGTCAAAGGCCGCCCCGACTCCGAAGGATTCTGCAGAAGAAATTTCCTGATTTAAAAAAGTGAGCGGCTCGCCGCTTCATGAAAACGGGTCAGGCCGGCAGTCATATGCTCTTACGCATCCCAGACTGCCGGCCTTCCTTTTACCTCTTTTCTGATCACATTTCTTCCTGCGCATAATCCATAACACTGTCAAACGGGAGACGTCCTCCATATAGATCCAGCGCGCTTCCTACCGTAATGTGGATTCTGTTCCTGCCCAGCTCCTTGATGCTCCTGATATCTTCCAGAGAACGGATCCCTCCCGCATAAGTGATCGGAATCCGGTTCCAGCGGCCAAGCATGGCCACCAGATCTTTCTCAATTCCGCATACCTTTCCTTCCACATCCACGGCATGGATCAGAAATTCATCACAAAACGAAGCCAGCATGTCCAGCACATCTTCATTCAAAATCACCCTGGTATATTTCTGCCACCTGTCGGTCATGATATAATAGGCACCGTCCTTTTTTCGGCAGCTTAAATCCAGAACGAGTTTTTTCTTTCCCACCGTTTCCAGGAGCCGGTTCAGGTTCTCATAAGAAATCGTTCCGTCCCTGAAAACATATGATGTCACGATCACATGGGAGGCGCCGGCATCCAGATATTCCTGCGCATTCTCCGCTGTAATTCCGCCGCCAATCTGCAGACCGCCCGGAAACGCCTTAAGCGCCTCCAAAGCCTGGCTGCGGGACGCCTCGTAAAAGGGACTGTTTTTCGAATTCAGGACGACGACGTGGCCGTTCTTCAGCCCTTTCTCTTCAAAAAGGGATGCATACCAGGCCGCCGGTTTCTCGGAAACAAAATTCTCCTGAGCCTGATCGCTGGTATCCGCAATGCTTCCGCCCACCAGCTGCTTCACCTTTCCGTTATGAATATCAATACAGGGTCTGAACTCCATCTCTTCCTCCTTAAGACCTTTTCCCGTTTTTGCAGAATACAATAAAAATTACCTATATTTTACATGAAATCCTTTCTGCTGACAATTCCCTTTTTCCTGCTGTCTCTGACCGTGCATTTCCAGTCATTCCTTTCCCTCCTTCGGATAAAGAGAGGAATATTGAACATACTAAATACCGGACAATCTTTTTGTTCCATTCTTTTACGAATTTACGCCGTCCTTCAGACGGCAAAAAGGAGGCCGGCACGAACCGCCGGTTCGTGCCAAAGAATGGCTCACGCCATTCTTTTGCGAATTTACGCCGTCCTTCAGACGGCAAAAAGGAGGTAACAATGAAAAGGCTGAGGAAAATTCCTGCGCTCCTGATTCTCATGATGCTTGTCTGTACAGCCGGCTGCGGCAGAAAGCAGCAGGATGCAAACGATATGGCAGACGGCATGACGGAAACCACTCAGGCAGCTGATGAGACACACACTGACGCCATTCTTCCAGAACATGAGACCGGAGGAAACTCCGGAATCAATGGAAGCAGTCTTGGGACTACCGGAGAAACCGCCACGGAAACGGTGGAGGAAACTGCCGGCGGAAACAGCACTGCCAATGAGAGTTCCGGAATTATAGACGACACCGGCAATGTAATCGATGATGCGGGTAACGCAGTAAAAAACGCAGCTGATGATGCAGGCAACGTTGTCAACGACGTCATTGACGGCGCAGGTGATGTGGTAAAGGACGCAGCAGATGGTGTGGCTGACGGAGTGAAGGACATGACAGGTGCCAAATAGCAGGAACCGGATGATCGGACAGGGGAAGTTCCTCCCCTGTCCGATTACCGGCTATACCCCTTTTTCAATCAGAGTTCCATCCATATATGCGGCAAGGAGCTCTTCCAGATAGCGAATGCTTTCCTTCAGTTCCGCGCCAATGTCTGTATCCGCCACACGGATGCGGTGCGTTGCGGTCTCCACAATGATAGAATCTGAAATGATATCCGATTCTTTTCGGATTGCAGCTTCCGCCGATTCAAAGGGTTCGTGCGCCACCAGCGTCATGCCGTGGGAATTGGCAACCAGCGTATAGCCGGCGATTCCGGTTTTACTCTGGTAAGCTCTTGAAAAACCGCCGTCAATGATCAGAAGCTTTCCGCCGCATTTAATGGGCGTATCTCCCTTCTTCAGCTCTACGGGTACATGGCCGTTGATAATGTGGGAAGCTGCAGGATCCAGGCCGAACTCCCTCAGAATGCGGTTGAGAACCTCTTCGTTATCTGTCAGGCTGTAATAGCTGTTTTTCCTTTCCGCATGAGTGCTCTTATCTTCCACAAAATAGCGTTCAAAGGTCGCCATCTTATCCTTGCCGAACACCGGAGACTTGGGTCCGGTCCAGATGTACCAGATGATATCCCTTCCCTTGCCCGCCTCTTCCTTATCCTTGGAGTAATAACCCTTTCTGGCATAATGATCCAGGATGTCGTACAGAGCTTTTCCGCTGTACTCCTTCCCGAACACGTTCACCTTCAGGAAATTTCCGTTTTCATCCACAGGAACACATCCATGATAAAGGAGATTGGAATTATGCACCTTGTAAAGGCTTCCCTTGGAAAACAGGAAACGGACATGCCGCTGCAGCTTTTCACAATGCACAAATGCATGACGAAGACGCTCTACCACCTGCTCCTCTTCTTCCGTAAGGCGGTATGGATCTGCGGGATCCACTGTGGGGAAGTCCGTATCCCTCATGGGATATTCCACGCCGCCGATGTTCACGGTCTTTTTCTCATAATCAATCTTGTCCAGCAAAAGCCTGTCGTCCATCCCGAACTCTGGCCGTCTTCTGATAAGCTGGCCCTCCAGTTTGAATTGGATGATGGCGATGGCCTTGTGCATTTTCATATCCAGATCCAGATCCTTGCAGTCGTAATCCTCTCCGTATTTGATGGAAAAAACGCTGCAGTCCGTATCCGCATAGGTATCCAGCGCAAAGGTGGCAAGAGGAATCAGATTGATTCCGTAACCTTCTTCCAGGATGTCCAGATTCCCGTATCTGGCAGAAACGCGGATCACGTTTGCGATGCAGGCCGCATGGCCGCTGGCTGCCCCCATCCACACCACATCATGATTTCCCCACTGGATGTCCACGGAATGATAACCGCTCAGCGTATCCATGATAATATGAGGTCCCTTCCCCCGGTCATAGATATCCCCGACGATGTGCAGGTGATCGATCACCAGCCGCTGGATCAGATTGCAGAGGGCGATGATAAAATCCGGCGCACGGCCGATACGGATGATGGTATGAATGATTTCATTATAATAAGCTTCTTTATCCTGTACTTCTTCCTTTTCCGTAATCAGTTCTTCAATGACATAGGAAAAATCAGGCGGAAGAGCCTTTCTGACCTTGGAACGGGTATATTTGGAGGCCACCCGTTTGGTCATCTGAACAAGTCTGTGCAGGGTAATCTTGAACCAGTCCTCCAGGCTTTCCTGATCTTCTTCTTCCTGCATCACAAGCTCCAGCTTTTCTTTCGGATAATAGATCAGAGTAGCCAGACTTCTCTTATCCTTACCGGTCAGCGTATTTCCAAATTCCTCGTCGATCTTCCTTTTCACGCTTCCCGATCCGTTCTTGAGAACATGGTTGAACTGCTCGTATTCCCCGTGGATATCCGTCAGGAAATGCTCCGTTCCCTTTGGCAGGCTCATGATCGCCTGCAGATTAATAATTTCCGTCGATGCAGCCGCGATCGTCGGAAACTGCCTGGAAAGACTCCTCAGATAATTCATTTCCAGCTCTTCCATACTTCCCCCTTTCCGGCGGCCGGGAAGGCCGCATTTCATATTGCAGGAAAGACTACCGGCAATCACCATTCCTGCGCCCTTCAGCTGCCGATCACATCACTCATATCATACATTCCTGCGGGCTGGTCCTTTAAAAATTTTGCCGCCTGCAGTGCGCCTTTTGCAAAAACGTTTCTGGAATAGGCGCGATGGGAAAAAGTGATGACCTCATCCTCTCCGGCAAAAATCACATCGTGATCTCCCACGATGGTGCCGCCGCGGACTGCGGAAATACCAATCTCCTTCTCATCCCGCTTCTGCCTTCTTCCGCTTCTGTCATAAATATAATGATAAGCCCCGTCAAACTCCTCATTGATGGAATCCGCAAGAGCGATGGCCGTTCCGCTGGGCGCATCCAGCTTCCGGTTATGGTGCTTTTCTACGATCTCAATATCAAATCCGGCTTCCGCCAGAACCACCGCAGCCTTCTTCAGAAGATTCTGAAGCAGGTTGATGCCGAGGGACATATTTGCGGACTTGAGAACAGCCGTTTTTTGAGAAACCTCTTTTACCCGGGCGAGCTGTTCTTCGGAAAGTCCCGTGGTGCACAGCACGCAGGCCGTTTTCGTCTCCTCGCAGAAGGAAAGCAGTTCATCCACCGCCTTCGCGGAAGAAAAATCCACAATGACATCCGCTTTCTCTTCCGCTCCCTGCTGATAGTCTTTCAGGCTCTGAAAGACCGGATAGGAATGCTCTCCTCCCGGGAACGGGTCAACGCCGGCCACCGTCTGAATCTGCCCGTCCTCCATGGCCAGCCGGCTTACCACCTGGCCCATGTGTCCATTGCAACCGTGTATCAGTATTTTTACCATGATTCCTTTCCTCCATATCGGAAGCTGCGCGGTCTGCACGCCATTTTTACAGCAGGCCGTAATCCTTCATTGCCGCTTCCAGTTTTGCAGCATTCGCTTCTTCCATCTCCGTAAGCGGCCTTCTCAACGGTCCGGCTTCCAGTCCCATCAGATTCATGGCCTTCTTCACGGGAATGGGATTCACCTCGCTAAACAGCGCTTCAACCAGCGGGATCGCATCCAGCTGCATTTTGCAGCTTCCGGCCACATCTCCTTCAAAGAACTTCGCGCACATGTCGTGGGTCTGGCGGGGAGCGATATTGGAAAGCACGGAAATAACTCCTTTTCCTCCAAGGGCCAGCAGCGGAACCACCTGATTATCGTCTCCGGAATACAGATCCACACATCCGTCTGCCAGACTCATCAGCTTTGCAGTCATGCTGATATTTCCGGTGGCATCCTTGACTCCCACGATGTTCGGAATCTCCCTGCAGAGCTTCACAATGGTTTCCGGCTGCATCGTCACCCCGGTCCTTCCCGGAATGTTGTACAGAATCACCGGGATATGAATGGCCTCTGCAATAATGCGGAAGTGTTCGTACAGTCCCTTCTGGGTCGCCTTATTGTAGTAAGGAGTTACCAGAAGAACGCCGTCCGCCCCCGCTTTCTCCGCCTCCTGTGAAAGATATACCGCTGTCTCCGTGCAGTTGGAGCCGGTTCCCGCGATGACAGGAATTCTTCCGGCTGTCTTTTCCACGCAGAAACGGATCACCTCCAGATGCTCCTCATGGGTAAGCGTGGATGCCTCGCCTGTGGTTCCGCAGACCACGATGGCATCTGTTCCTCCTGCAATCTGCGCTTCGATGTGCTCCGCAAATTTCTCAAAATTGACGCTTCCGTCCTCATGAAATGGGGTAATGATTGCAACACCTGCTCCTGTAAAAATTGCCATATGCTCCTCCTTAAAAATTTTGCTAAAAAAACCGGCCCCTGTTTGTAATAATAAAGGGGGCCGGAAACCAGTATCTCTTTTCAGATAGCGCCCCATCTTTTTTTGCAGATGACAGTCATACAGTTCTTAACCGCATGCCCAAGATTTGAGATACAGGCTCTCTTCTCTTTCGGCGTTCTCCCCTTTCCCTTTTCTTCCTCTGTGCCTGCCACATCCGAAAAGCTAATGATGAATCACGCAACCTCTATCTGAAAGTTATCATATCACTTGGAGTTATTCCTGTCAACGCAAACGGGGAAGGAGCGTGGCTGTACCGTTCTCCTTCCCCGTTTTTTCCTAATTCACTTTACCGTCCGGATCTCCGTCACGTAATCCGCCAGCGTACAGATCTCTTCATTGATGGGAACTCCCGTCATGATGATATCGGTCTCGTCGTCTCTGGCGCTCAGCACATTTTTCAGATCCTCCACGGTGATGATTCCGTTGCCGATCAGCCCCAGAACCTCATCCAGAATGAGCATGTCGCATTCTCCCGTGTTCAGAACCTTCTTGGCATAATTCAGACCATTGCGGATATTCTTGACCTCATCCTCCTGCTTTTCCTTCGGAAGAGATCCGAATTCCACGTCCGACTTCTCGAACCGGAACAGCTTGATCTCCGGCTCCAGCCTGCGGGCATAACTGTCCTCTGTCAGGCCCTTTCCCCGCAGGAACTGAATAATCACCACATGGGCGCCCTTTGCCGCCGCGATCAGGCCGCAGCCCAGTGCTGCAGGAGATTTTCCGTGTCCTGTCCCGCCGTAAATATATACTTTTCCTTCTGCCATTTCCCTTGCCTCTCTCACGTATTTTGCGGCCCGGCCGCCTTTCTTACGTATCCCCTGCGGCTCATTCACCTGCCGCAGATACGTCCGCATGCATACCTGCGGACGCTCTTCCTTCCATGATTTTCTACGTTTTTCATAATACCATATGTGCCCGCGATGCGCAATCTTTTCATGAAGCCTACTCCTCAATCAGCTCAAGCTTGCTGACCGACACTTCGTAGGCGATTCTTTTTTCCAGCTGGTCCTCAGCGATTTTTTTCATATATTCACGGCTCTGGATCCGGCCCCAGATCTCGCAGCGGTCTCCCACGCTGAAGCCTCCGGCAAACCGGGCGTTTCTGCCCCAGCAGATGCAGGGGATGTAATCCGATTTCCCATACGGGCGGTTCACCGCCAGAAGCACGTCGGCGATTTCCCTGCCCAGCGGCGTTTTCCGGTAAACCGGCTCCTTGCAGATGTAGCCGTCCAGATAGATCTGATTGGTTTTGGAGCTTTCCTCCAGTTCGTCGATGAATTCAATCTCACGCACAAACACGGAAAGGATGAGGCGGTTTTTCTTTTCCTCATGTCGGTTATAGGAACGGAACTGGCCCGATACGCAGATATAGGAGCCCTTATAATCCTCCTCCACGTCGATGAGCCGTTCTGAAATCATCAGAGGGATGATATCGCAGGACTCGCTGAGCCTCGCCACTTCCACATCCAGCATGTAAAAGCCTTCTCCGAAGATTTCATGGCTGAACGTGAAATCTCCGACCACCTTTCCCATGATGATTACCTGGTTGTTTTCAATTACCTTATCTGTCATTTTCTGTTCTCCCTTCTTGGGCGCCGGAATGCCGGGCCGCATTTAAGAATTTTTTCCTGTATGTATTAACAGTTTATGGCAGTATTCCGGCTTTCAGAACAAACAGGGATCGCCTGATTCTCCGTCCTTTCGACAGAAACGCTGAATTTTCATTCATTTTTCTCCGAAGTGTTGCAAGTTGTCCGCACGGATGCTATACTAATTTAGTTTGAGCAGTAAAAAATCTGTAATGGAAATATTTTCAGCAGCCATGGCGGCATGCGCCTGCGGCCGTGCATACCGCCGGTTTTTCAGTAAAATAAGGAAGGAAGAGCTATGAAGCAGAAACGAGAAGATGTGAGAAACGTTGCGATCATCGCCCATGTTGACCACGGAAAGACCACGCTGGTGGACGAGCTGTTAAAGCAGAGCGGCGTATTCCGCGCCAATCAGGAGGTTGTGGAGCGGGTCATGGACTCCAACGCCATCGAGCGCGAACGCGGCATCACCATCCTTTCCAAGAACACGGCGATCACCTATAAGGGCGTGAAAATCAACATCGTTGACACCCCCGGCCATGCGGATTTCGGCGGCGAGGTGGAGCGCGTGCTGAAAATGGTGAATGGCGTCATCCTGGTGGTGGACGCCTTTGAGGGGCCCATGCCCCAGACCAAATTCGTACTGAGAAAGGCGCTGGAGCTGCAGCTTCCCGTCATCGTCTGCGTCAACAAGATCGACCGTCCGGAGGCCCGTCCCAACGCGGTGGTGGACGAGGTGCTGGAGCTGTTCATGGATCTGGACGCAAACGACGAGCAGCTGGACTGCCCCTTCGTATTCGCCTCCGCCAAGAACGGCAGCGCCACCCTGCAGCTGACCGTTAAAAATAAGGATATGAAGCCTCTGCTGGATACCATTCTGGACTATATCCCCGCTCCCGAAGGCGATCCGGATGCCGGTACCCAGGTTCTCATCAGCACCATCGACTACAATGAATATGTGGGCCGAATCGGCGTGGGCAAGGTGGACAACGGCATCATTTCAGAGGGCCAGGATGTGGTGATCGTCAACCACCATGAACCCGACAAGCAGAAGCGGGTGCGCATCAGCCGCCTCTACGAATTTGACGGGCTGAACAAGGCGGAGGTAAAGCAGGCCTCCATCGGCTCCATCGTGGCCATCTCCGGCATTGCGGACATCCACATCGGAGATACTCTCTGCTCCCCGGAGAATCCGGTGCCGATCCCGTTCCAGAAGATTTCCGAGCCCACCATCGCCATGGATTTCATCGTGAACGACTCTCCCTTTGCCGGGCAGGAGGGAAAATATGTGACCAGCCGTCATCTGAGGGACCGTCTGTTCCGAGAGCTGAACACGGACGTATCCCTGCGCGTGGAGGAAACGGATTCCACGGAGACCTTCAAGGTATCCGGACGCGGCGAGCTGCACCTGTCCGTCCTGATTGAAAACATGCGCCGCGAGGGCTATGAATTCGCCGTCAGCAAGGCCGAGGTGCTTTATAAAACGGATGAAAACGGAAAACGGCTGGAGCCCATGGAAACCGCCTACATCGATGTGCCGGAGGAATTTGCCGGAACCGTCATCGAAAAGCTTTCCCAGAGAAAGGGCGAGCTCGTCAATATGAGCGCAGCGAACGGCGGCTACACCCGTCTCGAATTCAATATCCCGTCCCGCGGCCTGATCGGCTACCGCGGCGACTTCCTGACGGATACCAGAGGAAACGGCATCATGAACACCGCCTTCGCGGGCTACGCCCCCTATAAGGGCGATATTCAGTACCGCAAGCAGGGTTCTCTTATCGCCTTTGAGACCGGCGAATCCGTCACCTACGGCCTGTACAACGCCCAGGAGCGCGGCGCTCTGTTCATCGGCCCCGGAGAACGGGTCTATGCAGGCATGGTCATCGGCCAGAGCGGACGCGGCGAGGACATCGAGGTGAACGTGTGCAAGAAAAAGCAGCTCACCAACACCCGTTCCTCCAGCGCGGACGAGGCGCTCCGCCTCACCCCGCCCCGGATCTTAAGTCTGGAACAGGCGCTTGACTTCATCGAGACGGACGAGCTGCTTGAGGTCACCCCCAAGTCTCTGCGCATCCGGAAAAAGATTCTGGATCCTACGAAGAGGAAACGGGCGAATATGAATCGGAACTAAAAATTCTCAAACGGTCTGGCCGGTCGTCACGACTCATGGTGGTGACCGGCTTTTTCCAAAATGGATGCTGTACGGGCATCAGTCCGCCTGGAATCCGAACATGCCGCTGAGAGATTTGTTTTATAGTTCTGCTGCGCCGGAGTATACTACATTAAGGCTGTCAGACGCCTATATGGAAAGAAAGGACGGTTCTCAGGAGAAAAAAGAACCGGAACTGATGAAAAAGTGCAGGCCCCTGCGGGAATACAGGGAATTTTGCCAGATTTCCTGAGAAACCAGAGAGCGGAGGTGATTGCTGTGTCAATTTTTGAGTATAACGAGAAAGAGGAACTTAAAAAGTATGGACGGGCAGAATACCGGAACGGAAAAGCAGAGTCCGTGATCCTGGCACTGGAAATGAAGGGACCTGTATCTGAATATCTGAAAGATCGTATTTTTGAGGAAAAGGATGTTTCTCTGCTGGAAGACTGGATGAGGGCAGCGATCAAAGCAGATAGCATAGAAGCCTTCATAGAAAAAGCAGGAATAAAGTGAACGTTCAAACGGAGATATGGCGGCAGAAATTTTCCTGCCGCCGAAAAGTCTCGTAGAATCCGTTTATTCCAGACTACTGATCACCCGATATGAGCCGCCTGACTCCTTTTCCACTCGGAAAATGAGAGGATTCTTCCTGCCCCATTCCGGGTCTTTGGCCGCCCGCTTTTCCCATCTGTGATATTTTTCCACAAATGCCTCATGAATCTCGCTCTCTGCCTCACGACGAACCCTCACCGCTTCCTCCATGCTCCTGTAGGTTCCCAGATAAAACCGCTCTCCCTTGAAGCCGATGGTCACGCGGTATCTGCCATTTTTCATCCGATATACGCCGCGGAAGCCGCTGGTATTGTCCTTCCGGCTCTTCCTTTTCTCCAGCCATTCCACGCAGGTTCCATCCACACGGTGAAGCTGCTCGGAAACCCGCTTCTGATTTTCCCGTTTCAGACAGCCACAGCTTAAGTTGTTCCCGAATACCAGACCATCCTCTGTGGCCTCCGTTTCTCCACCGCAGTCACAGCGGCAGTGCCAGTAGACCGAACCCTTGTGATCCCGGCGGGCGGTTGGATACTCGGCTATCAGGCGGCCGAAGCGCCTGCCCGTCAGATCGGCTGCGGTTCTGCCGCCTCTTCCTTTTCCTGTTCCTTTATCCTTTTTTTCTGTATTTTCTTTCTTCGTCCTCATCCGTCTGCCTTTTTCATGAAAAAGAATCCCGCTTGCGGGATTCTCCGCCTGCGGCGGGTCGCGTAAGCGACATCTTCCATTCCGCCGCAGTGCGATCCACCGGAGGTTTTTATACGATAGGAAATGAAATTTCCTATCGTATAAAAAAGCCGCCGCAAAAGCGGTTTTCCCGTTTTCTGCGGCGGCTCTGCACGGCTTTTCTTACACTTCTCTTAAGCCTTCCTATTTTTCTTTCCCAGGAAAGCAATAATGATCAGGGCGGCCGCTCCCAGCAGCGCACCCGCTGCCCACAGCATCACGTTTGCCTCATCGCCGGTCTGCGGACCAGCTCCTTCCTGCGTAGTGGGCGGAAGGACCACCTGTGCGGGCGGTGTCGGCACCACAGGCGTTACCACGGTCTGCATCACCGTCGTGTCATCCTCATGGGAACCGCCTCCGTCTCCTCCGTCATCGGAAGGATTTGACGGGTCGGCAGGACGGGAATAGTGGTTCTGGAAGAGGAACTCCCACACCTTTTCTCCGTTCTCTTCTCCGTTCCGGTAGCCCCAGATCTCCGCAGTCAGACCGCCGTTTTCGGTATTTGTCACGCGTACCGTCACGTTATAAACTGTAGTATCATAGGTAAAATGATCTCTGGCGGCCGCTTCCTGATGAATCGTATAGCTGTAATCTCCGGGCGCGGTATAGGTGATCGGTCCAAAGCTCACTTCTCCGCCGTTCACCACTTTTTTCTCAATGGTTTTCTTTCCGTCTTCAGTATCCACGGCGTCAGCCGGCATGGGTGTCGTACTGTCTGCCGTCAGAATCACCGTATATTCGTTTCCATCCGGAATCCCGCTGCCATCCACCTGCACTTTTGCAGGCAGATTCACCTCACACTGATAACTGACTGGTTCTTCTTCCACCGGGGTCGAAGCTTCCTGCGTGGGCTCTTCTTCCGGCGCGGCCTTTACCTGCGCCGGCATCACCAGCGTTACGCCAAGCAGCGTAAGAAGCAGCAGCTTCCGGATCTGCCGCAGCTTTTCTTTCATGCTTTTATGCACCTCCTTCTTGCGCCGTTACCGGTTTCAACCGTCCGTATATCACCACACGGCCGTTCGTCTCCGCTTCGGCACAGGTTGACAAACCGATGATCTGATCCTGAGGCTCTGCTCCGATCTCGCGGTAACAGACCGCGTTTTCCCGGATATATTCCAGGAGGCTTTCCACATTTCCTTCCTCCTGAGCCGTCGGATTGAACACCATGCTGTCATAGGCATCCACTTCCAGGCAGGCAAACAGCTCGATGCTCCATGTACTGCCCGGCGCATACAGCGTTCCTGTCGTATGCGCGTCAAAAAATGTTTCGTCTGTAAATTCCACGATATCCCCGAACATCCCGCCGTTTTCCATGTGATGTCCGTACAGCAGAACATAGCCGTCCGAAAAATCCGGGCTGTTGGCGCTGTCCAGAAAAATGGATCCTGACAGGGCAAATTCACCGTATACATCCTTATTGATGTATTCCATGTTCGTTTCGCCCTGCACCACAGGATAATCGATGTGGGTATCGTCTATGGTCACCCATCCCCGCACATCCTCATTGATGGCCTGCAGCTCCGAGAGAGTCGGATTATCCGCCTCCCCTGCTGAAGCAGGTTTGAACTGCAGAAGGTCGTTCGAGACAAAAGCGCCCCGGTAGACCATGGCGGTATCCCAGAGGGAATAACCGCCATAGAGGAACATGACAGCGATCAGAAGCACCACAATGCCGTTCAGTATTCTATTTCCGATTCTGGCGCATCTGGCCGCTGTTTCCATGGGCAGGTGTCCTTTCTTTTCTCCGGTTCTTTGCTTGTGTTATCCATTCCGGCTGAGCAGCCACTCCGCCGAAATGGGGCGGATGCTTCCCCGCCTGCATCGGAATAAAAATGGTGAGGCGGGGAATTCTCCGTGGTGTTGCTGTTATTGTTGACTGCAATTTACTTCTGATAGATAACTGTATGTTTCTGTTTTAGAAGTTGTTATGTCTTCTGCGCAGGAATACGAATGCAAGCACGCCTGCAAGGGCTACCATGGCGATGTAGGGCGCGATGTTCAGGACTACGCCGGTGGGGGTGGAAGCATTTCTTATATTTTCGTAAACAATCGTTTTATCAGCATTAAGGTTTCCGGTTGAAGTATAGTTTCCATCCTCGACTTTTTCGTTGTCGATTTTCGTCACATATCCTTCTCCGCTACAGTCCTCTTCACTTACAATATACTTATCTCCGGCTGACAGGCCATAAACAACAGCAAATTCTCCGTTTCCCAAGGCAAACGTAACAGAATATCTTTCCGTCTTCTTCAGAGTTAACCGCTCCTTAGGATCCGCACTATCCGGATCAGCATCCTTGGCAAATATCTCTACGTAAAACATTTCGCCATCCGTATCTGGATCAATGGTAATCGTAAAGTCAAAGGTATCACTCAGATTTGCCTGGTTACCTTTAATCTCCTTTTTAACGGTCAGATCATACAGAACAGTCTCATCGTCCTTCTTATAGTCATATTTGTTCTCAAAATTTCCCCAATCCTTCGTTGTCCCATCTTTGCTGACAACTGTATAAGAATACTCAAATCCTTCACCAGACTCAGCGTTTGTCACATAGACATCTACATATTTAACTGCCTGATCATAGGTTACTCCAGTGACCTCTCCCGGCATTTCACTGATCACGTATCGGTAAATCCCCGTCTCCGTAAAAGTATTCTCATTCACTTCAATTCCAAGCAGACTCTCACCCTCAGCATTTAGTCCCAGTTCCAGTCTCGTTTCCCCGGTCTGTCCATCTGCGGGAACAGAAGAAATGGTAATCCTCTGTTTGTCTTCTTCCGATCCATTTGTAAATACAAGTCCGCCTTCAGGACCTGGCTGAATCTGAACAGAGGAGCCGTCCCCTCCGCTAATTGTTGCCAATTCATCATCTTCTGCAGACCTGATCTGGAAGGTAAAATCCGCCACAGGCGCATACAGATTTTCATCTTTTGTAAGGAATTTCTGAATCAGCTGAACCTCTTGTGCGGGTTTCGTTTCCATCATTTCTCCGTTCCCGCCATTTTCCGCAAATGCCGTCATTCCAAACATAGAAATCATCATTGTTCCTGCCATTAAGGCTGCCGCGAAGCGGCGGAAATGTTTGCTGTTTTTCAGACTCATAACATTCTTCCTCTCTTTTTCTTCATTTTTGTTTCTATACTGACGGTATTTACCGTCTCTACCACAAAGCATATCTTCAGGAGTTTTTTGAAACATCTTCTCCCCCCGCTGCTCTGTAATATACTTTTGATACTTCGAATACATCCGATCTCTCTATAATTCCGAGCGCCGGATAATTGTAATCACTTTTCCCTTGATTTCCGATTCTTTCACCGGCCCGAAGCACCGACTGTCTCTCGCACCTTCACGGTAATCACACAGGACGAAAACCTCTCCTTCTTTCAATTCCAATGGATAGGTTACTTCACTTTCATACCTGGGAGTGCTGTAGTAGATACCGCTCTCCGCCACGTAACTGTCATTAATGATTAACTGTGCATCCTCCGTCACTTCCACCGTATCCCCGCCAACTGCCACAATACGCCCTACATACTGCTGTCCTTCTCTTTTTAGAACAATCACATCCTGCGCACGCCAGTTGTTTTCCAGTCTGTAATACAGCATCAGATCACCTGCACTGATACGCGGCATCATATCGTCATTTTTCATTGCAGTAATGCCGAAAACGTACCCAAACAGAATCCATAGCAGAACTAACAGAAAAGCTAATCTTGTGAAGAAGGACAGCACTTCGGCCTGTCCTGCCAGTCTACGCCGTCTGACCAAAATAATCTCCTCCGGCGTCAGACTGGACCGCAGGGCCTTTGGCGGACTCTTTTTCCCGTTCCGCCTTCGGCTTTTCTTTTTATGCTTCATTCCCGGCCTCCTCCGATTTATCAATCTGATTTTCCAGCCGGTCAATGATATCATCCCGTTCGTCAATTAAAGCTCCTAATCGTTCTTCCAATGCTTCATAGGCAGCACGATATTCGTTCTGAAGCATGTCCAGCTGCTTCCAGACATCTGCTTCATCCACGCCGCCAATCAGTTTTTTCCGAAAATGGAGTTTCTGAAACAAAGCCGCGATATCTTCCATATTTTTTGCAGACATCGTTCACCTCCATCCAGTCAGGAGGAACGTTTTCTGCGGCAGGTTATACCGAACCACAGGCCCCCGGCAACAGCGGTCAGAAGCATCATTGCAAATGGAGTAGCATTTCCGTTCAGACCAGTAGGCGGAGCAATGTCCAACATATTTTTAAATGTAATTGTGACATCGTTATCCATCTTTCCACTGCAGGAATTTCCCCGCGTATATCCTCCACCTGTTCCAACCTGATAAGAAGCCGTATAGTCCTGAGCATCTTCACTGATTGTATACTCTATTTCATAGGGAATCGCCAATTCAATACTTTCATTATGTTTCAACTCAAAAACATACGTTTCATCCGAATTTTCCAGATTTCCTTCCTGTATTACTGATCCTGTACTGTTTTTCTTGCTGAATTTAATTTTTTCGGGAATATCCGTTCCTGTCAGAGTCAACGTAAAGGTAAAATCCTTTCCTTCATCCCCCATATTGCCTGTCACAATTTTTTTCACAGTCAATATCCGTTCTGCCGGTGTATATGTATTTGTAAATTCAGCTTTATTATTCTCTCCTTTTACGATTGTTCCCGTTACTTCTTTAGTCGCCGGAGTCGTTACAACAGTATAATCCTCAAGATCTTCATTGGTTTCCTGTACCTTGTAAGATATCCCGGGTTTCAGATAATTAATTGTATACGAGAATATACCGTTCTCCTCTGCAAAATCACTGAATTTTACCGTTCTTGAAGAATTGTCTCCCGTCGCAATTTCAAAAGTAAGCTGCTGTTTCAGCTTTTCCAAAGCTTCCGCATCATTTTCCAGTCCTTTAATCTCTTTGGTAACAGTCAGACTTCCAAAACAAAGTTGAATAACCGGTTTATTATAAACTACCTTTGCCTTTTTTCCACTATAGGTATACTCTGCATAGGCTTCCGAGTTCGTATAAATTCCCAGCTGACCGGCAGATGTCTCTCCTGTTCCATTTTCTCCTCTATGTGGATATTGATGATTGCTTTCATAAAACAGATCATAGGCAACATCTGTTGCTTTTATTTTGGCCGTTATGCTGTAGATATAATCCGCTTTCAATTCATAGGTATCATCAAAATCAAGTACTATTCTTCCTGAATCATAACTTGCATGTATATATTGAGTTTCTGCCTCTGTGACATCCCTTCCCTCTCCATCTGTCACTTTCACAGATAAACCTTCCACCACTTCAACATACTCGGTAAGCACATCCGTAATCTTTACATCCGTGCAGGTGATATTCGTTATATCCGCTAAAATCTCATCAAATGCTTGTTTTAGCGCATTCTCATTAGTACCTCTAAAATATTTTCTGTTACCAGCATCTACAGCTGTAGCCGCATCTTTCAAGTCCTCCAGTTTGCTGTAATCAGCAGCAGATCTTCCTACCCCTACTGTAAAAAAATAATCTGCAAACAGAGTGGCTACCTCTGTTTCTGCCGCATTCAAACAGCTTCCCCAACGGTCACTACTTCCATTGCCCTGTGTTACTCCATCACTATCATAGTAATAGGTTGGATTTCCGTCAGAGATAAAGATTACCGCTACCTGTGCATCCGAGCGGGCAGAAGCCAAAAGCTCCTTTGCCTTTATTATACCCGCCTGATAGTTTGTTCCACCATTTGACCAATTTGGAAGACTACCAGTTATATCACTCTGATTTTTTGTCCATCCACAACCAATAGAAGCATCATCCCAATTGCTATCACCCCACCCCTGGTCTCCACTGAACGTTATCAAAGAATATTGTGGATCAATATTTTCATTTTCGGCCAGGCCGTCCAAAAAGTTATTGATGGCGCCATTTGCCTGTTGTCTCTTGCTATTTTCCTTCATACTTCCAGAGGTATCCAAAACAAAAATCACATCCAGCTTCCGCTTGGTGGACTCCTGTCTTGTAGCCCCTTTAATATTCAAAGTCAGATCATAAGTACAATCATCATTTGGAGACACATACTTCTCGTGATCCAGATTTATTGTTACATCAGATCCTCCGCCGCCTTCCGGTCTGCTTCCAGAGTATGTCAGATATATTGTCACGGTTTCCGAGCCACGGTAAGTAATCCAATCAGAAGCATCATTTTTCTTATATTGTAGATAATTCTGCTGTCCGCCTCCCATTCGCAATTGTGCTATCGTTTCCCCACTATTCCAAAAATTTAACTTTGCACCTGTGTAGTTATATCCGTCAATATGAAAAGCATACTCATCTACTCTTATAGCAGCGCTGTCGTCAAGACGAATTTCTGTTCCCGCTTCTATTCTTCCGCTGTCAATCTCGTTACCGTTTTGATCTACATACTTAAAGGTAACTGATTTTACTGCATTTCCTTTATCGTTTACCCATGTAATTGTAAACGAAGAAAAGCTCTCCACCGCAAACGCAGCCTTCACCTTATCCGAACTTACGCTCACACTTCCCTCAGAAGCCGTCGCCACGGTTTCCACGTTGGTTCCGTCGCCGCTCTCGTCCAGATGCTGCACCTGAAGGCTGTCCGTATCCGCTTCCTCAGGAAGGAAACCGGCATCCACCTCAAAGCGCACCTCCACGCTTCCTTCTTCCGGCTCGATCTCGTTTCCGTCTGCGTCCTCAAAGCTGATATCCAACGCAAAGAAGCCGTCATATTCCACACCGCTGTCATCCAGTGCTGCTCCCGCAGCCTCTTCTTCACTTCCACCCAGACGGGTTACCAGCATCTTCGTTCCTTCCGGGAAAACGCCTTCCTTCGCATAAGCCCATACCTGAATTCCATCGGGCTGGCTCTCAGGGGTATATTCTATCGTCTCGCCTTCTCCCGTTTCTTCCGTCAGAGTCTCCGTTTCCATTTCGGTAGTCTCTTCCGTCAGGGTTTCCGTTTCTTCTTCCGTTAGAGTTTCGGTCTCTTCCTCGGTTGTCTCCTCGGTTACATCTTCCGTTGTTTCCTCGGTTTCAGAAGCCGTCTCGGTGGTACCTTCGGTCGTGCTTTCCGTCTCCGTGCCGGTCTCAGCCGGCGTAGTAGTGCTTTCCGTCGGTGTCGTAACACTTTCCGTTGGTGCACTGCTGCTTTCTGTAGAACCATTCTCGGTAGATGGAGGATCCTGCTCGTCCGATTCGCCTGATCCATCGTTTTCTCCGCTTCCATCATTTCCAGTCTGGCCTTCTGATTCAGCAGGCTGTTCTTCGCTGACCGGCTCACTTGGTGCTCCGTTGTTCTGGTCCGAAGCTGTCGTCTCCGTACTCTGCGAAGCAGGCTGGGACTGCGTTTCCGCAGTGGTCTCCTGCGCAGAGGTCTCTGCCAGCACTGTCAGCTTCCCGCTTCCCGCTGCCGACATCACCAGAGCAAACGCCAATAGGAACGCCATGATTTTTCTTACTCTTCTCCGCATCTTCCCTACTCCATTCCTCTCTGTTTTCGTTTCCTTTTTTCGTCCGTTCTCTGCACAGTCCGGATACCTCATAATGTTTATTATGCGGTTCTTATCCCCGCCGTAAGCTTCAGCGAAGTGGGTTACGGGCTTTTCCGGCAGCCGCTGGAGTCGCCGGAAGCCAGAATCTGAAATATTGAGGCATATCAAAAAAGACCACCGAGGTATACGGCCTCTATGGTCCTGTTTTCATGCGCTGATTTTCCTGTCTCCCTCTTGCTTTCTTTAGACTCTGGACAAATTTCTGCTTTTCCGTTTTGATTTTGCCTTTTTCTTACGATTTGACGCTGATTTCTTTCCGAAAGGAGATTGACATACACCGATATTGCGGGTATAATTGGTGTCAAGTTCAGCGATATGTACTTTCCGGTTACCGCATAATAAACATTATGCGGCTTTTTTTTCGTCCGCCATATCAATCCAGAGCAGGCCCAGGCGCTCGATCTGCTCCGCCTGCTTTCTCCCGCTCGACATGGTGTAGATTCTTGTCGTGTTGATGCTTGAATGGCCGAGCAGATCCGCAAGGTGCGTGATATCTTTCTCCATCTCGTAATAGGTACATGCAAACAGATGCCTCAGGTTATGGGGAAATATCTTGCTTCTCTCCACCCCCGCTTCCCGGCTCAGCTTTTTCATTTCATGCAGAACATTGCTCCGATCCATGGGGCGGCCGTTTCTGGTTACAAAAATGCTTCCCTTCCGGATCCCCTCCTGTATGGCATATCCCAGCAGGCTCTCGCACAGCGCAGCGGGAAGCAGCACCGTTCGGGTCTTCCCCTTCAGCCGGACCACGGCGCTCCCGCGCTTTGCCGCTTCCACCGTGATGAAAGGCAGCTCGCTGATCCGGATTCCGGTGGCGCAGAGCGTCTGCATCAGATAGCTCAGCCTCCTTTTCCCTCTCTTTTCAGCCGCTTTCACCAGGCGGAAATATTCTTCCCGGGAAAGTTCCTTCTCCTGGCTTCGGAACGCCTCCCTCTGTACCCGTACCAGCTTTACCACGCAGTCATACCAGCCCTGTTCCTTGAAAAAGCGGTTCAACGCCGCGAGCATGGAGTTCACGCTGCTGACCGCATAACACTCCAACAGGCTTTCCTTGTAGCGGATCACGGCCGCTTTATCCACTCTGCCCGTCTCTCCCAAATATCGGAGAAAAGCGCGCAGATCGCGGCCATATTTTTCAATCGTTCTCCTGCTTTTCTCTTCTTCCGCAAGTTTCTGCTGGAATTGCGCCAGCTGCTTTTCTTCCATCAAATGCTCCATACCTACCTCATTTTCCGCCGCTTCAGCGGCATTTTCTTCTGTTATTGGGATGCCCGGCTCTGCTTTTTTTATGCATATCCTGGTGCATTGGCAGGGATATTCCTGTTCCGCCCGGATGCCCCGTCTTTTTCCACAACAGTTTTCTAAAAAAGTATACAACATTTTTATGGTTTTCCAGATATTTCCTCCTCAAAAAATTCATTGCCCTTTCCCGGCTTATGGGCTATTATGGAAGAGAAAATGAAAGAAAGGGGATTTTTCCTATGAAACTGAATACCAGACGGACGATTCTGGTCGGTCTAGCCTTTCTGTCCATCAGCGCCTTCTGGCAGCTCTACGACAGTCTGATTCCGCTGATTCTGAAAAACACCTTCCAGGTCAGCGACACCATTTCGGGCGGCATCATGGCCATCGACAACGTGCTCGCAGTGTTCATGCTTCCGCTGTTTGGCAGCCTTTCTGACCGGGTGCACACGCGGATTGGTCGGCGGATGCCCTTCATCCTGTGCGGAACCGCGGCAGCTGTCATCGCCATGCTGTTTCTGCCTTTTGCGGACAACATCGGGTCTCTCGCTCTGTTCGTAACGGCCCTTTTTGTGACCCTCATCGCCATGGGAAGCTACCGTTCCCCGGCTGTTTCCCTGATGCCTGATGTGACGCCGAAGCCGCTCCGTTCAAAGGCCAACGCCATCATCAACCTGATGGGGGCAGTGGGAGGCGTAATCTCCCTGATCCTGATTTCCGCCCTCGTTCCCAAAGAGGGAAAGCCGGATTATTTCCCCATTTTCCTCATTGTGGCAGCGGTAATGGTCTTTTCTGTTCTCCTCTTATTATGGAAGATACGGGAAAATCCGCTACGGACAGAACGGGAGAAAATCGACGCCGGGCTTTCGGAAACGGAAGAAGCGGACGAAGCTCCTGCCAAAACCACCCTTGATCCCGCGGTACGAAGGAGTCTGGTCCTCATCCTGATCTCGGTGGCCTGCTGGTTCATGGGCTATAACGCGGTCACCACAGCCTTTTCCCGGTACGCACAGATCTACTGGGGCATTCAGGGCGGCGGCTTCGCCAACTGTCTGCTGATCGCTACGGCGGCCGCCATACTTTCCTACATTCCGGTTGGTTCCATCGCCTCCAGAGTGGGGAGAAAAAAGACGATTCTGGGCGGTGTCGTCCTTCTGGCCTCCATGTTCGCCATCGGCGCGACAGTAAAGGAATATCATATCTGGATCAACGGCCTGTTCGCTCTGGTGGGCGTAGCCTGGGCCGCCATCAACGTGAATTCCTATCCCATGGTGGTGGAAATGAGTAAAGGAAGCGACATCGGAAAATTTACGGGCTTCTATTACACTTTTTCCATGGCGGCGCAGATCGTCACCCCGATTCTCTCCGGCTTTCTGCTGGAGCATGTGGGGTACTTCATTCTGTTCCCCTATGCCGCCTTTTTCGTCGTCATCGCCTTCTTCACCATGCTGTTCGTCCGGCACGGAGACAGCAGACCGCTTCCGAAGAAAAGCAGGCTGGAGGCCTTCGACGTGGACGACTGATTCGAATGGAGATTATCATGAAAGAAAAGAAAGACAAAAAAATATCCCCAAAGCAGGTCGCAGCAATGATCTGCGTCGTACTGCTTGTGGGGATGTATGTTGCTACTCTGATCGTGGCGCTTCTGGATTTCCCGGGATGGGACAGACTTTTCCAGGCCTGCCTGGTTGCCACCATCGGCCTGCCGATCCTGCTATGGATCTATATCTGGCTGTATCAGCAGATCAAGGAACGGAAAGAGGAAAAAGAGGAGAATCAATAACTCACTCTACCCCCAGCGCGCGCAGCTCCTCCCTGGCCTGCTCCATGCTCCGGAAGAGAATCGTGTGGATTCCAAACGCCTTCGCCGCGTCCAGATTCTTCTGAATGTCGTCCAGGAATACGCATTCCTCCGGATTCAGACCGTAACGGTCCAGCAGCAGGCGGTAAATCGCCGGATCGGGCTTGATCACGCCGTCCTGATAGGACAGGATCCCGCCGTCCACGTATTCCAGGAAATCCAGCGCGTCCGGGTTCTCCCGGGCCACCTTGTCAGAAAAATTGGAGAGCACCAGCACCTGATACCCCTTCTCCTTCAGCTCTTTGATCCAGGGAATGGCGTAGTCCGCCTTCGTCAGGATGCCGTGCAGATTCTCATAAATCTGACGAATCTCCTTTTCCACGGACGGGTCGTTGCGGATGAATCCGGCGAGCATTTCCTCTTCGTTCAGCATCCCTCTGTCAAATTCATTCCAGAAGGGATTGTCCATGGTGGCCTTTGCCACCTTTTCTTCCGTCTCAGCGTCAAAGCCGAAGCTTTTCAGGAAATTTTTCCAGCCGAACACCGTCAGCACGTTTCCAATGTCAAAAATAATCGTACGAATCATTTCCGTTCCTTTCCGGCAGATCCTTTGTACGGATCAGCTCCAGCATCCTTTTCGCCGCTGCGGTGGGCTCTCCTCTGTCCGCCGTCACCACGCAGAAATGGCGTTTCGGAATCATTTTGTTAAAGCGCAGCTCAAACAGCGTCCCGTCTGCCAGCTCCCGCTCGGCGAAAGACCGCACCACATTTCCCACACCCAGGGAACGGAGTGCGAACTGGACGATCATGTCGCTGGTTGCGAGTTCAAATTCCGGGGCCACCTGCACCCTGTTTTCCAGCAGGAAACGGTCCATACAGCTGCGGGTGCTGGTGTTTTTTTCCAGAAGAATGAGAGGCAGGCGCTCCAGCTCCTTTAAATCCAGCATCCTGTTTTTATACTGAATAAAGCGCCTGCCCGCCACAAAAATGTCCTCAATTTCCTGCACCTTTTCCCAGTGCAGGCCCTCCCCGTCAAAGGGCGTGCTCACCACCCCGAAGTCAATTTTTCCGCTTCTGAGCGAAGAGAGCGTTTCCGGCGTGGGCGCGTTGCTCACGACAATCCGGATTTTTGGACAGAGCTCGTGAAAACGTTCCAGATAGGGCAGAAGGAAAAAGCGGAGCGTCATGTCAGACGCTCCGATGTGAATTTCTCCCAGCTCCAGATTCATCATCTGTTTCAGTTTTCTCTCGCCCAGCTCGATCTGCTCATAGCCCTTTTCCACATATTCATACAGCAGCTCCCCTTCTCTCGTGAGCTTCACGCCCTTGGTGCTGCGCACGAACAGCTTCGCGCCCACGGATGCTTCCAGAAGCCGGATCGACTGGCTCACAGCCGGCTGGCTGATGGAAAGTTCCCGCGCCGCCAGAGTGAGGGAACCGCAGCGGGCCACGTGGCAGAATACCTTGTAATATTCCAGATTCTGAACCATGCTTTCCTCTTATTTTTTCAGCGGGCTTTCCCGATAGATGATGTCGTCTCTGCCGGGGCCGTTGCTGATCATGGTGATCGGATAACCGATGTGCTGCTCCACGAACTCCACATACTTCCGGCAGTTCTCCGGAAGATCCTCATATTTCTTAATGCCGCGGATCTCGCACTTCCATCCGGGCAGGGTCGTAAGCACCGGCTTTGCCTTTTCCAGCTTCCAGGTTACGGGGAACTCCTCCGTCACCTCGCCGTCCACCTCATAGCCCACGCAGACGGGGATCTCATCCAGATAGCCCAGCACATCCAGCACCGTAAAGGCCACATCCGTGGTTCCCTGCAGACGGCAGCCGTATCTGGAAGCCACACAGTCAAACCAGCCCATGCGGCGCGGCCGTCCCGTGGTCGCCCCGTACTCTCCGCCGTCTCCGCCGCGGCGTCTCAATTCATCCGCTTCCTCTCCGAAAATCTCGGATACGAAGGCTCCCGCCCCGACCGCAGAGGAATAAGCCTTGCAGACGGTGATCACCTGTTTGATCTCATAGGGAGGAATTCCGGCGCCGATCGCGCCATAGGCCGCCAGCGTGGAGGAAGAGGTCACCATGGGATAGATGCCGTGATCCGGGTCCTTCAGAGTTCCCAGCTGTCCCTCCAGCAGGATGTTCTTTCCTTCCTTCAGCGCCTCGTCCAGGAAACGGGAGGTGTCGCACACATAGGGCGCGATCATTTCCTTATATTCCATCATCGTGTTGTACAGCTCATCCACATCGAGCAGGGGCTTGTGATATAAGTGCTCCAGC
>UQVK01000050.1 GCA_900544445.1 uncultured Lachnospiraceae bacterium
TTATCGTATGTTCATGGCACAGGCGAAGCAGTATCAGGAAAACTGAATTTTCTCATATAAGGGTATGTATTTTCATTCATTTTTTACTGACATCTCATCCAGACAATGCTATACTGAAGGATATAAACCCCAAAATGGAGGTGGAATACATGACGTTGATGCAGAGAGATAGAGAAAATATTGAACTGGGGCGGGAAGAAGGCGCCAAAATGGCTCTTGATATCATCCGGCTTCATATGGATGGAAAGACAGATCAGGAAATTGCAGCCATACTCAGTCTGAGAACGGATTATGTCCGGCAGTTCCTGGTGGATTATGAAAATTCACAGGGATGAGCCGCCACCCTGTTTTCCCGCCTGACAGACTGCGCCGCTTTATTCTTCAAGCGTGCATCTGGCAGGCATCCTCAGCCCAGACGCAGAAGCAGGAGGCCGCCAACGGCCTCCTGCTTCATTATTCCTTCTGTACAGTCAATTTTCAGTTACTGTCTTACTTTTTTTCGTCCTTTCTCCGTTTCCGGTAAGCCAGAAGAAGAATCACAATTACCAGGCCCGAAATCAGCAGGGCTGCCAGTGTCTGTAAGATCTTCGCGTTATCTCCGGTCTGCACGCCGCTTGAAATGACCTGTGCGACGCTGTACTGATTGACAAACTGCGCAGCTGCCGTATTCGTGATTTCCGTTCCCGGCACGCTGTATACAGCGGAGGTAACTTTCAGGCTTCCGTCCACGTTCTCGACCGTAACGGTCAGCAGCCAGATATTCTTGTCATAGGTATAACCCGTTTCTCCTCTGTCTTCCTCCCAGATGTTAAACCGATAGGTCCCGGGTCTGGAGAAGGTAATCTTTCCAAAGGCCGCCGTTCCGGCTCCCGTTCTGACAGCCTCCTGGCTTTCCAGCGCCGCGCCTTCCGGGTTATCCGCAGCCGCCTGAAGGATAAAGCGGAACATTGTGTCAGCGGAAGGAAGAATACCCGTCACCTGCTTTCCCACCTGCGGCGTGTAGGACGCCGTTCCCGGACTGCTGCTGTCGTCATCATCCTCATGAGGCTCGGCTTCCGGCGTATAGTGATTCTGGAATACCGCCATATCCGAAGCGGAAGTTCCATCCTGCTTCGTATAAACCGCGCTTTCCACGCTGAGAACCGCATTCGTATCCTTCACCACAATGGTCAGCGTCCAGACGCTTCCATCATACTGGTAGCCGTTCACTTTATCGTCGATCTCTCTGATCTCAAACCGGTAGGTTCCCGGCTGTTCAAAGCGGATCGTTCCAAATGCCGTGGTTCCGCTTCCGTTCACCTGCACCGTGGTATTTCCCGTGAAAACGGCTCCCTCCGGATTATCCGTCCTTGCTGTCATCTGGAAGCGGAAGGCATCCCGCTTTCCATCCGGAAGTTCTCCGGTCACCGTTTTTCTTACCTGCGGCGTATATTCTGCGGGAGTTACCTGGTATTCGTTGGTAAATGCTGCTTCATTCTCCTTCTCTTCTGTTCCACCCTCTTTCGTATAACTGGTCTCCGTCACAGTCAGAATGCTGTCTTTATCTTCCACTGTTACTTTCAACGTCCAGGCCGCATTGTCGTAGGTATATCCCGGTACGCCATCATTCTCTTCTGTAATCGTAAAGATATAGGTTCCGGCTTTGGTAAAGGTAATTGCCTCAAAGGCTGCAGCCTTTGCCCCTTCCACCTGCGTTTTAAGCGTATCCGGGCTTTCCAGAGAAGCTCCCTCCGGATTATTTGCATCCGGCGTCAGCGTAAAGTGGAAAAGAGAATCTGCTGATATGCGGTCACCGGTAATCTCCTTGGATATTCCTGGTGTATATGTGGTCTTTGTCGTCGCATATTCATTGGTGAATTCCGCCTCTGTTGTACTGGTAAGTGTACCAGGCCGCTGCTGGATATAGGAGCTGCTTTCAATTTGAAGCTCGCCACCCACATCTTTCACAGTGATGGTCAGGTTCCAGATATTTCCATCATAGCTGTACCCCGGCTTATTTCCTTTCTCCTCCCGGATCTGGAATTCATAGGTTCCGGCGCGGCTGAAAGTAATCTTTTCAAAGAGCTTTTCTCCATTTCCGGTAACCTTCACCTCTTTTTCATCCTGAGAGGTCATATCCACACCATCAACAGGATCCGCCTTTGTCAGCTTCAGCTTAAAGCTGAATTCAGCGTCTTTGCCAGCCGGTACGTCTCCCGTTACGGCTTTTTTTACCTTCGGCTCATAGGTCACGGGCTTCACCTGATATTTATTTGTAAATACCGCATGCTCCTCCTGGTCCGCATCTCCATTTCTTGTGTATGTATGGCTTGTCACATCAAGCTGACCGTTCTTATCCTCTACCACAAGCGTCAGAGTCCATGGCTCAGTATCACAGGTATAACCGTTTACATCATTATCTTCTTCCTGAATCTGGAACCGGTACTCCCCTGCCTTCGTAAAGGTGATCTGACCGAAAGAAGCTTCTTTTGCAGTCTGATCCGCAGGTGTTATCTGTATAACCGCCTGCTTTCCGTCCTCTGCAATTTGTGCGCCTTCCTGATTATTCTCATCCGGCGTCAGCGTAAAGGTAAAACTTACCGTTTCCGGCCGGTTGGTTTCTCCGGCCATCACCTTTTCCACCTTCGGCGTATAATGAGTCGGTTTCACATGATAATCGTTTTCAAATTTCGCTGCCTCCGTTTCGGAAACGCCCGCCTTAGTGTAGGTATGGCTCGTCACCGTAAGCTGGCTGTTCACGTCGTCTACCACCACGGTTAATGTCCATAAAGCAGTATCATACGTATAACCCTTATCCGTTTCACCTGCCTTTTCCTGAATAAGGAAGGTATAGGTTCCCCTCTGTTTAAATGTGATCTTTCCAAAGGAATCCGTACCAGGCCTTATTTCTTTCCCGGTTTCACTTCCTGCGGGAACGGTTACCGATGCTGTCGTATCATTGCTTTCTATTTCCGCACCGCCTGTCGGGTTGTTCTGGCCGGGTACCAGAGTAAATTCAAAGGTCTTATCTGCGGGCCTGACATCGCCTCCCTGTTTCATGGTTTTCACCACCTGCGGCGTGTAATCAACCGGCTTCACATGGTATTCGTTTTCAAAGGAAGCCGCCACTGCTCCCTGCTGCACCGTACCATCCTTCGCATAGCTGTAGCTCTTCACCTCAAGCCTGCCGCCTTTGTCTTCCACTTCAACGGTCAATGTCCATTCCGCATCGTCATAAGTGTACCCATCATTGGCAGTACCCGATTCTTCCTTAATCGTAAAGACATAGGTACCGGCTTTTGTAAATGTGATCGTTCCAAAGGATGCCGTTCTTCCTTCTCCTGTTTCTCCATTAAAGGTGATCGAGGTTGTTGGCGGTGTCGGCATGGTCACGCTGTCCCCATAGTCTTCCTTCTCTTCGATGGAGAAGGTAAACATCTTCGCTCCGGGCGGCGTATCTCCGCTCAGGCTCTTCGTCACCTGTGGAGTGAATACGGTATCCACCGTATTATATCGGTTCGTGAACGCTGCGGCATCTTTCGAGGCTCCTTTTTCTTCCGGATCCGTTACGTAATAAGTAACATCCGTCACTGCAAGCGCCCCGTTCCGATCTACCACAGTCACCTGCGCCTGTTTTGTCTTCACGATTCCCCGATCATATCCTTCGGGCAGATTTTCCACTTCTTCCGTAATCAGGAAAATAAAGGTACCTGCCTTATTGAATGTAATGGCGTCAAATTCTGCGCTTTTCCTGCCGGCCTCTTCACTCTGGCTGACCGTAATCTCCTTCCTTGTCACATCCGGCATGATCACACCATCCACAGCCGCATCATTTCCATCATAGGCCAGGTTGAAAGCAAATGTCACGGCCTCCGGCATTTCTTCTCCCGTTACCGCCTTGGACACCTTCAGTGTCGTTGTTGTCGGCTGAGGCTGATAGATATTGGTAAAGGCCGCTTCTGTTGTGCTCTCCTGTGTATCCACCACACTGCTTTGATAGGTCTGGGCAATGGAGAGCTTTCCATTCTGGTCATCCGTTACCTCCACGGTCAGCGTCCATTCAGCCGGATCATAAGTATATCCGGTTTCCGTTCCGGGAGTCTCTGTTATGGTAAAGGTATAGGTTCCCGCTTTCGTAAATTTCACTTCCCCGAAGGTTCCGTTCGCTGACGCCGGAAGATTTTTCCCATTCACCTGCAGGGTCACGTCCGTTTTCTCCGGCAGCTTTGCTCCGTTCTCCGGCGTAAAGCTTCCCTTCGCCAGAGTAAAGGTAAAGTTCTTAGTTTCCTCTGGAAGCACATGGCCCGTAAGCGTCTTCTTTACCGCAGGCGCATAGGAAACAGGAGCCGGTATATAGGTGTTCTTAAACTGTATGTCCGGAGTAACCTCCTGTTCGCTCTCCGGATCCACCGGCTTCGCCGTCAGCGTTCCGTCTCCATTGTCGCTCACCTTCACGGTTACGGTAAAGGAAGCTTTATCATAACTCAGCCCCCCGTCGGTTGTCCCACCCTTGTCTTCTGTTATGGTATAGGTGTGAATACCAACATCCAACAATGAATAGCTGATCGGTGTAAATATGATCACTGACGTTACTCCATCCTTTCCGCCTCTGACGCTTCCGGTGCTTACCACCTCCACCTTATCGGTGTTATCAGTGCCGTCTTTCATCGTCTCCGTCACAGAGAAGGTAAAGGTCTCTCCCTGCTTCATATCTCTTCCGGTAAGTACCTTTGTACCTTCCGGCGTCCAGCTTCCGGTGGCTTCATAAATATTTTCAAATTTCGCCCCATCAACAGAAGGCGTCTCTGAACCATCCGCATAATATTGAATGGACTCCACTTCCAGCTTCTGTTCTGTCTCATTCCACACGGTGGTAACCACGACTCTGTAAACCGTATCATCATAGGTTACACCGTTTAGCTTTCCTCCTTCCGGAATCTGCTCCCGGATATAGAAGGTATGTGCTCCTTTGCCTTCCAGAGGAATATCCTGGAAGATAATCGTTCCATTTGCAGCATTGCTCACACTCCGAAGAACTGTACTGCCATCCTCGTCCAGAAGATCAAACTGGAACGCTCCTTCTGTCAGCTCCTTCCCGGTCAGTGTCTTGGAAGCTTCAATATCGGTCGTCGTCCTGCGGACATTCGTCACGGTCATGCTCTCTTCACGCACCAGACTTTCCGTTCCGGGGATCTTCAGAAGCCATGTATTCTCCTTTCCAGCAATTGCCTCAATGTTTGTTCCTGACGCAGCCGCATCCTTCAGGTCATAACCGCCCGCAGCAGCAGTTTCCACGATGACATATTCACTGAACCACTGAAGGCCAGGAACCAGAAGCGTACCGTCTTCCCCTGTTGTTCCAGTTATAGGCGTCAACCCTTTCAGATCCGATGATGCGCCTGTTCCAGCCGCGAAGGGACCATATACCTTAAATTGCGCACCCTCAATCTTAGTATTCGGATCGTCCGCAGCCGTCTTGGTAATCTTCAGATCGCGGTGGAGCATAAGCCCCACATCCTTTGTATTATCAAAGGTATTCGTAACAGGCCACAGGTAGAAACGCTCCGAGGTTCCTGCCGTCGCACTCTGTTTTGTAAAGTTGCTGTCCGTCTTTTCTTTATCTGTAATCTGATCCGGATGTCTGGATCTTCCTCCTTCTGACTCGACAAACGGATCCGTAAACGCAAACTTTCCTGCGATTTCTTCCGGAAGCGTAACGGATATGGTATAGGTATACGGATTCGCTCCCTTCAGCTTGCTGATAATCAGTCTGTTTCCGCCATCATATGCCTCACCTTCAGTCACACCCGTCTCAAGCGCCGCAGAATACAGACCCGTAAACACGAAATTTGCATCCGCCAGCCATGTATTCCATTTGGCATTCTCATCAACATCAACCGCATTCGGATGTTCATAAGGAGTACTCTGTATGGACTGGTCCGTCGCATTGTTATAGGTATACAGACGGATTTCAATCTTGTCCATCAGATCCTGAATGATTTTATATTCAGACAGATCTGAGATATCCTCGTTTTCATCCCATATACCGTTCTCATTCCTGTCAATCCAGACATGTCCTCCCACATTCACAGGCTCCTGCTGTATGGTGGCGGATACGCTGTTGGAACCGATGATGCCGTCGTTCGGTTTTGCGTCCTCCGGGTTTTGCTCTCCCAAGATGTAATAGCTGTAAGAGGTTGCAAAGCTGTTCACCGCGTTCAGATAGGCAACGCTTTCCAGCTCCTCCGCTCCATACTCCTTTACTCTCGTGCGGTACTCCACGAACAGGCTTTCGTTGCTTCCCAGATATACGTCATCGTTCAAAACAATAATAAATGCCTTGATGTCTGACTTATTCTCCGGGATGTTATCCGTCCAGCCGTCCGGACAGCTGTTATGAGCGTTCTCTACCGCTTCATAGACGGCCGCATAAGCCCCTGAATTTCCGGCTTCGAGGTTTCCAGTGTAATAATATAGCTTATATCCTGTTATCTTATCCGTTGTTCCATTCGCATTTAATTTGTAAACATTTATATTTCCATCAAAACTGAGAGGCCACTGGCTGTGCCGCTCGGTTCCTCCGCTCACCCGGTCTCCTTCCGCCGGAAGCACATCGACAAGCGCCAGCTTTGCCACACCCTCCGTGCTGGAAGCATTGCTGACCGTCAGCCGGAAATCCACCCATCCGTTATTGGAGGCTGTCGCCACTCTCGTGGTGCTGTAGGTCCTTCCTTCTGCCTCATCCAGGTCTCCATATCCGGATTTCGATGTGGCCATATTGGAGGTGGAATGCCATTCCACATTTGCAGAAGCGGAAATATATCCATATCCTCCAATGTCATCCAGCATATTGGTCAGAGATGCCAGCCTGTCTGCTTCAAGTCCGGAAGCCACCCTGGAAAGAGGCTCCGCCCATTCTCCGTTCGTATTTCGGAAGGAAGCCGCCGCCGGATTATCCACGTTCTGCGCTCCCCTTACGTCGCTGGTTACATACACATGGTTGGTCAGTACATTCCCGTAGCGGACCACAGATGTGGCTATCTTAACCGTAACCGCAACGGACACACTGTCACCAGGCGCAAGTTCTCCCGTCAGAAATGCCAGGCCTGCCGTATTTCCACCATCCGATTCTGACCGGTAACGGAAACCGCTGAAACTAGAACCGCCATTGCCACTGATCTCTCCCTGCGCCATGGATACCAGCTCCGTTCCCTGCGGCAGCAGATCCACAACGATGGGGTTTTTCATTGCAGTGCCTGAACCGGAAGCAGATTCATTGGTAAGCGTAACCGTATAGGTCAGCTCATCGTCGATATTCACCTGGCTTTGTGCCGCCGTTTTGCTTATGAATACGGTGGGCGCGCTTATGGAGCCAAAAGTATTTTGTGCCTCAGCTTCCGCTTTTTCTGTTACGGGCTCTTCCGCCTGAATTCCTTCCTCATTCCATCTGCGATAGGCAATCTCCGCCTCAGACTTGTTCACAATGAGGTCAATGGACTGTACCTGCGCTCCGTCCGTCTGCTTTCCAAGCTCTATCGTAAGCTTCACATCTCCGGGCCTGAAATTCTGCCCGAGCGCATAGCCCGTTTCTTCCCGGAAGCTCTGCGCGTAATAGGAAATCTCCACAGAAGCCGCTTTTTTATTTCCCTCCGGCAAAACCACGGTTCTTTCGTTTCCGCTCAGCGAAGAAATCGTCTCTTCATAAACCGGATTTCCGTCAAATCCCAGGAAGGTTACCTTTGCGGAGATGACCCCTGCTGCCGTTGGATTATCCAGACTGTAATTTCCCACTTCATGGCTCGCCGCGCCAACCGTCACGGTTCGAACCGTATATTTCTCCTTCAGATAGCTGTCAAAATCCAGCTTCGTATTATTCCCGCCGGAGCCCTTATGGTATGCCTCCAGTCCGGTATCCTTCAGCACAAAGGAATCCAGGGCATAGCTGTTGTCTCCCACCGCAGGGCTTAACGTATAAGATACGGTCTTTGTCTCTCCTTCTCCCAGCTCCAGCAGGCTGCCTGAAATTTCCGGTGTATCTGTCGTCTTGTCAAGCTTCACGTCCGCATGTCCCAGGACATTTTTAAGCGTTACCACCTGCTTTTCGGTATCTCCTTCCGGAATGGCATGTACCTGATACCATACCACCCGGCTGTCATCCTTTATGATGGAATCGTAGGTACCGCTGCCGGAAGCTCTGACGGCGGTTTCCACCACCAGATAGGACCTTCCGGATACGACCGTTCCCAATGCGGAATTTACTGATCTGTCCGCGAAGGTATATCCGCTGCCGCTCTTACTCGTCCGCACACCGGATACGATCAGATTCTCCTCCGTCATCAACGTCTGCAGCTGTTCCTCTGTCAGTTCTTCCCCTGTCAGTGCCTCCTCCATCGTCTCGGGAATCTCATAAACCGAAACCTCGGCTTCGGGAACCACCGCGGCTCCGCTCACATCCCGCTTTTGGATCTCCAGCTCCAGATAAGGTTCGTTATAGGCCTGATAGGCATAGGAGCTGCCTGCTGTCAGAGATTCCCCGCCATTTAACACATAAAGAACCGTGCCGTCTTCCAGCGTTTCCGTCTGCAGAGCCGTCCCCTGTTCTCCTTCCGTCCAGACGCTTTCCAGACCGGTATAGCCTGCCGTTTCGCCAACCTCCGCCACCGCATAAATACCGCCGCCGGGAAGCGTCCAGTTAATCACTCCCGATGCATCAGTGGTCTCGTTATGGTTCATAATCACCCAGCCGCTGGCTGTCTGGTTATAAACGGCAAAGGTCACCCCGTCAAGGGGATCGTGCGCCAGACTCTCTCTGACATTATTGTACTTGGTCAGCTTTACGCTCGCCCCGTTATAGTTGGGCACCACCAACTCATTTCTCAGCGCCTCATCCGATTGTCCTGAAGTCCATACTCCATGCTTCTTGTCGTCTCCCGGCTTCAGTTCAATTCTCACATCGCCCGTATCCTCCTCCGGAAGGAGATAACCCTCCGGAGCCTTCGTCTCATGGATCAGGAAGGTTTCTCCGTTCACGTCGTCCAGAAGGATCCTCGCCTGATATTCGCCGTTTACTCCTTCTATGGTCCACTGAATCTCATCGCCCGTCAGCTTTGTTTTCGTTTCCTCCGGCATTCCTTCGTTTTCCAGTCGGTACACCTCAAATTCTGCCTCGGAAAGCGGCGATCCATTGTCCCCGTTTACCTTCAATAAGGTAAACTGCGCATAAAGGGACTGATTCGTTACCGTCACTTCGGCCTGACTGCCGTCCGAAGGAATGGTCACTTTGAAGAGACGTCTGCCGCCTCCGGCTCCACCCTGTATTTCTTTCAGGTCTGCACCCGTTTGGGTATCCTTCGCACCGGTCAGGACAAATTCCTGTGTATCAAAGGAACTTTCCTCCAGATAATAGGTTTTCCCCTGTGAGAGTCCGCCGATTTCCGCCGGTGTCATCGTAACGGTCCCGTCATTCCCTACGTTTATTCGAACAATTCCCGTTCCCGCCGCTTTTTCTGCTGTCTCGCTTTCGTATAATGTAAAGGTAAAGGATTTCGAGGTTCCTTTCGGAAGCGGCAGACCGGTCAGTTCCTTGGATATCTCAAGGGATGTCAGCTTACGGTTTTCAAAGGTAAGCTCTGCCTCCGTCTCCTTTTCAGATACCGGAATGGTAGTGCTATCCGCGGTTTTTACTTCTGTAATATCCAGACCGCCAGTCAGAGCCACAAGCATTACCGTTTCATTTTCTATCTTTTCATAACCGGACGGCGCCTGTAGCTCCGTAATCCGATAGATGCCAGGCTGCTGCCCGGAAAGGGTAAAGGTTCCCTCCGCTCCAGTCGTAAATTGTGCTTTTCCGGATCCGTCCTTTACAACCGTCCAGCTGTCCCCAGCCGTCTGGGATCCCTGAATCGATGCAAAGGGCTGATATTCCACCTGAAATACTGCGCCGGACAGAGGAACTTCCCCATTTTTCTGATCCTCATCAATCTTCCTGACGGTCAGAGAGACCAGCTTCGGGTTCCGAATCGTCAGAGAAGCCGTTCCGGTCAGCCCGTAATCTCCGAAATCTGTGATCTCCGTGATTACAACATCGGGAAGACCGTTTTCCTCTGTTGTAAGCGCGGTCGTATACCCCAGAGACAGTCCGCTTCCCACGAGGGCAGAAAGGCCGGGGTATTTTTCTTCCGGATAGCTGTCTTCAAAATATTTCGTAAAATAATCATCGGAATATCCCGATACGCTTTCCGTCAGCTTCCACGTCCCTGTTCCGATACCGGAGATCACCGTACTGCCGTCTTCTCCCGTAGGCTCGCCCTCCAGAACCGTATTTCCGGAGGTCAGGGTAAATGTCGCTCCCTTCACCGCCGTCTCGTCCATATCCGTCTTCTCCAGCTCCAGGGACAGCTTTGCCGGATTGTACATGCTCAGATTCAGGTTTTCACTGCTCACATCAAAATACAGTGCTGCCGCATTGCGGATATCCGCTCCTCCATTCAGCGCTTTTCCCGTATAAATATTTTCGTAATCCGCATCACCGTTCAGCTCAATGATCCGGTACCAGCCAATGTTCAGCCCATTCGGGAAGGAAAAACTGCCCGCGCTGTTTGTCGTAAAAGATGCGTTTCCTTCATAGGTAAGGCTGTTATAATCATAATCTCTCCATTGCTTCCGCTTAGAATCATAACGCTGCAGCTTCATCCGGACGCCGGAAAGGGTCACTCTTCCGGAATGACTTTCAAAATAGGAATCCAGCTCCCGGGAGGTCATGTTTAAGGTTTCCTCGACAGGCTGATAACCATATTTGCGCACTGTCACCGCGAAATTATCCGTGGGCCAGTTGACCAGACGGTATCTGTCATCTACTCCCTCCACATCTGCTATGCTTTTTATGGGTTTTCCGTCCACATCATTGGCATCTACTGCCCACACGATCCCCTGCTGCTCAGAGGCGAGCGGGACCTTCTCCTCCGCTGTCTTTATGTAATAGGCATCATTGAAGGTTTCCGAATAAGGTTCGTCCGCTTCCTTCGGCGCAAAGCACATGAGCATATAGTAGGTATCCGTGTCCGCAATGTAGCCTGTTGGCGCAGAACTCTCCACTATAGCCACACGGGCATAGCCGATATTGGTCTCCTCATCCAGCCAGATGATGTCCTCTTCCCCCTGATTCCTCTCTCCATAGGTATCCTTCAGCACATCAAAATCAAAGGATTCCGACGCCGCCCAGGCTGTCAGATTTTCTGGATTCTCCGTGTTATCCAGGCCAACTGTCAGCACATCCAGCTTTTCCACCAGATTGCCGTTTTGATCCGCAAGCCAGAGGTCAAATTTCACATTTCCGAGAGGAGTATACTTTTCCGTCCGATCTCCGCTGTCCGGATCATAGGCTCCCGCCCATTTGGCAATGCGGACCGACGCATAGCGAAGCTCTCCCTCGCCCTTGGGCGGATCGTTCTCTACCTCCATGGAAGTGATTGCATTTCTGTGATACGTTTCAACCCCCGTACATACCACACTGCCGTCTGCACCGTTCAGCGTATTTTTCGTATTGTTGGTATACGCACTTCCTTCCGGTCTGATCAGAATGATCTGATTTTCCGGCTTGATTTCCGCGCTGGGGCCGCCCTCGGTTTCCACCAGCCAGTAAACCACATTTTCTCTCACCTTCAGAATATCGGTGGCAAACCAGCCGTCCTGTCTGACGCCGTCTTCATCATAGAGCGTACCGCTGCTGTAGCTTCCGATCTCTGTACAGTTTTTCTCTGCGAAGGAAAGCTCTGTCCCCGCCCCGTCAGGAAGAATCTGCTGGTACAGGACGAATTTCGCATGATTGGCAGGGGTCTTCTTATCATTTTTCCTGTCCTCTTCCGTCTGATACTTATACTTGAGAACATGCAGCTGCGTCCAGCTTTCGATATTGGTCATGGTCTCCGTCTGTCCCTGAGCCGGATCACCGGAAGCCGCTTTCTTGGTAACATAATAATATTTTCCCAGTTCCTCCTTTGTCAGGGTCTGCGGAAGCGTATCCTCCGCTCCGGCATAATTCCTCTTCAGATAGGAACCCCATTTCGGCTCCAGGTACTCATAGGCCTCCTCATCCGGGACGCAGACTTCCACAGCAACATAGGTATCCTCCTGGGTCAGGCCGTCAAAGGTCACTGCGCCTGTGGAATCCGTGGTTCCCGTTTCCATAAGATCATAGACCTGTGTGTCCTCGTTCCACCGGTAAAGCGCGATCACCGTTCCCGGCAGCCGATAGCTTTTATTCGTGAACTGGTATTCCCAGGCATTATAATATTCCTTATGGATCGTCAGGCTGGTTTCCGGCTGATTCACAATTACAAGCGGCTTGCCATCCATCCCTACCGAGACCGTTTCTCCCGCGCTGAGCGTAAAGGACAGCTCCGTGTCGCTCACATAATAGCCGGAAGGCGCTTCCGTCTCCTTCACATAGTAGGTGTATTTGCTTCCATCCTCATCATAGATGGGCAGACCCGTGACGACGGCCTGTCCGTTTATTCCGCTGGTCACGGTGAGGTCTGTTCCGTTCATTCCGAGAGGGATCTCTTTTCCCTCGCTGTCCTTCCGGTAAATCTTTAATACAGCGCCTCCGAGCCCGCTATTCCTGTCCGCTGCCGTCTTGGTCACAACGGCCCGGCCCAGTTCGGAATAGTTCGGAATCTCTCCCAGATCCCAGGTTTCTTCCTCTTCTGTTACTGTATAGGGACCGAAATAAACCTTTCCTTCTCTGTCCTTCTCCGGTCCGATCTTCTCATCACACAACTCTTTGTAGAGATCGAAAAACTCCTCCGGATCCAAGACCTGATTGGGATTTCCATCCGGCACCACCTCCCGCAGATAATAGGTTCCTGCCGGAAGCTGCACCCTGCTGCCTGACTTCAGCGACAGCGCCTCTCCGTCATATCCTTTGGCCCGGACGAAATTATCATTCTCTTTTGTGTAAATTTCAAATTCCACACCGTCCAGCGTAACAAAAGAAGTCCCCGCCGTGCTCAGTCTGGTTTTCTCCACGGTAATGGAAGGATCCGGACGGTTCTCCAGCGTGACGGCATACTCCTGCGTATTCTCATCCACCGTTTCTATATCCGTAAGATCCAGCGTCAGATCCTTCTTATCCGTTACGTCCTGATAACCCTTCGGAACCGTCGTTTCTTCAAACCGGTAAATGTACCCCGGCTCCAGAAGCAGAAGTGCGCCATTCGCATTTTCTATGGAAATATCTTCCCGAACCGCCGTTTCCGGTCCACTTTCTGTGCTTTTACGATAGACGCTGAAAGCAGCCCCGTCAACAAACTTCTGCGTTCCCTCCTGAACCTTCTTTACCACCACCGGAACCTTCTGCTGAATGTTCCGGGCAATGATTTCCTGGGACAGATTAACCTCTCCTTCACCCACTTTGGCAAAGGTGTAGGGTCCAAGGGCCTGCAGGGTTTTTCCGTCCACTGTAATGGAAACTGTGTCCGCAAGCCGGTAGTCATCCTCCCTGTCTGTTTCTACCCAGTAATAGAAATACGGTATTCCTCTCGATGTTTCTCTGGGCAGATCGCGGACGGTAAAGCTTCCTGTCTCTCCCGTTGTATAAACCGTATCATCATACAGATGAATCTCACCGTTTTCTCCCGCTTGCCGGTAAAGCTGGAAGGAAGCCTCCTGTAGTTTATCCTCCACTATTCCTGTACTATCCGCTTTATAAAATTTCTTGGTGAGCGTAAAGCTACCGTTGCGGTCGTTGTTTATCGTAATCTCCTTTGCGCCGCCGGTCCCTTTTCCTATCTGTTCTGTCAACGTAAATTCCCCGGAATAAACAACTCTATCCTCCCCTTCCACCTTTTCCACAAAGTCTGTTCCGGCGTGCCAGCCCTCCGGCAGCGTCTCCTTAAACCGATAGATAATCGGTTCGCCGGAGTCGTCATATACGGGAAGTCCACTGTTGTTGGTCCAGTTTCCCTCCGGTGTCAGACTGAGCCCTGTACTAACAGACGTCCAGCTGCCTCCCTCCTTCTTCTGAAGCTCAAAACAGCCGTTAAATTCCTGATAGTTTGTGTTAACATTCTGATACACACCACCCGTGACATAGTAATACTTCTTCTGAAGTCTGACATAAGCGCTGTTATGCACATTTACGCTTGTAATCGTAACGGGCTGATTTTCGGATACTTTCGCCGTATAAATCTGCAAATCTGCAATATAACCCTCAGGCGCGCTGATCTCTCTGACATAGTAGGTGCCAGGCTCCAGTCTGTCGAAGACGGCCTGCCCGTCGCTGCCCGTCTCTTTTGATTCGATCAAATTCTTACACGCTGCATCTTTGTACAGCCCGAATTCCGCTCCCTCCAGAGCACTGGTGCTTCCATCCTCTTTACCGGTCTTTTGCACAATGACCGCATTCAGAAGTTCCTGATTGTAGAAGCGCACCGTACTGGTATTTCCGGCAGTCAGGACAACCTCAGCTGCCGGGGTGAGACCTTTCGTATGCGAAGGCACCCCAGTCTCTGTCACCGTATAGGTTCCCGGATCCAGATAAACCGTAATGGTTCCATCTGTTCCCACATTGGCGGCGGAAGAGGTATCCTTCGGATCAATCTTCACTTTACCGTCTGACTCAATCTTCGTATAGGTACCGTCCGCATTCTGCGTATACAGAGTAACGGACTTTCCCCCTTCTCCCTGAATGGAAAAAACCGCAGCGCCGGATACCGGGTTCCATCCTGAGCCGGCATAAAGCTTGGAAGAGTTTCCTCCCGCATCCGTAATGTACTTTTCCACGGTAAGAGCGGCCGGTTTGGTCACTTCTCCTACCTCCGCTTCCGCTTCTGCGGATTGCGTCTTGCTGCTTCCACCCTTTAACTGATAGTTTAAAACCGCTTCATTGTTTACCGTAAGCGGTTCCTGATTTTTATCCGAATAATCGGCGATAAAATCCTCATAAGGATACACCACATCCACCAGATAAACGGAATAATAAGGGGCAGAGGCATCCACTCCCGATATATTGTGCGCCCCGCAGGTATCCGTCTGGATCGTCACAGCTTGTCCTTCTGTAAACGTCGTTCCGGTTTGACTGCCAAATTGAGGCGTTACAGTAATACTGTCAGGATGAATCTCCTCTCCTTCCCTGTTCGTTACCTGCAGGTTCTCTGTTAATGAAATGGCTTCAAAGGGTACCCGCCCGTTACGTCCATATGTCTGCGGATCTGAAATCACACTGCCATCCTCTCCCCGCAGGCCAACTGCAATCCGGAAACGGACGGTCACAGATGCGCCATCCGCTGAAACATCATATGGTGATATATAGCTCTTGGATAATGTCCACTCATCATCGGAAACCGTTTTCACTGCGTCAATTTCACTGCTTCCCGTCTCCTCTTTGGTATAGGACTTCCCGTCCGTATAAGGATCCGTCGATTTATCCAGCACGGTGAAGGTTGTTTCCAGGGACACCATGTCGTTATCAAACGAGAATGTTTTCCCGATTTCAAGCGTACCGTTCCCCTCAAGCAGTAAATTTACGGAAAAGGAACCATTTCTGCCGGACTGCGCACTGATGCTGTCATATTCCAGAGTCAGAATCCAGGTCCCCGGATTTTCAGGATCTTCCGCATAGCTTCCGACCCCTGACAGAGTTCCATCGCCATCCTGTTTGGTAATGGATATTCCCTCCGGCAGTTTTATTTTTATTTTTGTATCTTTATAGAAATCAAAGAGCGGCAGAGCGCCGTTCCCATAATCGAAAGTGGGCGCTGCTTCCAGATTATAGGATATCCTGAGCGTAAGCTTCTCTCCGGCACGAAGTTCATTTCCAAGATCATCATAACGGCTGACGCTCACGCTTCCTACAGCCTGAGGATCGGTCGCATTTTCCCCATAATAAGCCTCTGCCATATCAGCGAAGCTTCCATAATCGTTTCTGACCAGCCGGTTCGCTTTTCTTCCTTCCCTGCTGCAGCTCAACCCATACAGACTGAAGTGGTCCGTAGAAAAGACATAGGAATCCTCTGCAATCTCCCCCTCCATATAGGTGACAGCCCCTGATTCGTCTATGTACCAGGCGTCAATGATCCCATCCCAGTCTCCGGGTACAGGAAGTCCAACCTCAACGCTGCCGTTTATTTCGGCTCCGCCCAGGTCAATATCATAGAGCACAAAGTTTTCAAGCATTCTTCCTTCCTGCTCCAGCTTTTCTTCTATTGCGCTCAAAGCGCCTTCCGGGTATTCCCCTTCCGCCTTCTCCGTTACGGTCAGCGCCGCGCCTTCCGGAAAAGCGCCGTCTTTGAAGGTCAGTCTGATCCCGCTCGCTTCATCCACAAGCACCTGCTCACCGGTTCCGGCGGTTTCTGTCTCTGTCTCTGTCTCCATTTCGGTTTCCGTTTCGGTTTCGGTTTCCGTCTCCGTTTCGGTTTCCGTTTCCGTCTCCGTTTCGGTTTCTGTTCCTGTTTCCGTCTCTGTACCGGTTTCTGTTTCTGTTCCGGTCTCCGTTTCCGTTTCTGTTCCTGTTTCCGTCTCTGTACCGGTTTCTGTTTCTGTTCCGGTCTCCGTTCCGGTTTCTGTTCCGGTTCCGGTCTCTTCCGTCGGAGGCTCCGCTTCCGATGTCTCCTCAGACGGGGACTCCGCTTCCGATGTCTCCTCAGACGGGGACTCCGCTTCCGATGTCTCTTCCGATGGAGTCTCGCTTCCCGGCGTCTCCGACGGCGGAGTTTCTGCTGACGGAGTTTCCGTTTCTTCCGTTACCGCATTCTCTGAAATTCCGGCTGCCATCGAGACACCCGTGTTTTCCAGAAACATGCCCATAATCAGTAGCATTACGACAATTTTTTTCCATCTTTTTACTCTTTTCATCAACCCTCTGCCTCCATAGTCTTGAAAAATTGATTCATCCCGGTCAAACTTATGGTCAAATAAACCAATTTTTGCCATGTAGTTATGGATATCATACAATCATTTCACAAAGTTGTCAATAATTCGATATTTTATATTCGTTACTACATATTTGTTGATTTTTTCTCTGTCATTCCTACTCATTTCCCTTCATAAACTGATAAAAAAGCGCATCAGGACATTCGATTGAAAAAGAAATTCCCCTGTCTGTTTACTGCCATCTTTTTTCTCGGCTTTGCCGCCGTATTTCTTTATTTTTTTCTGAACAGCGATGTCAGGCGCTTTCGGCAGGTGACGGAAAATTTTTTCACGTCTTCTCTGACCGGAGACAGTCTGAGCCTTCACTATACGCTGGCCGATCCATCCCCCTGGCTGGAAGGCCCTTCTCCGGCCACGCTTCCTGTCTATTCCAGGCCGGAAAGGCAGGCAGGCGCGGCTGTCATGGAGAATCTGCTCACCGCTCTCTGGAAAATTGATCCGGAAAAGCTGGATGAACAGGATGCCTATACCCTGTCTCTTTTGACTTCCTGGCTGGAAAATGAACTGGCCGGAGCGCAGTGCGAGTATTTTGAAGAACCGCTGTCTCCAACCTCAGGCATGCATATAGAACTCCCTGTACTTCTGGCAGAATATGCCTTCCGGAGCAGGGAGGATCTGGAGGATTATCTGGAAATTCTGGAGAGCATTCCGCTTTATCTGGAAAGTCTGGGAGAATATGAAAAAGAAAAGGCCGCCGCAGGACTTTTCATGACCGAAGAGGATGCGGCCGAAGTGGTAAGGCAGTGCGATGCCATTCTGGATGAAACGCTGCTGGAGGGCGGAACGCATTTTCTGCAGACCACCTTTACAGAGCGGCTGGACCAGCTGATAGAAATGGGAAAAGTGGATGGGGAAGAACGGGAGAAATATGTTTCAGAAAATGACAGGCTGTTAAAAACGGTGGCCGCGCCTGCCTATGAATCGCTGGGAGACACCATTTTTCTTCTTTCCGGAAGCGGACTGTATGAAGGAGGGCTTGGACGGGTTTCCGGCGGAATCGTTTATTATACCTGTCTGCTGAAACGCAATACGGGATCTTCCAGAACGCCGGAGGAAATCACGCGCCTTCTTTCCGAACAGCTTCAGGCTGACATGCAGGAGCTTCAGGAGCTTTCCGGCCGCTACCGGCAGCTTACCGGGCATACGCCGGACTACGCCTCCACCCTGTTTCCGTTTCCCATTGAGGATGCACAGGAAATTCTGACGGATCTGCAACAGCGCATGCAGGATGACTTTCCCCCGCTTTCCGCGCTCACTGATACGCCTGTCTCCTGTACTGTCAGGACAGTTTCCGAAAGCCTGCAGAGCTATACCTCACCCGCATTCTATCTGACACCTCCGCTGGATGCTCTGAGTGAAAATGTGATTTATATCAACCCGGCTTCCACCAGAACCGGCCTGGAGCTCTATACAACGCTGGCTCATGAGGGCTATCCGGGCCATCTGTATCAGACCGTTTACAGCCGGCTTTATGAGAATTCCATAACCGATAATCCGGTGCGGGGCGTCCTTTCCTTCAGCGGTTTTGTGGAGGGCTGGGCCTATTATGTGGAAAATCTTTCCTATGGCTACGCCGCAGAGGTGCTTCTGGAAAACGGCGGCTCCGAAGCCGATCAGGTTCTCGTCCAGCTTCTGTGTCTGGAGCGGAACCTTCAGATCAACCTCTACTGTCTTCTGGATCTGTCCATCCATTATTATGGCGCCGATCGGGAGGATGTCTTCCGCTCTCTGGCCGCCTTTGGCATTTCCGACACCGCGACAGCAGATGCCATTTATGACTATATCCGCAGGGAGCCAACCACCTACTTAAAGTATTATCTCAGTTATCTGGAAATCCTTTCTCTGAAGGAAGAAGCGCAGGAACTGTGGAAGGATCAGTATTCCGATCTGCGCTTTCATACCTTCCTTCTGCAGACGGGGCCTTCTGATTTTACGAATCTGGAAAACCGACTGCAGGCGCAGCGTCCGGGGACACAGAGCCTGGATGTACAGCGCCTGGAAGCGCAGCCAGAGCAGGGATGAACACGGGCTGTTTTTCCGCTTCTGCGGGAATATCCGTCCGCCGCAAAAGCGCGGCGGCTCATCCCTTCCTCTTTTCAAAAAAGTCCATCAGGTTCAGGAGCGCTTTTCGGAGAATCTCCTGCTCCTCCCCGTCAAGTCCTTTGAGGACCTGACGGATCATCTCGTCATGAAAGCGTTTGTGGTGGTCAAAAGCCCTCTTTCCCTTTTCCGTCAGGGATACCAGCACCACACGACGGTCCTCCTCGCTGCGCACACGCTGAACATATCCTTTCTTCACCAGAGAGTTCATGGAAATGGTCAGCGTTCCCGTAGTGACGGACAGAAGCTTTGCCACAGTGGTCATGTTTTTGGGCTCTCCGGTTCCGATGGCCTCAATCACATGCATATCGTTTGCGGTCATATCCCGGTATTCTTCCGTCCGGATCGCCCTTTCCTCAATTGTATTGATATCACGGAACAGCTTTACCAGCACTTCATTGAGCGTTTCATTGATATCCATTCCGTTCCTCCTTCAGCGCGAACTCCCGGTTCGCGCTTCCGCCTGCAGGCGGCCTTTTTCTCATTTTATTCAATGGATTTCATGGATTCCGCCATATTGATGGCATCCAGCTTTCTGTTCATCACTCCGCAGACGAACACCGCGAACACAAATGTCAGTATGATGCTGTAAAGAATGCTCATCGGGGCAATGTGTACGTCAAATGTGATCATATCAATGTCAATCTGAGACATGACGAAGCTGTGCAGATATTTTCCCATGACCAGTCCGGCCAGAATTCCCAGCCCCGTCAGAATCAGGTTCTCCCGGAACACATAACTCGCCGTCTCGTTCCGGTAAAAGCCCAGCACCTTAATCGTCGCGATTTCCCGAAGCCTTTCGGTGATATTGATATTCGTCAGGTTGTACAGCACGATGAAGGCGAGCGCGCCGGCACAGACGATGATCACAAGCACCACATAGTCCATGCTTTCCATCATGCTGCCAAAACGGGTGCGCATGTCTTCATAGGCCGTCACGCTGGCAATTCCATCGCAGTTCATGATGGCGGCGGAAGCCTCGTGGATATCCTGTCCCTCCTTCATATTTATATAGGAGGTCTGATATTCCGGCTCCTCTCCGGTCTGTGCCGTCCAGGTTTCCGGAGAAAGATACGCATAATTATAGATATAGTTTTCACTGATTCCGGAAACCGTAACCGTCAGGCTGTTCCCATCCTCATCCTCCAGAACCGCTTCATCGCCCACGCTCAGTCCGCTCTTTTCCGCGAGCTTCGCGGTGAGTACCGTTTCCCCTTCTCCCGGCCAGGGAATGGACTCTCCGCTTTCCGTATGAAGATCCAGATAAGCCCCCATCTCCTCCGGTTTCTGAGGCACGACAAGCGTTACGGACTCCGTTTCATCCTCATGCAGCAGATCGGCGCTCTCTTCATAGGAAATGGTATATCCTTCCGCAATCTGTCCCATGACCTCCTCGTATTCCGTCCGATCCTCCTGCGCATAGGCATCGCTGAAGGTCACATTGAGATCGTTGATCTGGATTTCCCCATACTGATTATCGATGATGCCGCTGATGGAATCCTTGACGCCGAACCCCGTCAGCAGCAGGGCCGTACAGCCGCCGATTCCGAACACCATCATGAAAAAACGCTGTTTATAACGAAAAATGTTTCTTGCCGATACCTTGACCAGAAACGACATATGATTCCATAGAAAAGGAATTTTCTCCAGGAAAATGCGTTTGCCGCTCTTGGGCGCCTTCGGCCGCATGAGCTGCGCGGCCACATCGGAAAGCTCATACCGGCAGGTGGCCCAGGTGGTTCCCATGGAACACAGAATGGCAACCGCGAGCGACACCGCCGCCAGCCGCCAGTCCAGCAGAATCACGAAATCTCCCATCTGGTACATGATCCCATAGGCAAACCAGATCACCGTGGGGAACAGCCAGGATCCCACAAAGAAGCCGATCAGACAGCCGATCAGGGCAGCGCTCCCGGAGTAGAACAGATATTTTCCCATGATCCGTCCCTTTCCATAGCCCAGCGCCTTCAGCACGCCGATCTGGGTTCTCTGCTCCTCCACCATACGGGCCATGGTGGTCATGCAGACCAGCGCCGCCACCAGGAAAAAGAATACCGGAAATACGCCCGCGATTCCTTTGACAATGCTGGAATCGCTTTCGTAACAGGCATAACCGATATTTTCATCCCTGGTAAGGACATAGGTATCCGGCTCCTTAAGATCAGCGAGTTCCTGCCTGGCGTCCTCCAGATCCGCTTCCGCCTCTGCCATCTGTTCTTCAAAGCTCTGCAGGTTTTCCTCATATTCCGCCCAGCCGTCGTCCAGCTCTTCTCTGGCATCCGCCAGATCCGCTTCCGCCTCTCGCAGCCGTTCCTCGTTCCGGGCGATCTGATCCTCCCCGGCCTCCAGCTGTGCCTGGCCCATGTTGGCAAGTCCCAGTCCGGCCTCCAGCTGTGCCTCGTTTCCGCGAAGCTGTGCTTCTGCCAGATCCAGACCGGCCTCCATATTTTCTCTTTCGTCCTCGTCGTCCAGATCAGCCGCAGCAGTCCGCTGGTCTGCAAGCTCAGACTCTCCATCCGCAAGTTCCGTCTGCCCGTCCTCCAGCTCCTGTCTGGACTCCGCCAAAGTCGCCCGGTTATCCTCGATCTCCTGTCTGGCGTCCGCGATCTCCGCCCAGCCATCGTCGATCTCCTGCTGTCCGTCCGCGATTTCCTGTTCCGCGTCCTCCAGTTCCTGCCTGGCGTCCGCAAATTCGGACTCCGCTTCCGCCCGGTTTTCGGCAAGCTGCCGTTCGCCGTCCTCGATCTGCCACTGGGCGTCCTCCTTCAGGGTCAGATAACGCTCCTGCGCCAGATCTTCTGCCAGCGGCTCCACCCAGTCCACGGCCGCATCCACCGCATCGTCGTATTCCTGGCTGTACAGCTCGTACCGGTCTTCCAGAAATACATAGATATCCGTATAGTAATCCGTGTTGAAGCCGTCCTTCGGAATGTAGACAAAGCCCTTCAGCCTTCCGCTTCCGAGCGACGTCGTTCCGCGCTCATAGTTGACATAGTAGGAGGAATTGCACAGCCCGACAATGGTATATTCCGTATAGCGGAACATATCCGCCGTATCCTCATCGTTATTCTCCGATACCCGGATCGTCGTACCCAGCGCATCCTTTCCGTAAGCCTGCGCATCCACCATGCATTCATTTCCGGCTGTGGGCTTTCTCCCGGCCGTCACCACGGTCTGGTTCAGCTTCCACAGCATGGAATGGGCGCGAAGCACGCTCTCTTCACCGTTTTCCTCCACCGCAAGAAAATCCGTATAGATCTCCCCTTCGGCGATCTGCACCCCGTCCTGTTCATTCAGCGTCTCCACCGCTTCATCATCATAACCGATGGTGGAAACCAGCCGCAGGTCGTACAGTTTATTTTCTTCCAGATAGTTTTCTCCGGCAGCCAGCATGTCCGGCGTCGTCACCGTCAGTCCCACATACAGCCCAACACCCAGCGCCACAATGGCAAGAATCGCCACGTAACGCCCCAGGCTCTCCCGAATCTCCCTCAATGTTGTTTTCATTATGGTAGATTTCATGATATCTCCAATCCGGGCCTTACCACTCGATCTCTTCTACCGGAGTGATATGTTCATTGATCTCCATGCTCTGCACCGTCCCGTTTTTTACCCGGATGATCCGGTCGGCCATGGCGGTCAGCGCCTGGTTATGCGTGATCACCACAACGGTCATTCCCGTATTCCGGCAGGTATCCTGCAGGAGCTTCAGCACCGCCTTTCCGGTGTTGTAATCCAGCGCCCCCGTCGGCTCGTCACACAGGAGCAGCTTGGGGTTCTTCGCAAGTGCTCTGGCGATGGCGACTCTCTGCTGTTCTCCGCCGGAAAGCTGTGCCGGGAAGTTCCCGATCCGGTCCCCCAGTCCCACTTTCTTAAGCGTCTCCGCCGCATCCAGAGGCTCCTTTGAAATCTGAGAGGCCAGCTCCACGTTTTCCAGCGCCGTAAGGTTCTGAATCAGATTGTAGAACTGGAATACAAAGCCGATGTCATATCTGCGGTAGGTGGTGAGCTGCTTCTGGTTATAGGAAGAAATCTCCTTTCCATCCAGAATGACGCTTCCCTCCGACAGAGTGTCCATCCCGCCCAGAATGTTCAGGATCGTCGTTTTGCCCGCTCCGGACGCCCCGACGATTACGCAGAACTCTCCTTCCTCAATTTCAAAATTCACATCTCTCAGCGCTTCGATGTCCACTTCTCCCATGTGATAGACTTTTTTCACATTTTTAAATTCCACAAAGGCCATGCCGTCACTCCTTCTCTTCCATCATTGCCTCCACATATCCCCGGTCCCACAGAAGAATTTTCAGCTTTTCGGCCGCATGTACGGCTGCGGATGTAAAGTACTGGTTGGTCATGACCACCCCTACCATCCTGTCATAATAATCCCGGCCCGCATAGACTTCCTGAACCGCCCTGATGCCAATCGGGTCCGTATGGCATTTGCACTGTACCGCATAGGTGATTCCATCCTTCTCGGCCAGAATGTCCACGCCGTAATCTCCGCTCCCCCTCGTCACCTCCACCTCTGCAAACCCGTTGTCTTTCAGCAGATCCGCACAGAAGTATTCAAACTCATGGCCCTCCATATCATCCATTTCCGACCCCCGGCTGCGGTTCCTGAAAAACCTGACCGTAAAAATGGCAGCCAGAGCCAGAATAAGAATGCCGCCCGCGGTCAGCAGAACGGGCCATGCTGTCGATAACTGTTCCATTCAAAAAATCCCCATTCCGGACATCGCTTTTATTTTGAGCAGGCCGCCGTCCGGCAGCCGGTCCGCCTTCCCATAAAAGCAGGTCCTTATCAGATAATCTTAACACATGGGGGTGGCTTTCTCAAGGCTGTTTTCTGCATATCATAAGGCGCGGCGGCAGCCCCGCCTTATGCAGGAACTGCCGCCGCAATGCTATTTTTTTAATTTTATACAGTTCTTTTTTCTTACTGCGCAAGCCTGGTTGTCTGACCGGCTTCATAGGCTTCGAGTCTCTCATCGATGATGGCCTGATATCCGGCATCCAGATACTCCTGCGCTCTCTGATCATAGAGAGAATCGAATTCATCCGGATCGCACATGGTCAGCTCATCACGATACTGCGTGTACAGGGAGCTGAGCGTGTCTCTGTAATCGCTTTCCGCTTCAATCGCCGTATAGAACTGGCAGTCTACAATTGCCATTCCTTCTGCCGCAAGCTCCACACGATCATTGTAGAAGTCAATGATCTGCTGAGTCAGCTCTTCGCTCTGAGGAAGATCCTGAGGGAAGCTGCTTCTGATATCCGTTTCCGGATCACCGGTGATTCTCGCGTTCGTAACTACGGACGTATAGTCGCCGTTGTTGTTGTAGCCCTGCTGATAGTCGCCGCTGTAATCGCTGACGCTCACCTTATTTCCATCCTCATCCACGGTATAGTTTTCGCCTTCAACACCCCACTGCAGCGTCTGAAGCACATCCTCCTGGCTCATCCATTCCAGATACATCCATGCCGCCCTGATCTCATCTTCCGAAGCGCTGGAGGAGAAGCCGACGATTACGCCGAACGGGTTGTTCGCACGGTAAGCGGCCGTATCGCCGTAGGAACCTGCCAGTCCTGCCGCCGCAGGCACGATTGCCAGCTTGGCATCCGGATTCTGCTCATAGAAGGAAGTCAGCCAGTCCATGCTGGAGGAAATATATCCGCCGAATGCGTACTGACCGCCGTTAATGAAGTTTGCTTTCTCCGTCTCGCTGTCGGTAACGTAATATTCAGGGTTCATGATTCCCAGATTGTATTCCTCATTCTTATCCCGGATCAGCTCCTTGTTGGGCGCCCAGCCAAGGGATACGATGTTGTAGTCTCCGTACATTGCCCATTCGGCTTCATCCTGAGGAAGGGTTCTGTAGCTGTGGTTCTGGTCGGAACCAAGACCGGTCAGCATGCTGCCTCCGCCGGGATGTTCACAGATACCCGCATCCATGATCTTCTGCATGGCATCCAGATACTCTTCACGGGTGGTAGGAACATGATCATAACCAACCTGCTCCAGCCAGTCCATACGAACGAACACCTGCCAGGTATGAGCCGTCTCATAATATGTGCTCTCGCCCATTACAAAATAGGTATCTCCGTTGATCGCGGTATAATCCAGCTGGTTCTGCTCCACCATTCTGTTATAATAGGTAGGCGCCACAGATGCGAACTCATTCATGTCGATCGGTGTGAGATAACCATCGTTTGCCCACTGCGCCAGCTTGGGGAAGTCAAACTCCGTCAGCATGGTGGGAAGCGTTCCCGAAGATGCAAGCAGTGCATAATCCGTCATAACATCGTTCCGGGTGATCGGAACGAATTCCACGGTAATATTCCACTGATCGCCGAAATTCTCCTGAATCCACTGGGTCCAGTAGTTATCTACCACATCCGGCACACCTTCCACGCCTCTGTCATAAACAGGAACCTGAAGGGTTACATTCTCTGCAAACGGCTCCCAGCTGTCCATTCCGCCGCCCGTGGACGTGGATGCGGTTTCTGTCGTTTCTCCTGCAGCAGTGCTTTCTGCTGCTTCAGAAGAAGCCGTGCTTTCAGTTGTTTCCGCAGCCGCTGTGCTTTCTGCTGTATTACTGCTTCCGCAGCCGGCAAGCGTTCCCATGGCCATCACCGCAGCAGCAGCCACGGCAACCGCCTTACGAAGCGTTTTCCTTTTCATAATTAACCTCCTTCGTCATTTTGCCTTTAGTTGTTGATGAAAACACTTACATTATCGTATATACAGCAATCCTGTTCCATTCATTTTTTAATAAATTCTATGCAAAAATGACCATTTAATATTTTTTTATGGTTTTTCAATTTCTTTTTTATGGTTTATTTGTATAAAATATAATTATTTTTTCAAAAACTCCATACATCTTTACCATTTTTTCTCTTCTGTTTGTCTGTCTTTTTATTATTTTCTAATTCTTTATACATTTTATATATTTTTACGCTCCTTAATGTTCATTCTATTATGAAAAAGTGTGCGCCCTGATGCGGTACGCATCATGCGCGCGAGTGCGATCCACCGGAGGTTTTTATACGATAGGAAATGAAATTTCCTATCGTATAAAAACAGTGCTGCTCTCTCTTTCCTGTCCTGGATTATATATTCAGCCGTTGTGCATATTGACTTCCA
>UQVK01000051.1 GCA_900544445.1 uncultured Lachnospiraceae bacterium
ATCCATGCGTGCTTCCTCCTGAAGAATGTTGGTGCAGTGCATTTCATATTGAATGGTGATTCTCAGGAAGTCGAAATCCTTTACAGGATCCTGGCTCTCCAGGAAAAACATTTTCTCATTTGAAAGAAATTTATTAGTCTCATCATAACATATAAGAAGGTTTTGTGAAAGCTGTTATCTGCCTGAACAGTTTTGACGGGTAAATAAGATTCTATCTCCTGACTGGACTCGTCTGTCAAAGCCTGTATGCCTGCGATCCCTTCATAAAACACCTTTGTATAAATTATTTATTTTGCCGTTGACTCAGATTTTTTTATGTTTCATAATAAGTGGAAAGAAGCAAAAAAGAATGAGTATTGCACAGGGAATAACGCATATGTACCTCTACACAGCATTTGCAATATCGGGAAAGGATGTGAAAAATATGATGTATCCATTTTTAACGCTGAACGATGATACGGAAATCACCCATTCTGAGATGAAACCCGATGGACAGGTAAAGGTCTATATCGAAACGCCGGATACCGTTGATGGTTTTCATCATGCGGTCTGTTATCTTCCGGGATACACCTGGACAGAGATAAACGGCTATTCTGAGACTGAGATGAATTATTTTAAACAGTTGATCAGAGACAATGCTCATCTGATTCTGGAATTCGCTCAGGAAGGGGGTATCCTGAATGCCTCAAATGGTATTCCCAGTTTGGGGAAATCCGATATTACTGTTGAAAGATTATTCAGGCCTTCGAGCCTCTCCAACCTTCTCCTGCCCCCGGCAGGCCGCCGTTTTTAAAAAACCAGGCGACGGTCTGGGAACGGGAACTGAAGGTTTCTGTTTTCAGCATTTCACCAATCTGCTCTCTGGTGTAAAAATCAGCGGAGATTTCTTCATTTTCAGAAAGGCGGGGGCAATCTGTACAGGTTTCGTCTACACGGGAGGCTCCTGCGCGGGGTGTGCCCTCCGCTTCCAGAAACACCAGCCAGGTGGCGGTATCGGAAAAGCCCACTGCCGAATAGGAAGGGGGAAGGATGTCGAGAAAACGGGCCACACGCAGGCCGGTTTCCTCATACAGCTCTCTTCTGGCACAGTCCTCCACGCTCTCTCCCTCCTCCAGCATACCGGCACAGAGGTTGTAGATGGTCCGGTTGACGCTCATGCGGAATTCCTTCAGAAGAAGGAGCCTGTCGTTCTTCCAGGCGACAATGGTGACGCCGCTCACATGGGTGCCGATCTCGGAAGGGTCACGTAAAGGACTGCGGCTGACCATCTCAAAGGTCTTTTCTCTGCCCGCACGGTTTTCATAGGTCAGCTCGTATCCGTGCAGATATTTTCCTTCAAACCGTTTTTTCATGCCAAGCAGTTTCATCGTTTCCCTTTCCCGGCGGCTGCAGAGCGTTACTGGTCACAGGGTAACCGGCAGCCCCGTTTTACTCCATCTGTTTCAGAGTGAATCGCCATCAGGCTTTTCCCACTGCCGGAGAAGTCTGAGAGCTGTTCGTAGATGCTGCGGCGGACCTTTTTCCGGGTGATTTCCACCAGACCAAGGGGCGTCATATCCACCAGCACGGCTTTGACCGGGTCATTTTTCAGCTCTGTGGAAAGAAGCTGAAGAAGCTCCTTCTCGTCCTCTTTTTTCTCCATGCTGATGAAATCCACAAGGACGATGCCGGAAAGATTGCGCAGACGCAGCTGTCTTGCGATCTCCAGGGCGGCTTCCCGGTTGATCAGGCGGAAGGTGTCGCGCGCGCCCTTTTTACCCGTATATTTCCCGGAATTGACGTCGATGACTGTGAGCGCTTCTGTGGGTTCAATGACCAGATAGCCGCCGCTTTTCAGCCATACCCGTTTTCCGCAGGCCTCCCGGATTTTCGCCGGAAGGCCGTAGAGGTTTGGCAGGGAGACGGCGCTGTCCTGGTACAGGCGTAGGGCTGGAAGGGCTTCCGGACAGGAATGCTCCATCCAGGTGCGGATCTGCTCATACAGGGCAGGATCGTCGGTGAGAATTTCCTCATATGCTTCCTGCGGCGTGTCCCGGATTTCGGTGAGGTATCCGCTCTCCGGCCGGTACAGGCAGCTGTAGCAGGTCCGCATGCCGGCCGTCTGCCACAATTCATCGGCCTGGCGGATCAGAGCCTGGGCTTCCCGGATCAGGGGAGCGTAACCTTCCTCCGCAAGCTCTCCGGCATTGGTCCGCACGATCAGGCTGCAGCCGCGTGAAGTCAGGCTGTCTTCCCGGATATCCGCTGCGGCAAGGGCTTCTGTGATCTGCAGTCTGGCATCTTCGGCAAGTTTTCCGGAAAACTGTAGGCGGCCCCTCTCCTTTCCCGGAAAAACCACCGCATAACGGCCCGCCAGGGAAATCTCCGTGGTGAGCACCGGCTCCTTGGTCTTGACCGCTTCCCGGTCCACCTGCACCAGCAGCTCATCTCCGGCGAGAATCCGTCCGTCCGCCTTCCGGTTAAGAATCCGGGCGGATTCCATATGGGAAAGGGGCAAAAAGGCGCGCTGGCCCTTTGTAAGCTCCACGAAGGCGGCATTGATATTTTTCGCCACATTCATCACCTTGCCCACATAAATGCTGTTCAACCGCGCGGCCAGCGCGCCGTTTCCTTCGTCACCCGTTTCGTCCGGCCAGGCGGAAAGCGCGGCAAGCCGGCCATCTGAAAGGAGGAGGGATAAAATCCTGTTTTTTTCTTTCAGAAGAATCTGAACCGATTTTGATTTTTTCAGAGGAGAAACCTCTTTGACCATGGTCAGAACGCCTCCCCCACGTCGCCCAGAGGAATCAGCCTGCCATCCGCTTCCGCGCGTGTCCAGGTTTCCAGCCGGGTAAACTGCACGGTCCAGAAGGGCGGCGTATCCTTTCCCGCAAAGGAAAGCAGCGCGTCAAGCAGCGCATAAGGCTTGATGTTTCCCGCACTGCTGGCATCCACCTGAAATTCCAGAACCCCGTCATGAACGGAAAGAGAAAAAATGCCGGGGCGGATGTCCATCTGAGAGACGCCCTTTTTCGTTTCCTTTGTTATGAATATCTGTTCCTGATCCAGAAAGGCGGGGATTACACTTTCCAGGCAGGAAAAGTCCGAAAGAGAAACGCCTGCCTTAAGGACCGATTCGTCCTGCTTCATTGCGGCGGTGTAGGATGCTGCCGCCACGCTCGCCATGGCGTTTCCGGCGTTCTCCGGAAGGCGGACGATCCGTACGATCTCAATTCCTTCCACACAGACGGCGTTCAGCCGATCCTTCATCTCCTGCGCGTTCATGGGAATCTTCATCGGTTCGTTGACCTGGATGTCCAGATATTCTCCCCGGCTCTCCACGCCAAGCCCCAGAGGGGAGGCAAAGCTCATGATCTGGTGCGGACTGAATCCCGAAGAATAAGCGATGTCGATTTCCGCCCTCCGGATGGCCTTCTGGAAAAAGCGCATCACGTCAAGATGGCCGATGAACCGGAGCGGTCCATATTTTGAAAACTGAATCCGAAGCTTCATACTTACCTCTTTTTTTCCGCCGCCGTAAGGCGGCATTTCAATTATAGGAATTTGCGTCTTAGCGCAAATTCCCAGGAGAAAGCCTGTGGCTTTCTCCGCCTCCTTCTTCCTGATGCCGGGCCGCGTATTCCAGAAGCGTCTGGGCGGAGCCGTCTTCAATCACGCCGTCGGCGTTTCGCTTTTCATAGCAGATGCCGCCGCCGAACCGGGCCGCTCCGCAGCCCTGGCACTGCTGCTTACAGTTGGGGGTGACCACTCCGTCAAGCGCCCGCTGCCACTCTCTCTTCAAAAATTCTTTGGTTACGCCGCAGTCCAGGAAATCCCAGGGGAAAATCTCGTCAAGACTCCGCTCCCTGGTTGTGTAAAAGTCCACGTCGAGACCGCACTTTTCAAAGCAGTCCATCCAGATATCATTGTGGAAATGCTCTCCCCAGGAATCATAGATGCAGCCTCTTTCATAAGCCATACGGATGACGCGGGAAAGTCTGCGGTCGCCTCTTGCGAACACGCCCTCCATCACGCTCACATCCGCCTCGTGCCAGTTGTATTTGATCCTTTTCTGGTTCAGCTGTTCGTGCACCGCCTGTCTGGTGAGACGGGCCTTGTCCAGAAATTCCTCCGCCGTGTTCATGGCCGCCCACTGGAAGGGGGTGAAGGGCTTGGGAATGAAGAAGGAGGTGCTCGCCACGATCTGGATCTGGCCGGTGCGCTTCTCCTTTGGCACGGTTTCAAAGAAGGTGGCCGCGATCTTGTTGCACAGCTCGGCAATGCCGCGGATATCCTCCTCGGTTTCCGTGGGAAGCCCCAGCATGAAATAAAGCTTCACCCGGGTCCAGCCTCCTTCAAAGGCCATGGCGGCGCCCTTCAGGATAACCTCCTCGGTCAGCCCCTTATTGATCACGTCGCGCAGCCGCTGGCTTCCCGCCTCCGGCGCGAAGGTCAGACTGCTCTTTTTCACATCCTGCACCTTTCCCATGATGTCCAGAGAAAAGGCGTCGATGCGCAGGGAGGGAAGGGAAATGTTTACCATTTTTTCCCGGCAGGTATCCATCAGGAAGGTGACCAGCTCCTCCAGATGGGAGTAATCGCTGGAGCTTAAGGAGCTTAAGGTGATTTCCTCCTGCCCCGTGCCCTCCAGCATATCCACCGCGTATTCCTTCAGCATATCGATGTTCCGCTCACGGACAGGCCGGTAGAGCTGCCCAGCCTGACAGAAGCGGCAGCCGCGGATACAGCCCCTCTGAATTTCCAGGGTTACCCGGTCCTGGGTGATTTTCATGAAGGGAACCACCGGCTTTTTGGGATAATAGGTATCCGTCAGATCCATCTGGATCTGCTTGACGATTTTTTCCGGAATGCCTTCCACGGAGGGGGTAAAGGACGAGATGGTTCCGTCTTCATGGTAGGAAACCTCATACAGGGAGGGCGCGTAAATCCCGGGAATCTTCGCCGCCTCGATCAGAAACTCCCGGCGGGTCCAGCCGCCTTTTTTATATTCCTGATACAGATCCAGCAGCTGCCGGTAGATGGTCTCGCCCTCTCCGATGTAAAAAAGGTCGAAAAAGTCCGCAATGGGTTCCGGATTGTAGGTGCAGGGACCGCCGCCGATCACGATCGGGTCGTCTTTTCCCCGGTCTGTTGAAAGGAGCGGAATCCCCGACAGGTCGAGAATCTGAAGGATGTTGGTGTAGCACATTTCATATTGAATGGTAATTCCCAGAAAGTCGAAATCCTTTACCGGATCCTGGCTCTCCAGAGCAAACAGCGGGATGTGCCGCTCCCGCATGATTTTGTCCAGATCCACCCAGGGGGAATAGACCCTCTCGCACCACACGTCATCCCAGCTGTTGAACATGTCGTAGAGGATCTGGATTCCGAGATGGGACATGCCGATCTCATACACGTCCGGGAAGCACATGGCAAAACGGGTTGCCACCTTTTCGGGATCCTTCATCACCGAATTGACCTCGCCGCCGATGTAGCGGGCGGGCTTTTCGATGGATAACAGTATTTCATCGCTTAATGCAAGTTTTCTCATTCCAATCTCCACATCTATTTGCTCACAGAAACTCTTTAAATCTGATTTTTCAGTATACAAAAAATGAGCGGCTTTTTCAAGGAAAACGCAAAAAAATATGAGAAAATGTGCATACAGATCAGAAACCGAAATATTTTTCTCTTAATCTGACATTTGCCATAACGCTTAAATATCGTTTCAGCTGCAGCCTGGCGATATTGTGTGTAACATTTCGGCTGGAAATGCTCCAGTCTGCGTGCGCTTTTTCTATGATCCTGCCTTTCTCTCTGTTACGTTCGCAAAGCCTGCGGAAAAGTTCAACTGCCGCCCGATATTCTTTGCGGTCGGAATGATCAATAAATTCATAGAACATTTTTTGAAAAGGATAGATCTTTTTGTAATAATCATTTGCGTTTGCCAGCGTTTTTATAAAGTTTTCCAGAAACAGCTTTTTCTGCTCCGGGGCTTCAGAAGTGACCTCCATGATCTCTCTGTGCTCTGCCGCAAGCTCCCTTAACCACTGTTGCGCTTCCTCCGAAATAATGACCTCATCGGTGCTGTCCCACCAGTACATACGGTCATCATCTGATATATAGTAGTTGGGCTGCCCTTTCAATTCCTCCGGCGTATTCCAAAAGGTAAAATATCCATCCTGCCGCAGAAAATCACTGGTCCTGACCGGAGGAATCGGCGCCTCTATTGTACTTCTCCGCAGCTCCTCCAGCCATGCCGGCGCATATCTCTTTCTTATTTCGTCCCGATATACGGAATTACAAAGCTTCTTCCAGAGGCGCCAGAAAGGTTTCTGCCGGAGTTCAGCAGTCAGATAGACAATGACTCTGGCAGGAAGGAATAACGTATATTCAGCGATTTCCTTCCTGTCGGGGTCTGAGCAGCTTTCCCTGCCTGCCCGGTCTTTCCGGAGAAGGTCCCGAAGCGTCTGCATTGCCTCTTCTTCGTCTCTGCCGCAGAAGAAATGTTCCACCGCCTTTCTGCATCCGTAAACGTCGGCCGGGTAGGTATCCGGAACAAGCTCTGATTCCTTCAGGCTTTCAGTCCCATGGATGATAAAAAAGAGATCGGCAAGATCCGTTCCTCCGGAATACAGTTCCAATCCGGTGGGAACAGAGCTCATTACCTCTTCGGCATCAGGCGCATCATAGCCTTCCCTCCGCCGGCCAAACGCATATGCTTCCATATTCTCCCACAGTCGGAACCGCTTTTTCATGGAAAACTTCGTTTTCAGAAGGTGGTTAAGCCAGCCAACATAGGCGGTATCTTTTACGATATCTCCGTTTATTTCAGTAAATCCGGGCTCATCATCATACATCTCGAAGAGAAAATAAGCTGCGGTGATAACGTCGCTAAATTCCGCCGAGCCGATCTTATCTGACCAGAGACTGCAGCTGTGCGCATCGAAGGATGCATCCTCCCAGAAATCGTCTTCAAAATAATTGAACCAGAAGGTAAATTTCCCGCCGGGCAGGATCTCCGCAGGCTTCAGCAGCCATAGCTTCCGGCCAAAGATCTGGACGGCTTCCACCCCCATCATGCCGCCATAATTCAGAAGCTTCATCATCTGAGATACAAAAATTTCTTTTTGTTCTTTCCTGACGCCTGTTTTACCAGCGTAACAGCCAAATGTACCCATTTTTTTCTGTCCTTTCTTTTAAACAGATCAGAATCCGAGGAGTTCTTTTCTGTGTCTGTGGTTGACCAGCAGAGACTGATATGCGCTCATTATCGTTCTGTCGGTTCTGTCCCTGTAACGTTCAAGCAGCCAGGCATGTGCCTGATGCGGCGTAAATTCAGGAAAATATACCGCGTCTGCATCCAGAATACTTCGGAAAAGCAGCAATGCTTTCTGGTAGACGATGCTGTCCCTGTGGAGCAGGAATTCTGTAACAAAGGATTTGTCCACGTAACGGCAGTTCCATATTTCATAAAGCTCACTTATGACCGTCGACAGATATGGCTCCATTTCGAATCCTTTTTGAGGCCGGATCTGTCCCATCCTCTCTTTCCAGACGGACAGCTCTTCTTCCAGTTTTTCTGAAAAAACGGGCCTGTCATCCTCCCAGAATTCCATAAATTCGTCCTCATTGTCCCGCCGGATCGCCTTGTAAAAGGGGATACGGACGGATGCTTTTTCGGAAGACTCCGCCTCCATGTTTTCCTCATGCCTGCTTATGATATCGGTATAGACATCTTTACCCATGGTTTCCCAGACAGCCCAGAAATCCTGCCCGGTGGCGCAGGCATATGCGTGAAGCAGACTGACAGGGAGGACGTAGAGGGATATTTCGGCCAGGATTCCGAAGGGATCCCTTCTTTCGGCTGCCCTCTTTCTTTCCGGCAGATCAGAAAGTACAAGCTCCTTCAGAAAAGAAAGGAGCTTTTCTTTTCCGTCTGCATTAACGAGGAGTTGGCGCATGAGCTCACAGCAATAAAAGCAAAGGCTGATCAGCGTTGCGCTCCGGATATCATCCCGCGCGCCGGAAAAAGGAACGGAAGGCTTCAGCGGTCCATCCTTCGATTCTGCATTAAACGCGGCAATCATCTGCTCTTCCATAAATACCGTGGACTGAACTGGAAATGTCCGGATCATGGTCCCTGTGTCGTTTGACTCAAAACCTTCCGTCCGGCGGAACAAAAGGAGCAGATCCCACATTCTTGCGCGATTGGGAAAAGAAAGTTCAACCCCAAGGAGATACCGGATGGCGGCGCAGTAACCTTCCAGGGAAATCAGCTTTTTCTCACAGGTCAGACAGCAGAGAGTCTCAGAAAAGGCCTCCTGAAGCACCCGGATCAGGAGCATGGCCAGACCAAATTCCTGAACGCCCATATCTGAGACATGAAGCTGACAGGTATGTATATTATAGGAAGCCATCTGTCTTATACGCTGTTCGAAAACAGAGTAATTGAAAAAAACATTTCCTTCTGCATCCGGTACTGGTATATCGACCACCGTAACTGTTTTTCCATCCAGTATCATTTCTTCCGTCCTGCGGATACCGCACTTTCTTAACAGCTCCAGCACATGGCTGTTGAACTGTTCCCGTTTGTCATCCGGTATCTTCACTTCGCCGATAAGCTGATATGAATCATTTTTCATCGTCTGTTCCCTCCATGTTTTTCTGAAAATATTATAGAATAAAAAGAAGGAACTGTCATTGAATGCAAAATTCAATGACAGTTCCTATCAGCCTTTGATATGACCGGTTCAGGGTACTCATAGCTGTGCGGCTCTTTTTTATCTTTTCAAAATCCGGAAAGCTTTTCGAAATCCCCGGCCTGGATTGCGGAGATGCTGCGGGCTATTTTTTCTTCCGGCCAGTCCCACCATTTGAGATCCAGCAGTCCGGCGATGGTTCTTTCCGAAAATCTTTTCCGAAGAGGCCTGGCGGGAACGCCGCCCACAATGGTATAGGGAGGGACATCCTTTGTCACCACCGCCCTGGCGCCGATGATTGCGCCGTCTCCAATGGTCACGCCGGACAGGATGAGGGCTTCATAGCCGATCCACACATCGTTTCCGATGATGATGTCCCCCTTGTTGTCCCAGGCGGAGGTGATCTCCTTTTTATCCAGCCCCCATTCCTCAAAAAAGATGGGGAAGGGATAGGTGGAAAGGGAGGATAGCGTGTGGTTTGCGCTGGTGAAGAGAAATCTGGCGCCGCAGGCGATAGAACAGAATTTGCCGATCCGCAGTGTATCGTGGTTTGTCGGATAATGGTAAAGGACATTTCGGGATTCAAATTCCAGGGGATCATGGACGAAATCATTGTAGATGGTATAGTCTCCGACAAGGATGTCAGGCCGCGTAATGGCCGCCTTCAGATAAATGGTTTCCCGGTCCTGGCTGCGGGGATAGATTTTTCCCGGATTCACAGCGGCCTCCTTTCCGAAGCATCACAAACGCCTCCCTCGTCAGGGGCAGCCTCACAGGAGGGAAAACGGTATTCCTTTCTCGGGTCAAACCGGTTGTTTTCCACCCAGGTTACAGTCCGGGCATTTCTGGAATATACAAAGGAAACCCGGGTGGCCCAGAGCCCCTCCTGACGCACATCATGGAGCAGGGAAAGGGCGTCTTTGACAGAGAACTGCTCGTCGGCATTTTCCAGCCTCTTCTCCGCTCTCTCATACCGGTCGTCTCCGGGAACGAGAAAGGGCTTCGTGCTGGCGGGCTCCAGGATGGAATAATTGGAAAGCAGGGAATATCTGCGCCTTTCAATCCGGTAGCCTATCCCCGGCTCCAGGATCATCACCCGTCCGGAGGCGTCAGACAGCAGCGCCTGCATGGAAGCATCCGGAGCATAAATAAGCTCTTTTTTCTCCAGAAGTCCGGAAACCTCGTCGAAGGTCAGATTTCCTCTGATGAACTGTTCTGTCAGATCAGAGATCTGGATGGCTCCTGCCGGAGTCTGTGCATTTTCAGCGGCCCGTTTCGCTTTCCTGGCCGGATGAACATAAAGCAGCGTAGCTGCGTTTCCGTTCCGGTTCACGCCATGGTAGGAATGATACACTCCGTCCGGGCGCAGGATTCCGATGAAAAAAAGATCCTTTTCCAGAATAACACGATGATTCCAGACGGTCAGGTCGATGTCAAAATTGAAACCGGTAATTAAGTCGTCATTGTTTACCACAAATCGAATACACATGATTGCCTTGCAGGAACGCCGTAATCTGTGCCGCGTTCACTGCTTCTCTCCTCTCTTTTTTCTTTTGCTTACAGCATAAGCCGGAGGAGGAAGGTGACGCAAGAGAATGAAAAATACAGAAGAAAGGTTTCTCATTGGAAATGACAGCGGGACTGCCTATGAGCATTGTGAACTATCCGTTAACGGCGAAGGCTTTCTGGCAATAGCGGAAGCTGCAAATCCCTGTGACGTAGCCTTCGTTCATAAAATGAAATGGGAAACCATGACCTTTAACGTATTTGAGATGGGGACTAAAGAGAATGTCCTTCAGGCATATAACGTCCTGCGTGATGGCGGAGTTGTCATTGAAGCAATTCATGAGGTGCCGTGGAGCAAATGCTGTGCCACCGTCATTGACAGGTATGGCGTATGCTGGTGGGTTTCTATCTAGCGAAAAATCTGCTTCTATTGCATACGTTCTTCGAAGTTTCCTCAACTTCCCAGATAAGAAAATTACAGTTTCAATACGGCAATAATCTCATTGCCATCCATTTCTCCTGTTTCAGTAAATCCAAATGAATGATATAACCGGCTGGCGACTTCATTTTCGGGTTCATAGGACAACCAGCAGAAATCTGCCTTACCGCAGGGGAAGGTTTTTATAAATTCCAGTGCGAGTCTGACCGCTTCTTTTCCATATCCTTTCTTCTGATGGTTTTTGTCTATCATCAATCTCCAGAGACTATAATTCCCGTTTGCTATGGATGGAGCATCATCCCAATAATCGTCTTTATCAAATCCAATCATTAAAAAGCCGACCGGCGTATCATCCTCATATATTCCAAAAGGGAAGGCATAGCCATTTCCGGTTATAGCTGTATACGCTTCGATCATGCTTATATCATTACTTGCAACAAAGCTTTCCTGGTTTTGGGATACGCTCAACTTCAAAATGCTCCATACGTTTTTTCCAGTTATTTTTTCCAGTCTCAGCATAGTAATCTCCCTTCCGAAACGAATCAGCAGACGGTCCATAAAGCAGACCATCTGCTGGTTCGGTCGGTTACTTTTGATAAATGATTTTCCGGATTGCGTGGACGGACAGGCAGTATTTTTCAGCCAGCGTCTGAACCGGACTTCCGTTTCGATATTCCGACCGGATTCGCTGATTTCGTTCTTCCAGCTCTCGGCGGTATCCGGACGCCTCTCCCCAGCGTCTGGGCCGCTTTTCATCCGTCGGGACATAGATATAACCGCCCTGAATGTAGGTCTGCAGTTCCCTGACCAGACTGTCCGGAAGAATATCTTTGGCACTGATGTATTTCATGAAGGCTTCCTCCTTGATCTTTCTGAAAATGAATCGATCAGGCGGCAGAGCCGACATGTCTGCGACTGTGATTACTCCATACAGATGTCGCAGAGGATCAGCTCTGCATGGAGTCTGGCTTCGTTGCGTTTCATGGTTCTCCTCCGTCATGAAAATAATAATTGGAAGTGCTTTTCTGTTGCTTTGTGTTGTTTACTCATCAGAAAAGAAAATGTTTTCCGTCAGATTGACAAACAGGTCCTCTTTTCTTAATACATGTGCTCTTCCCTTCCACCAGACTGTTTCCCGGTTTGCGGAAACAGAGACGGCGTTACCGTCCGTCAGATGGTAGGTGATGGTAATCAGAGGCTGTTCTTCCTGCCCTGCCTTCTGAAAGATGGAATAATTCAGAAAATGGGTCAGATTAACCGCGAATTCAATGTCTTCTTTTTCCGTGATTTCCAGGTGGCCTTCTGGTGTCGCCGGATATGTGATGGTCACGCGCTCTACTTTCTCGGCATCTGGGATGCCTGTCAGATACATTCCGTTTATCAGGATATAGCAGGCAAGGCAGAGCGAGATAGAAAGAAGGAGATTTCTTGCAAAAATCAGCAATGCATGGAAATATTTGTTTTTTATCATTGTCCCTCTCTCCGTCTTCAGAAAATGACGTCCCTTTTTCTTTTCAAGCATAACACAAAACCTCCGGCTTCTCCATCATAAATTCACATTCCTGTGCTATACTTGTTGCAGTTCTGCCTTCGGCAGAACTGCAACGGCATCCGACCATTCCAATCGCAGCACTCGTCCTATCGTGCAGCACTCGCTTTATCGTGCAGCACTCGCTTTATCGTGCAGCGATGGGCCGGATGCTTCTTCACTATACGTTTTCGTACGGTCTGCGCAGTAAATGCGCAGACCTGGTTAAATAGAGTAACCTATACATTAACAGATCATAAAGGAAGGAAGAAAGGAAAAAGTGAAGAAAATTCTGATCGTAGAGGACGAACCGGATATCCAGGAGCTGCTTGGGGCTTATCTGAGGGATGCGGGATATGAAACCGCTGTGGCGGCGGACGGCGTGGAAGCGCTGTCGCTGTTTCAGACGCAGCCCTTTGACCTGGTGCTGCTGGATGTGATGCTTCCGAAAATCGACGGATTCGGCGTATGTGAGATGATCCGGCGTCAGTCTCAGGTTCCTGTTTTAATGCTCACGGCTCTGGATGGGGAAGCGGATCAGCTGCGCGGCTTTGGGCTGGATATTGACGACTATGTGACCAAGCCCTTTTCCATGCCCGTTCTGCTGGAGAAAATTCGTGTGATTCTCCGCCGCAGCGGCGGTTCGGAACAGGCGGACTGCCTGCGCTACCGGGATCTGCTCGTGAATCCGGATACCAGGGAGGCGCTGTTAGATGGCCGTCCTCTGGATCTGACTGCGCGGGAATTTGAACTGCTGCAGCTTCTTCTGGCTTCCCCCGGGCGGGTGTTTACCAGAGAGATGCTGCTTTTAAGAATCTGGGGCTATGATTCTTATGTGGATGAGCGTGTGGTGGACAGCCATATCAAAAATCTCCGTCATAAGCTGCAGCGAAATTATATCGAAACGGTAAGGGGGGTGGGCTATCGTGCTGCGAAGGAAACTGGCTGAGAGTCTGACCATCCGTATATTTCTGATCACCGTCCTTCTTCTGCTGGGAGCGGGAGCCGTAACCTTCGGACTGATTGCATGGGCCACTCCCAGTACCTACACCGCGGTGATCAACGACGATATGACGCGTCAGACGGACCGGCTTGTGGAAAAGCTGGCCGATACCGATCTGGCGGACAGCGGCCTTTTGCTGGATGACTTCATCCGCGACACGGGAGCGGACGCGGTGCTTGCGGGGGCGGATGGAAGCATCGTGGATACGGGTTCCGTGCTTGCAGGGCAGACTCTGTATGGAGCAGAAACGTCAGCGGTTACATCAGTAGCGCTCGCTACAGCGGAAGGGGATTCCTCCGTCACCTGGTCCGCCTGTGAATCAGGTTCCTCCGATGCGGTGACCATCACCATGTCGGAACAGGCTGCCATAGCCGCTGAGGTACGTTTCGCTGATCAGATGGAAGTCTATACCCTTTATGTCACGCCGCGTATCGAAGCCGAAAACCTGGCGGTACGGGCGCTGGTGCAGATGGCTCCCTGGCTGCTGCTTGCACTGCTCTTCTTTTCTCTTCTGTGCGCTCTGTTTTATTCCCGTTATATTACCCGTCCTGTCGTCCGTCTCAGCAAGATTGCCGGGAAGATGGCAAGGCTGGACTTCGGCTGGGAATGCGGGGACAGCCGGAGGGATGAGATCGGAGAACTGGGCCGCAGTCTGAATGAAATGGCCCGGAGGCTGTCAACCGCGCTGAAGGAACTGGAGGCCGCCAATCAGGCGCTTCGCGGTGAGGTGGAACGGGAACGGGAGCAGGAACGGAAACGGATGGCTTTTTTCTCTGCCGCATCTCACGAATTAAAAACGCCGGTAACCATCCTGAAAGGCCAGTTGTCCGGCATGCTGGAGGGTGTGGACGTTTACAGGAACCGGGATAAGTATCTGCTCCGCTCTCTGCAGATCACAGGCCGGATGGAACACCTGATTCAGGAAATGCTTTCCATCTCGCGTATGGAGACAGGCGCGGTTCCAAAACAGGAAGCCGTGAATCTGTCCGCTCTTGTGGAACGGCAGCTGGACTACAGCAGAGATCTTATGGAACAGCGGGCACAGCGTCTTTTGTCCCGGATCACAGCGGGAATCATCGTCAACGGAGACGCCTCCCTGCTGGAAAAGACAGTGGGTAACCTGCTTTCCAACGCGATCCTCTACTCTCCCTCCGGGGCGGAAATCCGGGTGCGCTGTGCGGTGCGGGAAGGCTGCCCTGTCCTGCACGTGGAAAATACCGGGGTGCAGATCAGCGAGGAGGCACTGCCCCGCCTGTTCGAGGCATTTTACCGGGAAGAAGGCTCCCGAAACCGCAGCACGGGAGGCAGCGGGCTGGGACTTTATCTGGTCCGGTTGATTCTGCATCAGCATGGGGCGGAATGTACCATTGAAAACACGGCGGACGGCGTGAGGGCATCGGTGCGTTTCCCTGAAAACTGATCTTCATACAAAACACAAACAGCCTCCATTTTTCCTCCATAGAACCATGCTATTCTTCCTGATATCCGGAAAAAACAGGTAGAAACGTTTCGGAACGGAGGTAAATATGGAAATCAATATTCAAAATGTCAGTGAGACATATCCCAATGGAAAGCAGGCGCTGAAAAATTTCAGCCTTGACCTGCGCTCCCCCAGTCTGGTCGGCCTGCTCGGGCCAAACGGCGCGGGTAAATCCACTCTGATGAAGCTGCTGGTGGCGGCGCTTCTGCCCACAGAAGGCAGTATTTTGGTGGATGGACGGCCCCTTGCGAAAAGAGAACGGCAGCTGAAGGCCGGTCTGGGCTATCTGCCTCAGGACTTTGGGCTGTTTGACGAGCTGACCGTGGCACAGTTTCTGGATTATATGGCTGCCCTCAAGGGACTGCGCAAACCCAAAGAGGAAATCCATGAGGTGATCCGTCAGGTCAATCTGACGGAAAAGGCAAAAGCAAAAATCCGCACTCTTTCCGGCGGTCAGCGTCAGCGGGTTGGCATCGCCCAGGCACTGCTGGGAAATCCACCGTTTCTGATCTTCGACGAGCCCACGGTAGGGCTGGACCCGGAAGAGCGCATCCATTTCCGCAACCTGTTTTCCCACATGGCTCAAGACCGGCTGGTGCTGCTCTCCACCCATATCATTGAGGATGTGCAGTCCGTGTGCGGTCAGATCGTAGTCATCAACCACGGACAGATTCTGTTCGCCGGAACGCCGGAGCAGCTCATCCGTCTGGCAGATGGCCATGTGGGCGTATTCTGGGAAAAGGACGCCGTTTGGGAGCAGGGGCTTCATATCACCGCGCGGGTCAACACCGGTCAGGGGATTCGCTGCCGGGCGGTTGGGGATTTCCTTCCGTATTATGTCCGGGCGGAGGAACCGTCGCTGGAGGACGCTTACCTTTATCTGATTTCAAGGGAGGCGGCACAATGAAAAAACTTCTCTTTTTCTCGGAGCTGGGACGGCTTCTGAAAAGCCGCCTGACCTGGCTCGTCATGCTTCTTGTGCTGGTTTCCCCCGTGGCGGGACTCGTCTGGTACAAACCGGCTTCTGCGGAAACCATGCTTTCCATGTATCTGGCCAATCCGGCCCTCGCCGGCGGAGCAGCGGGCGGAATTCTGTTCGGTCTGCTTACGCTGTATGAGCTGGACCGGACCGGGCGCAGCCGGGTGGATGTCCTTGTGGATGCGGCTGTTTCCCCGCTGACCATGGCGTTTCTGCGTCTTCTGTCTCTGCTTGCCGTATCGGTGCTGATGCTGGCTCTTACCATGCTGGTGTGGCTCCCCATCTGCCGGGGACTGATTGGCGCGGTCTTTGATATGGGAGACTATGTGCCTGCCTGGCTTTTGTTCATGGGACTTGCCCTTCCTCTGGGAATATTGGCCGTATCTTCCGCCTGGCAGTTTACGGGGCGGACGGATCTGTCCCTGGTGCTGTTTGCAGCCTTTGCCGGACTCAGCCTGACCGTCTGGGCGGACAACTGGCAGCTCTGCTGGCTCAATCCCTGCGTATGGGCGCTGTCGGATGATTTTTCCAATGTCCGTATTTTCCGCTCGGCGGCCTGGATGCGTCTGACCTGGCTCGGCCTGCTGGCCGGGATATGGACCCTGTCCTGGCTCTGCATCCGGCAGTACCGGAAAGGCCTGCTGGGTTCGCTGGCCCGCAGCGTCCGGCACGTCTGGCGTCCGGCCCTGGCGCTGCTGCTTCTGGCCGGTTCCTGCACGGCCTGGGCCGCCCAGCCCATGGTGGATCACAGCAATCCGGACCAGACGGTGATGTCCTTTTATGAGATTCCCTATGCGGAGGATCTGGTCTGTACCGGGCGCTCCGTTCAGGTGTATACGGACACCGCTTCGGGCACCGTTTCCGGAAGCGCTTCCTACCACTTCCGAAACACTTCCGGTCAGGAGCAGACGGCCGCCTTCGGCGTTAACCCCGGTTATACCATCTCTTCCGTTCAGGCGGACGGCGTGGACGTGCCTTTCTCCGTGAGCGACTATCAGGAATACAATGAGGCCATGCTGGAGGTTACGATTCCCGCCGGGGAACAGATGGAGCTGACGATCGAGTACGGCGGATTCCCCAGAGAAAGCCGGAGTATGGCAACCATGCAGGGCGGCGACGAGGTCAGTGAGGAATATCTGTGCCTGGAAAACGCGGAGCTGGCTCCCCGGCTGATGAATGTTCTGCCGGGGGAAAACGGATATCCTGCTTCCGTTGAAATCACCCTGCCCGCCTCCATGACCGTGATTCCCTTCGGAACAGGCGAAGCGGAAAGGGTGAAGGAGAACGAAGACGGTACCATTACCTGGCGGTATGAAACCAATGGAACGGGCGGAATTTTATATGCGGGCGATTATGTGAGGGAGGAAATTGAGGCCGGAGGCATCACCATAGAATTTTACTACGGCAGAAAGCATCAGGCCGTCATGGAAGCCGCAGGGGCGGTGGACGCTGTCAGGGAGGTGGTGGACTATTGTACCGGACATTACGGCGCCCTGTCCTTTTCTGACGGGAACACCCTCAAGCTCATTCAGAGCCGCGTTTCCGGCGGCGGATATGCCGCGAACGGAGCCAGTCTGCTGGATGAGGCGGATTTTACTGCCCAAAATCTGAGCGATGCGGGCAAGGGAGCCGCTTCCGGCGAGGTCATGATCCATGAGCTGGTCCATCAGTGGTGGGGGCTTGGAAATATGTTTGATTCTTCCGATGAGACGGATGGCTGGTCCGCGGAAGGGCTGACCGTTTACACCACTTACCGCATTGTCAGACAGCTGTATGGAGAGGAGTACGCGCTGGAACATTATGTGAACCAGTGGCAGAAGGCGGTGGACGACTACAATCTGAATTTTTATGTCCGCTGCCCGGAATACCTGGAGATGCTGCCCGAAGAAAAACGGCTGGAGATCACCAACAGTCTGAGCTATGTGCGGCAATACTGCGAGATGCCGCTGAAAATTCTGAAAGCCGAACAGCTGGTCGGCGGCGAGGAGGCCATGGACCGGATCCTGAACGGCCTGTTTAACCGGGAACTGGACCCTGCGTACCCTTATCTGACTTATCAGGAATTTTTAGATGCCTGCGGGCTGACGGAGGAGGAATTGAACCTTGCGTAAAATATTTTTGTATGAATGCAAACGACTGCTCTGGAACAAATTCTTTTTTGGGATTCTGCTGATCCTGCTTCTTTTTGGATGGCAGGTGCTGGATCAGGTGACCATTCTGGGAGTGGCCCATACCGCTCCCTTCTCTCCCTGGAGCTTCGGGGATTACCTGAGCAGGATGTTTCCCCTTTTATGGATCGGCGCTCTGTTTTTTCTGACCTTTTTCACCTCAGAAAAGGCGCGGCGGGTAACGGTTCTCACGGACGCTGCGCCTGTGCCGCCCCGGCGCTATGGTATGATCCGGTGCGCCGCGGCGCTTTCGGGAACCGGGCTTCTGGCGCTTGCCTGCCTTGCGGAGGCGGCGGTCTTCTATGCCTGGTATTTTGGCTGGCATAGCTGGGAAGAACTGCTGCTCCCCGCCCTGACCGTTCTGCTTCCCTCTCTGGTCTTCGCCCTTGGAAGCGGATGGCTGCTGGGGCAGGTCAGTCCAAAGCTGGTCTACGTGTGGATGGCGCTGCCCTTTCTTTGCATGGCGCTTCCTCTGCCGGAGCCTCTGGGAATCCTAAACGGCAGCTTCTTCGCCACCTGGCCGCTTACGCTGGGAACGATGGATCCGGCGTTTTCCATGCCGGTGTCTGTCATTGCGGTTCAGTGTCTGCTCTTTTTCGCTGGGGTTGTTTTGCTGGCGCTGCGGCCTGCGGGAAAGGAAAGAATGAAGTAGCTTTCCCGTATGTCCGACAAAAAGTGTCGTTTTATGTTAACGAATGTTTACGGGGAGCAATATGGGTGCAGAGAGAAATGGCAAATCAAAAGCTGGTCGATTTTCTCTGCACCAACTATTACAAGAATGTAATTTCAATTCCATAGTTAAAGATACCACATCACAAACTCACGTTTACTTTCAAATTTGCAATATAGTAAAATGAATCTTCATGATTTCTGAATATTTGGTTACCTAAATATTGCATTCCTATTTTCTCTAATACTCTTCTGGATGCTATATTCTCTGGTAGTGCCATTCCATAAATACCTTTGATATCTGTAGCAGCAAATGACTCCTTAATAATTTGCCTTCCGAGTTCTGTAGCATATCCTTTGTTCCAATATGGTACACCTATTTTGATTTCAATTTCAGGTTCCTCTTTTTTATAAGGATTTAATCCACATAATCCTATCAATTGATTTGAGAATTTCTCTATTACAGCGCCATGAAAACAATCCAGTGTTTTAAAATCTTTATCTATCATGAACTGGATGTATTCTTCTGTTCGTCCCTTATCCCACGGATTGTCTTTGTCTTTTGTGTATGTATGGACTCTAACATCGCACATAATTTTGAATAATTCTTGAATATCATTTAATATGTACTGGCGAACGACTAAACGATTCGTTTCAAAATATAAGTATTTGTGTAAATCTTGTGTAGGAGTAAATTTTGTTATCATTTTTGGTCCCCGCAAGGAGCATTCTATTCTCTGGTCCACGACCCGGACATCGGGTAGAATTACTGTCGATTTCATCAGTAGAATATTTTCACGGCTCCCGAATCAAATCATACAAAAATGTCTGTTCATCAAATCTTCTTTTCCCTGCCAGAGTCATACCAAGATGGCAGTACCTTTCCATTTTTTCCTGTGCGTCCGTATCAAGAATACAGGGCATTCCCATCTCCTCTGCCATGGAAAATGCGGTTTCTATGGCTTTTCGCATATAGCCCTGCCCTTGATAGCGTTTCCTGACGCACAGCATTTCCACCTTCAGAAATGTCCGCCGCTCCCCTTTCAGCTTTTCCTCCAGAGAAAGGCCTTCTCTGTTCAGCTGTTTCATCAGCCGGAAAGCGCCCCTGAAACCGAGAATGCGGATAACGCTGCAAAGAAAGCTCAGCATCGTCATGGCCGGAACACGCTGGTCAGAGGTCCTGACGGCGATGAAAGCCTCCCTTCCTTCGCCCACCGGGTAAATCCATCCGGCCTTTAGCGCTGCCCGTATAAAGGCATTGATATACCTGGCTGTTTTTCCTCTGCCGCCAAGGATGTCTTTCAGGCCTCGTTCCCCGGTTTTGTAGGGATAATCGGTAAAGGCTTCCGTGATCTCTGCAATTTCTTCTGCTGTCATATCATGAATCGGTTTCCTATCCATAGTAATTCTTATTCCTGTTACTTTATGTATTTCAGAATATCCCAAAGGCTGTCTGCCTCAAGAGAAACAGACGCGGCCGCTTTTGCCTGCTCAGATGCATTTAAAGCGATAGAAGCCCCACAGCATTGAAACAACGGAATATCCGTTGCTCCATCACCTACTGCAACGCAAGAATTGAGATCAATAGAATTTTTTTCACAGAAATCAGCCAGACAGTTCATCTTATTTTCTGCACGTATATATTCCAGAATCTTTCCAGTGAATATGCCATCTTTTACTTCGTAATCGCTTCCATAATAGCCGTCAAATCCATAGATCTCGGAAACCGCTTTTGCTACCTGAATCGGTCCGACCGTAATCAATAGACACTTTATATTCCATTTATGCAAAAAGCGGATAGTTTCAGGAATGTGCTCCAGAGGCCTGGCAATTTGCAGAAAGCGTTTCTTTATTTCTGCTTCAGGCAGGCCCCAAAACAGTTCTGCTCTGAGGTGGTCTGCAGCTTCATAATCAAGCTCTCCGTTTTCTTCCTGTTCCTGAATGACGGCATGCTCCTTTTCTCTGTCATTTAGAATGCATGGAAGCATGACGGAATGAATTCCTCTGATTAATGTGTCGTCCAGATCAAAACTGATAAGCTTTGTTTTGACGTCTCTGGAATATGTCACATAGGTGTATGGAATATCTCCGCCAAACTCTGCGACGATTTCTTTTTTATAATCCTTTTCATCAAAAGCAGGGAAATAAGTATCGCCATCAAAAAAATCGTCGATTTCTGTAATATACAGCCTGTCCGCAATTGGAAGCGCTTCTTCATAAAGCCCTGCTCCACCGGAAACAAATATATCGCGGTCGCCCGCAAGCCGGATTGCTTCAAACAGGGAACGTGCAGTATAACAGTTTTCACCTGTAAAGTCCTTCGTGGAGGAAACCACGATGGTGATACGCCCTGGCAGGGGTCTGCCGATTTCCTCATAAGAACGTCTGCCCATGATTACCACATTTCCGGTGGTAAGTTCTTTGAAGCGCTTTTGCTCTCCTTTTATCTTCCATGGAATACGTCCTTCTTTTCCGATTACCCGGTTTTTGGATAAAGATGCAATTCATGCGATCATGTTATCATTCACCCTTTGTCTGGTTGTTTGTCATATGGGAATCAAACAACTGCTTCAATCAGAAGCTTATTTCCAACGGTAATTTCCTTCAAACCGATCTGCTTTGTTTTGTTAAAATTAAAGCTGAGCATATATTCCTGAGACAGGAACAGATTGTACAGGATTGATTCAAAAATACGGTTGGCAACGACGGCATTACCATTGTTATTTTTGACAAAACCAAACATTTCAGCCGTATCGATATACTGGTTGAGCGGGTTATAAGGGATCGTCTTTCCGGTAAACAGAAGCTCGTAAAGTACGGTTCGAAGCTGTGGATAGTCGGTCAGCTTATTCACCAATGATTCAAAAAGAGTATTCCGCTCTGTGAGGAGCTGCTTCTCGGCTTCCAGATAACCGGCCTTTGTCCAGGCACCGGTTTTATCCGGAAATTCCTTTGTGCCGGAAACCCTTTCATCGATCAGCTTACATAACCGGGATACCAGATAAGGATATCCGGAAGTAGAGGCATACAGCAATTCAGACATAAGCGAAATGTCCATTCCTGTATGGTGATCGTCTTCGTATTCCTGCAACATTCCGGCAATTTCAGAAACAGAAAAGCTCATATCAACAAGAAAATCAGCCGCTATATTCCAGGGGCTGTTCGTTCTGTGTTCTTCATCCGGACGGATTTTTCGCCTGATATTTTTTACATCATATACTCCGGCCAGAATAACGGACTGAAAGGTTGTCGTCCGATCTCGTTTCAGATAATAAGCACGGAGCTGAGAAAGAAAATCAAGAAATACCTGATTGTTTGTCGCAGAATCAACCTCATCAATAATCAATACGATTTTCCGTTCTGAGAGCTCGCACCACTGGATCAGCGTTTTAAATAAAATGGACAGGGTGATTGCCGGATCGGGCTCCTCAGAAAATCTTTCCAGATTTTCTCTGACAGAATCGGGAATATGATCGGAGGCTTCCAGAAGCTCTCTGGAAAAGGCGGCAGCAAAATATGACTCACTTTTAAAGTCCTCAAAACTGAGCGTTTGAAAATCCAGACTCAGAACCTCATAATCATTCCGAAGAAAATCGACAAGGCCGTGAATCAGAGTGGTTTTACCATACTGTCTTGCCCGGTTTATGGAAAAATATTGTCCGTCATCTATCATTTGTTTTACTTCATACAGACGTGCGGAAAGATTAATCATATAATGTCGTCCGGGATCACAACAACCGTTTGTATTGAAATATTTGCTCATACTTTTAGACTTCCTTCCAGAAAAACCACATTTCCTGCTTCACCGTCAGTATAGCATGGATACCTGGAAAAGGCGAGAAGAGGTTTTAAAGAAGAGAATCCTTTTCGATAACGCAGTAATTTTACGAGATAGTGTGTGCGAAGAAGATTGACCAAACTAGTCAGGCATATAGAATCATGATAAAAATTGACTGATAAAGTCAATCAACTGTTCTCCCTGCTCTTCCACCGCCGTTTCAACCTGCGCGGCGTTCAGCCCCAGGACGCTCACGCCCTGTGTTTTGCTGTAAAAGTACAAGCCGAACAGAATTGCAGCCAGCAGGAAACGGATGCCGAAGGAGGACACGCTTCCTCTGCTCTGCCCTCCTCCATATTCCGCTGCGGTCAGCGGATAGTCATATCCGGTTTCGTTCATATAGGGATTCTCGTTCTGATAGCTGTCGCTCTTTCCGTATAGGATTTCTTCTCTGGCACGGATGCGCTGCTGATTGCTGTGGTTTTCCTCGCGGATCAGCCGCATCAGCTCCAGCCTGCGCCTGGTTCTGGCGTCCTGCATGCTGCCTCCGAAGCGTTCATACGCATTTTTCTTTATAAAAAATATGAGCCGGACAGGAAAGGTATTCCGGAATCATCCAAAGGATGTTAAGCGTACCTTTCCGGCCGGCTCATATGGAATTCGCCTGGACCGATATTCCTGTCCAGGCGAATTGTATGCATGTAAAGGGTTTAGCCCTTAAACGTTTTCTATTGACGATGTATTTCCGCTGCCCACAGAGAGCTTTCTGTACTGCCGCAGGAACAGCAGGCCTGTCACGGTCACGGCAATGGTGTCAGCCACAGGCTCTGCAAGGAATACGCCGAAGGGCTTGTTGGTCAGAAACAGCGGCAGGATGAAGATCAGCGGGATCAGCAGGATGACCTTCCGCAGGAGCGCAAGGAATACGGATGTGACCGCATTGCCGAGGGCAATGAAGGTCTGCTGGCAGGCGATCTGGATGCCAAACAGAAGCGATGCCGCCATATAAATCCGAATGGCCCAGACGGTATAGCTGGTCAGCTCCGGATCGCTGGTGAAGATGGCGATGAACGCCTGGGGAAGGAACATGGCAATTGCCCACAGAAGCGTGCTGTAGCACAGGGATGCCGCCAGCAGCAGGCGGAAGGCCTTTTTCACCCGTTCCAGCTTGCCCGCGCCATAGTTGAAGCTGATGATGGGCTGGGCGCCCTGGGTCAGACCCTGCAGGGGCAGCATGCAGAACTGCATGACGCTGGTGAGGATTGCCATGGCGCCCACCGCGATATCGCCGCCGTATCTCTGGAGGGAGGTGTTAAAGCAGACGGAAATCACGCTTTCCGTAAACTGCATGATGAACGGAGAAACGCCGAGTCCGATGCTGGGCAGGATGACCGGAGCGGAAAGCTTCAGGTTTTTCACCCGGATCCGCAGGGTGCTTTTCTTCGAGGTGAGGAAAACGAGAACCCATACGAAGGAAACCGCCTGTGACAGGATGGTTGCAAGCGCAGCGCCCTGTACGCCCATATGGAAACCAAAAATGAAGATGGGATCCAGGATGATGTTGCAGACGGCGCCGATGGCCACGGTGCACATACCTGTCATGGCGAAGCCCTGCGCGTTGATGAACGCGTTCAGTCCCAGGGAAATCTGGACGAAAATCGTGCCGATGGCATAAATTTTCATATAATCCCATGCGTAGCCGATGGTGTTTTCACTGGCTCCGAACATGAGGAGCAGCGGCTGGCCGAAGATCAGGATGACGGCGGTCAGGACCAGCGCCATGAGAACCAGCATGGTGGTGCAGTTTCCCAGAATTTTTTCCGCATTGTCCTTCTCTCCCTTTCCCATCATGATGGAGGCTCTCGGCGCGCCGCCCATGCTCACCAGAGCCGCGAAAGCGGAAATCGCCATGATGAGCGGCATGGTAACGCCCACGCCGGTGAGGGCGTCGGGACCGATGTCCTTAATATGCCCGATGTACATACGGTCCACCATATTGTACATGACATTGATGATCTGGGCCACAATGGCCGGAAGGGCCAGCTTAAAAAGAAGGCTGCCGATGGGACCGTTCCCCAGATCGGCCTCCTTTGTCTGTGCCTTTTTCATGGTATCGCCTCATTTCTTTCAATTTCATTTGTTCAAAAAAAAACTATTTCCAGTTATTCATCATACAAAGGAAAGGACGAAATGTCAATTGACATTTCGCCCTTTCTGTATGAAAGCCCATATTTCTGTAATCAGCGCTTGGCAAGTTCTTCCATGATTTCTTCCCAGGTAATATTCTTCTCCGCCATCAGCACCATCAAATGATAGAGGAAGTCGCAGATCTCATATTTGATTTCATTGGGATTGGGATTTTTCGCCGCGATGACGATCTCCGTTGCTTCCTCTCCCAGTTTCTTGAGGATCTTGTCAATTCCCTTGTCAAACAGATAGTTGGTATAGGAGCCTTCTTTCGGATGCTCCTTCCGGTCCTGAATCACGCCGAAGACTTCTTCAAAAACCTTTGCGGGATTGTGGGGAAGCTCTCCGTCCCCTTCCGGAGCGGAGAGAATTTCATTGAAAAAGCAGCTGTAGGAGCCGGTGTGGCAGGCCGGGCCGATCTGAACCACCTTCGCCAGAATGGTATCATAATCGCAGTCGGTGTACAGAGATTTCACATACTGGAAGTGTCCGCTGGTCTCTCCCTTTACCCAGAGCTGTCCGCGGCTTCTGCTGAAATAGGTCATTTTTCCAGTGCGTATGGTGGCCTCGTAGGCTTCCTCGTCCATGTAGGCCTGCATCAGCACCGCATCCGTCCGGCAGTCCTGGACGATGACCGGAACCATGCCGTCGGAATTTTTCTTCAGCTCCTGCCAGGTAAAGGCGGCCTGAACCGGACATTCGTCCTCATGAGCGGACGTCTCTTCCTCCTCTGAGGCGACGCCATCCGCAGAAAGCTTCCGGATGGCTTCCAGCTCATGGATGTTTTCGTTGACCAGTTTCCCGGCGATGCCGCCCACATTTTCAAGCTTCAGGATTTCCATCAGCTTATCCAGAGAAATGTCCGGCGGAACCACGATGACGGGAACCGGGCTGATCCGGACGGCTGTTTTCATGGCGGAGATATCCGTCAGAAGCACGCCGCTCACACGGTCTTTCAGCCAGACGGCGGCTTCTTCCAGCGCCCGTTCGTTTCCAATCCTGGCAAGCAGCCTGTTCGGACCGAATTTCAGGGAAACCTCCCTCGTCAGCTCCACGTTGTCCGGTCTGTCATAATCCAGAACGGCCTGCCTGCATCCCGCGTACAGGAGCTTTTTCACATCCTCCATTCTGCGGATGCGTCCTGCGCCGATGACGGGAATGGGAACCGCGGAACAGATTTCCCGGATCAGAT
>UQVK01000052.1 GCA_900544445.1 uncultured Lachnospiraceae bacterium
CTGTGTCAATTTTCGAGTATAACGAGGAAGAGGAACTGAAGAAGTTTGGCCGGGCGGAATACAGAAGCGGGGTAAAAAAAGGAAGGGAAGAAGGAAGAGCAGAAGGAAGAGCAGAAGGAAGAGCAGAAGGAAGAGCGAAGTCTGTAATAGTGGCACTGGAAATGAAGGGGACTGTATCGGAACAGCTGAAAGAGCGTATTTTTGAGGAAAAAGAAGTTTCTCTTCTGGAAGTCTGGTTAAGAACGGCGATTGAGGCGGATACTGTGGAGGCGTTTCTGGCCAGGACAGGATTGGACAGAATAATATAGATGTAAGCGGTTAATAACCTTGCAGCATAACATCTTCCGTAGCTGTTTTTATTATCATATCAAACGGCTGTGCGGGTACTTTGTGATTGCTACTTCTGCAAAAATGACTGCGGAGGAAGCGCTTGCGCTATACAGGAGTCGGGATGCTTCCAGCTGTATCGTTTTCGCACAGTCCGCGCAGTGAATGCGCAGACCTGGCTGAGTAGTAACACGAAACCAACACTGTAAAGAAAAAATACTTGACACCCATCCCCATCTATAGTATGATACATCAGGCGGCGCGCGGAATGCGTATGGTGCGCCGCGTTTGTCTGACGCGTGCCCTGGCGCAAAACGCTTCGGCATGGAGGAAAACATGGAAAAAATTGTAGAGCAGGGCCTGCTGTATGATTTCTACGGCGAACTGCTGACGCCTCATCAGCGGAGAATCTATGAGGACGCGGTATTCAACGACCTTTCCTTAAGCGAGATCGCGCAGGAGGCGGGCATCAGCAGACAGGGTGTCCACGATCTGATCAAACGGTGCGACAGAACGCTTGAAGAATATGAGAGCAAGCTCCACCTGATGCAGCGCTTCGGCCAGATCCGGCAGAAGCTGGAACGGATCCGGGAACTCTGCGATGATGAGGAAGTCCGGCGGTTGACCGAAGAGATCATTGAGGAACTGTAACTGAAAAGGAAAATGTATGGCATTTGAAAGCTTGACCGACAAACTTCAGAATGTATTCAGGAACCTGCGCGGCAAGGGAAGACTGACGGAAAGCGACGTGAAGGCTGCCATGAAGGAAGTGAAGATGGCGCTTCTGGAAGCGGACGTGAACTTCCGTGTGGTGAAGCAGTTTGTCAAATCCGTGGAGGAACGCGCCATCGGCGCGGACGTGATGAACGGCCTGAATCCGGGGCAGATGGTGATCAAGATCGTCAATGAGGAAATGACCGCTCTGATGGGCTCCGAGACGACGGAGATTCAGATGCAGCCCGGCAAGGCAACCACCGTGATCATGATGTGCGGTCTTCAGGGTGCAGGTAAGACCACCACGGCGGCGAAGCTGGCCGGAAAGTTCAAGCTGAAGGGAAAGAAATCCCTTCTGGTTGCCTGCGACATTTACCGTCCGGCGGCCATTGAACAGCTGGAAATCAACGCGAAGAAGCAGGATGTGGATTTCTTTTCCATGGGTACAAACCACAGGCCGCTGGACATTGCGAAGGCAGCCATGGAGCATGCGGCGAAGAACGGCAACAACGTGGTGATTCTGGATACGGCGGGCCGTCTGCACATCGATGAAGAGATGATGCAGGAGCTGATCGAGATCAAGGAAAATATCACCGTGCATCAGACCCTTCTGGTGGTGGACGCCATGACCGGTCAGGATGCGGTGAACGTGGCGAAGGAATTCGATGAAAAGGTGGGCGTGGACGGCGTGATCCTCTCCAAGATGGACGGAGACACCCGCGGCGGCGCGGCGCTTTCCGTAAAGGCGGTCACCGGTAAGCCCATTCTGTATGTGGGTATGGGCGAGAAGCTTTCCGATCTGGAACAGTTCTACCCGGACCGGATGGCGGGAAGAATCCTTGGCATGGGCGACGTGCTTTCCCTGATCGACAAAGCGCAGGCGAATCTGGACCTGGACGAGGAAAAGGGAAAAGAGATGGCCGGCCGGATGAAGAAGGGCAAATTCGATTTCGACGACTATCTGGAGAGCATGAAGCAGATGCGCAACATGGGCGGCCTTTCTTCCATTTTGAGCATGATGCCCGGACTTGGCGCAAAGAGCGCACAGCTGGAATCCATGGTGGATGAGAAACAGCTGGCCCGTATGGAAGCGATTGTTCTTTCCATGACGCCGCAGGAGCGGCGCAACCCGAAGCTCTTAAATCCCAGCAGAAAGCACAGGATTGCGAAGGGCGCGGGCGTGGACATCAGCGTTGTGAACCGCTTTATCAAGCAGTTCGAGCAGAGCCAGAAGATGATGAAGCAGCTTCCCGGCATGATGGGTGGCATGGGCGGCATTGGTAAAAAGGGTAAGTTTCGGCTTCCTTTTTAATAGATAATTTCAAAAGAATTTTGGAGGTATGAAAAAATGGCAGTAAAGATCAGATTAAGAAGAATGGGACAGAAGAAGGCTCCTTTCTACAGAATCATTGTTGCGGATTCCAGATCCCCCAGAGATGGAAGATTCATCGAGGAGATCGGCACCTATGATCCCACCAAGAATCCCAGCGAGTTCAAGGTAAACGAAGAGCTTGCAAAGAAGTGGCTCAACAACGGCGCACAGCCTACTGATGTAGTAAGCAAGATTTTCAAGGCGGCCGGGATCGAGAAATAAGGATCTCTCAGACCTGACGCCTGTGATGGAAGCGGAGGAGGAGCCATGAAAGAACTGGTTGAAGTGATCGCAAAAGCGCTTGTTGACAACCCTGAGGAAGTGGTCGTTACGGAAAAGGAGAACGGCAGGAATCTGACGATCGAGCTTCACGTTGCGCCCTCCGATATGGGCAAGGTGATCGGCAAGCAGGGCCGGATCGCCAAGGCAATCCGTGCGGTCGTAAAGGCGGCTGCATTGGGAGAAAAGAAACAGGTGGATGTGGAAATCATCTGACTTTCCGGCGGGCGCACCCGTAAGGGTTGCCCGCTGTTTTTATCAGAAAAAGAAAGGCAGGACAGAGGATGGAACAGAGACTGCAGGTCGGCGTGATCACGGCAACGCACGGGCTGAAAGGGGAAGTGAAGGTCTTTCCCACAACGGATGATCCGAACCGGTTTAGGCGGCTGAAGGAAGTAATTCTGGATACCGGAAAAGAGGAACGCGTCCTTAAGATCGAAGGCGTGAAATTTTTTAAGCAGATGGTTATCCTCAAATTTCAGGGGCTTGACGATATCAACGATGTGGAACGGCTCCGGAGAGGAACGCTCTATGTGACCCGGAAAAACGCCGTAAGGCTGAAGCGGAATGAATATTTCATCGCGGATCTGATCGGTATGCAGGTGGAGAATGAGGACGGAAGCGGGCTTGGAATCCTGCAGGACGTGATTTCGACCGGTGCGAACGATGTTTATGACGTGCGGCTTGCCGATGGACGGCAGCTTCTGATTCCCGCAATCCGGGAATGTATTCTTGAGGTGAATGTGGAAGAGGGATGGATGCGGGTGCATCTTCTGGACGGATTGTTGTAGGAGGCGCTGGTGCGATGCATTTTCATGTTCTGACCCTGTTCCCGGAGATGGTATCACAGGGGCTGTCGGAGAGCATTCTGGGACGTGCGGCCAAAAAGGGTTGTATTGAGCTGGAAGCGGTGAACATCCGGGACTATACGGAGAATAAACACAAGAAGGTGGACGATTATCCATACGGAGGCGGAGCAGGCATGCTGATGCAGGCTCAGCCCGTTTACGATGCCTGTGCGGCCGTGAAGGAGCGGATCGCCATGCGGAGGGCAAAAGAAGGCTCACCAATTCCTGATGCGGCGGGTGAAAAAGGGGAGCTGCCCCGGCTGCGTGTCATTTACGTGACCCCTCAGGGAACCGTTTTTACCCAGCAGATGGCCGGGGAGCTTGCCCGCGAGGAGGATCTGATCTTTCTCTGCGGCCATTATGAAGGGATTGACGAGAGGGTGCTGGAGGAAGTCGTTACAGATTATGTTTCCATCGGGGATTACGTACTGACCGGAGGAGAGCTTCCGGCCATGGTGATGATCGATGCCGTCTCCCGCATGGTGCCAGGTGTCCTGAAAAACGAGGAATCGGCGGAAACGGAGTCCTTTCAGGACGGTCTTCTGGAATATCCCCAGTATACCAGACCGGAAATCTGGCATGACCGTCCGGTGCCGCCCGTCCTTCTTTCCGGAGATCACAGCAAAGTGGAAAAATGGCGGCTGGAACAGTCCGAGGAGCGAACCAGGCAGAGGCGGCCGGAACTGTACGAGGCATACAGCCGGACGGACAGGGCTGTTTCCTATCTGTCAAAGGACCGGCTGAGCCATACGGACATGCTGGAGGTCATAAGAAGAGGCCAGGCGGATGTGATCCGCGCAGAGAAAAGCGGAGTTCTGCTCCATGACAGGCCCAGCGGAGCCTGGATGCTTTCCGCTTCCGACGAGGACATGGGAGAGCGGCTTCTTTCTGAAATTCCGCGGGAAGAAAAGGATCTGCTTTTTCTGGTGCATCAGGATTTCCTCCGGGACAGCATCGCCCGCCGTTTTCACCGGAATCTGGTGAATGAGTGCATACAGGCTGTGTATACCAGAAAACGTCCCCCGGCCTGTACGGCGGATTTCCGGATACGCCCGCTTGTGCCGCAGGATGTGGACGCGGTGTATGAAAGCTATCATGCGGTTCATTCCAGAACGTATCTGTTGGAGCGCATTGAGGCGGGAGAGATGTTCGGCATTGATGAAAATGGCAGGCTTGCCGCCTTTGCGGGCATACATGCAGAGGGAAGCATGGGCATGCTGGAGGTGCTTCCCGATTGCCGCCGCCGGGGGATGGGGGAAGCGCTGGAGACCTGCCTGATCACCCGGCAGCTGGAGAAGGGCTGGGTGCCGTTCTGCCAGATTTTCGATGGAAACGAGCCCTCCCTGCGCCTTCAGAAGAAGCTGGGCCTGAAGCTGGCCCCGGGAAGGCTGTACTGGATTTCCTAAGGAAATCCCGATTCCCTGAGAAAATTTCGAAGAAATTATTTGAGAACAATTTCGAAGAAATTGTTCTTGCGTCCCGGACAGGGATGTGGTATAGTACTAATGTTGCGATAATGAGATGGTCCTCTGTTACAGGAATTGTATTAAGAACATCTATGAAAACAGGAGGAGAAGCAATGAACGAGATCATTAAGGCGATCGAAGAGGAACAGCTCAAGAAAGAGGTTCCCGTCATCAACGTAGGCGATACCGTTAAGGTATACGGAAAGATCAAGGAAGGAAACCGTGAAAGAATCCAGGTATTCGAGGGCGTTGTGCTCAAGGTACAGGGCGGCGGAAGCAGAGCCACCTTCACCGTGAGAAAGACCTCCAACGGTGTAGGCGTTGAGAAGACCTGGCCTGTACATTCCCCTAACGTGGAGAAGGTTGAACTTGTCAGAAAGGGTAAGGTAAGACGCGCAAAGCTGAACTACCTGAGAAACAGAGTGGGCAAGAAGGCCAAGGTAAAAGAGCTAGTAAAATAATTGGAAACGGCATGAGGGGCAGTCCGGAGCTGGACTGCCCTTTTCCTTTGTCTAACACAGGCGGCAGTTCACACCGAATCCGTCTGGTCGGGACGGATGGATGAACGGAATGAGGAATCTTTGATTGAAACCTTCCTGCCGGCATGGTAGAATGGAAAACAGCCGGAAAAGGACAGATTCCCGAATGGAGGGAAGGATGAGAAGAAATAAGGGGCTGAGCTTTTACAGAAAGCGAAAGAAGGTAAACGCGGCCATCCTGGCCGAAGTGCTGAAATATATCCTTGGAATTGTCATTTCCATATTTCTGGCCGTGGTGATCGTCTATCTGTTCGGCCTTCGGACAGGGGTGGTTGGAACCTCCATGGAGCCGGAGCTGGAGAACGGGCAGGAGGTTCTGGTGAACCGGTTTGCCTATATGCTGGCGAATCCCAAAGCCGGAGATGTGATCGTGTTTCTGCCGAACGGAAACCAGAACACCCATTATTATGTGAAGCGTGTGGTGGCCTGCCCGGGAGATACGGTGCAGATCAGGGACGGCGTGCTGTACATCAACGGAGAGGCGACAGAGGATGCGTACGACCTGATTGCGGACGCCGGAATCGCGGAAAACGAGATCCGGCTGGGGGACAATGAGTACTTTGTGATGGGAGACAACTGCAACAGCAGTGAGGACAGCAGGTCCGGAAATATCGGACCGGTGCTGCGGGATCATATTGTGGGAGAGGCCTGGTTCAAGCTGGGAAGCGGCAGCACGGGCTTTGTTCATTGACAGAGGAGCACGATTAAAATGCTGCCTGCGGCAGCGGGAAAAGGGGTAGAAATGAATTATCAATGGTACCCGGGCCATATGACAAAGGCGAAACGGGCGATGCAGGAGGATATCCGGCTGATCGATCTGATCATCGAGCTGGTGGACGCCAGGATGCCGCTTGGAAGCAGGAATCCGGATATTGACAGCCTGGGAAGACAGAAGGCGCGGCTGGTGCTTTTAAACAAGGCCGATCTGGCGGATCCGGCAGTGAACCGGGAGTGGATCAGCTGGTTTGAAGGACAGGGCGTGAAGGCGCTGGAAATCAACGCGCAGACCGGACAGGGCATGAAGCAGATTCAGAATGCGGTGCGTGAGGTCTGCAGCCAGAAGATTGAGAGAGACAGAAAGAGGGGGATTCAGAACCGGCCTGTGCGGGCAATGGTGGCGGGAATCCCCAATGTGGGAAAATCCACCTTCATCAATTCTTTTGCAGGGAAGGCCTGTACGAAGACAGGAAACCGTCCCGGTGTGACGAAGGGAAAGCAGTGGATCCGGCTGAATAAGGAGCTGGAGCTTCTGGATACGCCAGGCATTCTCTGGCCGAAGTTTGAGGATCAGCAGGTGGGTATGCACCTTGCCTTTATCGGTTCCATGAACGATGAAATCATTGTGATGGAAGAGCTGGCGCTCAGTCTGATCGAATTTCTGCAAAGATTTTATCCGGACAGTCTGACAGAGCGCTATGCCTGTGAGGGCGGTCTGACCCCGGTACAGGTGCTGGAGGCGGCAGCGAAGAGACGGGGCTGTATCAAAAAGGGCGGCGAGGCGGATCTTTCCCGTGCCTCCGCCCTGATCATGGAGGATTTCCGCGCCGGACGGCTGGGCCGGATTTCCCTGGAAAGGCCGGAGACGGTAGAAAAGAAACTGACGGAAGAAGGCGAAACAAAATGAAAAGAGCATTGAAGGAAGTTTTCAGCACGATCCTTTATATTCTGGTGGTGCTTCTCGGCACCTGGCTGATCATCACCTTTGTGGGGCAGCGGACGTCTGTGAGCGGAAGCTCCATGGAACCGACGCTTCATCATGGAGACCAGCTGATCATGGATAAGCTGACCTATCATTTTTCAGAACCCGAGCGGTTCGATATTATTGTATTTCCCTTTCAGTATGAGGAAAATACTTACTATGTGAAGCGGATCATCGGGCTGCCGGGAGAGACCGTACAGATCGATCTGGAAGGAAATATTTATATCAACGGAGAGATTCTGGAAGAGGACTACGGGCTGGAACCCATTCTGTTCCCGGGGCTTGCGGCGGAGCCGATCACGCTGGGAGAGGATGAATATTTCGTGCTTGGAGATAACCGTAACAATAGCTCGGACAGCCGGGATGCCAGCGTGGGAAACATCCACAGAGACGATATTGTCGGTAAGGCGTGGGTGCGCATCTGGCCTCTGAATAAAATCGGAGTCCTGAAGCATCAGTAAAATGGGGATGAAAATGGGCATACAGGAGATCAGAAAAGAGTTTGAAAAGGCGCAGGAAGAACTGACCGGACGGCAGGAGACAGAAGCGCTGCAGGAGCTGATGGCCCGTTACCGGGAGGATGAGCGTGCAGGCGTACAGGCACTTTTGAAACGGGCCGAAAAGCAGCTGAACGCTCTTTGGAAGGAGCGGGAGCGGATGTGGGAAATGAAGCGCTTCGAGCGGGAATATGGCGGGAAAGGTCCTGTCTGCGGAATCGACGAGGCAGGCAGAGGCCCGCTGGCAGGCCCGGTGGTGGCGGGGGCGGTGATTCTGCCGGAAAAGGAAATCCTGTACCTGAACGATTCCAAGAAGCTGTCCGCAAAGAAGCGGGAGGAGCTGTATGAGGTGATCATGCAGGAGGCCGTCGCTGTCGGGGTGGGGTACGCTTCCCCGGAGCGGATCGATGAGATCAACATTCTGCAGGCTACCTACGAGGCCATGCGCGACGCCATTTCGCAGCTTTCCGTCAGGCCGTCTGTTCTGCTAAACGATGCGGTTACCATACCGGGCGTTGCCATACAACAGGTTCCGATTATCAAGGGGGATGCGAAGAGCGCCTCCATCGCGGCGGCCAGTATCGTTGCAAAGGTCACCAGGGACAGGCTGATGGAAAAGTATGACGCCGTTTTTCCCCAGTACGGCTTTGCCGCCCATAAGGGCTACGGCGCGGCAGCTCACATTGAGGCGTTGAAGAAATATGGCCCCTGTCCCATTCACAGGAGGAGCTTTATCGGACATTTCACAGCTTAAGGGAGGCGGCAGTGAACAAAAGGGAAATCGGAGCGGCATATGAGGAAGCGGCGGCCGTTTTTCTGAAGAAAAAGGGCGTCCGGATCCTGGAAAGAAATTTCCGGTGCCGTCAGGGCGAGATCGATCTGATCGGCCGGGACGGGGAATATCTGGTCTTTTTTGAGGTGAAGTACCGGAAAAATGCGGATGCGGGCCTTCCGGCGGAGGCCGTTGGAACGCCCAAGCAGCGAAGGATCTGCCGGACGGCGAAGTATTATTTATATCGGAAACACTATGGAGAAAGCGTTCCGGTACGGTTTGACGTAATCGCGGTCTGTGCGGAGCGTGTGAACTGGTATCAGAATGCTTTTGACTATATGAGGTAGAATATGGAGAAGAAGGACGGACTGAAAAGAAAGGCGGGAATCCGGCCGGGAATGGCGCTTTCCCGGAAAAATGGAGCGGAATATCTGACCTTTCCGGCCATCAGCGAAACCGGCATGGTAAGCCATCTGATGACCATGCGCGCGGGCGGCGTCAGTGAAGGCGATCTGTGGAGCATGAATCTGAGTTTTTCCCGGGGGGACAGAAAGGAAAATGTGGAGGAAAATTTCCGGCGGGCAGCCGCGCTGCTTGGCTGCAGGCCCGAGGACATTGTCTGCTCCGATCAGACCCATACCACCAACATCCGCCTGGTGACATCAGCGGATAAGGGGAAGGGTGTTGTGCGCCCGAAGGATTTTTCCGATGTGGACGGGCTGATCACCAATGAGCCGGGGATCGCGCTCGCTACTTTTTACGCGGACTGTGTGCCGCTTCTGTTTGTGGATCCCGTGCGGCGTGCGGTGGGACTGTCCCATTCCGGCTGGAGGGGAACGGCACAGGGGATGGGAGCGAGAACGGCGGAGGCCATGCGCAAGGCCTTTGGAAGCCGGCCGGAAGATCTTCTCGTGGGAATCGGACCTTCCATCTGCCGGGACTGCTATGAGGTGAGTGAAGATGTGGCGGATGCCTTCCGGATGCTTTTTTCGGAGGAGGGCTTTCAGAATCTTTCCATCCGGCTTCACGATGTGCTGTCTGCAAAGGGGAACGGGAAATATCAGCTGGATCTCTGGAAGGCCAACGAGGCGGTCTGTCTTTCGGCAGGCATTCAGCCGCAGCACATCAGCGTGACGGATGTGTGCACCTGCTGCAATCCGGACCGTTTGTTTTCCCATCGGGCGAGCGGAGGGAAGAGGGGCAATCTGGGCATGTTTGTCATGCTGAAAAAGGAGCGTTAGAGACTGGTCCTGTTTCTGACGCTGCGGAATGGAGAGTGACATGGCGAAAACGGATATTGCGGTGGCGGAACTGATCTGGAATCTGATTGCGGGGAAAACGGGAAATGTGAGCCGGACGGACTTCTTTCCTCAGAAACCTGCTTTCGACGATTCTGTACCGGTGCAGGAGGCGAAAGAGGGGCAGGCGTACAGAGAACTCTCTCTCCCGCGGGCTGTTCCGGAGAGACAGGGAATTTCTTCGGTATATCTGACTCATTTCTTAAAGGAGCTTGCGGGAAAGAAAAATACGGACATCCATCAGGTGCTGATCGTAAGGAATGGCCATGTGATCTGCGAGTGCGGTTTTGCGCCATACCAAAGAGGAATGTGGCATGCCAGCTATTCCATGTGCAAAAGCATCGTCGGTATGGCGGTAGGGATGCTTATGGCAGAAGGCCGGCTTGCGTTAACGGACCGGGTGATCGACTTTTTCCGAAAAAAGAACCCGCTGAACCTTCTTCGCATGAGAGAGGTTACGGTGGAGCATCTGCTCACCATGACCAGCGGCGTGGGGTTCCGGGAAACGGGGATCATCGCCGGGAACGACTGGGTGCACGGTTTCCTGGAGGCAGGGCTTTCCGGTACGCCGGGAAAGGATTTCGAATATAACAGCATGAATACCTACATGTTGTCCGCCATTGTGACGGAACTGACCGGGGAGACGCTGATGGAGTATCTGCGGCCGAGGCTGTGGGAGCCGCTGGGAATTGCGCGGATTTTCTGGGAGACCTGTCCCATGGGAATCACCAAGGGCGGCTGGGGGCTGTTCCTCCGCCCGGAGGACGCCGCAAAGCTCGGTATGCTTTATCTGCAGAAGGGCAGCTGGAACGGGCGGCAGCTCGTTCCGGCTGAATGGGTGAAAGCATCCTGTCAGCCCAGCGCGCAGGCACCGGAGGTGATGAGTACCCACGGCTACGGCTATCAGCTCTGGATGGGAAGCAGGGAGGGCTCGTTTAACTACAACGGCATGCTGGGGCAGAATGTGGTTGCCTATCCGGATATGAACCTGGTGGTGGTGACCAATGCGGGAAGCCATGACCTGTTTCAGAACTGCGAGCTGATGGGCGTTGTAAAAAAGTATTTTGAAACGGACTTCAACCCGCCGGAAGCGCTCCCGGAAGATCAGACGGGATTCAGCCTCCTGTGCCGGACGGTGGAGGAGCTGGAGGGAAGGCAGAACGGAATGGGCAGGATCCGGGAAGGCGGCTGGAACTCTGGCCTGCGTGCCGGCCGGGTAGGCCGAAAAAACGGAAGAACGAGAAGGGCCTGCGGCCGAAGAATGAAAAGGGAAGCGGAGCCAGGCTGCGGGGAGGGAGGTCCGCCCGCAGCAATCCTGCATCAGGAAAGCTGGATGCGGGAGGGCTTTCTGCCTCTTCTTGACGGCAGAGTCTATGAAATGGAGCAGAAGCATGTGGGACTGATGCCGCTTTTGATGCAGGTCCTTCACAACAATTATACGGATGGAATCCGGTCGGTGGGATTTGAAATGCGCGGTGGGGTTCTGCATCTGAAGTTCCTCGAGGGAGAAGAGGAGAAGGTGCTTCCCGTGGGCTTTGGACAGGCTGCTGAGACAGAGGTTTCCTTCGGCGGCGAGCTTTACCGGCTGGGTGTGTCTGCCGAATGCAGGCGGGATGAAAACGGCAGGCCGGTCCTGAAGCTGGACATCGCTTTTCTGGAGGAGGCCTGCAGAAGAAAGCTGAATCTGTACTTTGACGGCAGAAACGCAGAGCGGCTGGAGGCGGTCTGGGATGAGACGCCGGGCAGGGACGTGATTCTGGAAGGGCTGGATACTTTCCTTGACACGGGAGGAAAGGGATTTCTGATGAACGCGCTGAGAGAACGGGGAGGTGCGGAGGTGTTCCAGATCCTGGTGGAGAGAACGATCCGGCCAATGTGCAGCGGTAGGCTGCTGGCGGACGAAGGTTAGTTTCAGTTCTATCTGCTCAGGACGGCGGCTCAGAGGCGGCGCAGAGACGGCGGCGCAGAGACGGCGGCGCATCTTCCTGCCCGGCCAAGGCCTGGCAGGAAGCATCGGATGTTCATCCGATGTGAAAAAGTGGGCAAAAGCATACTTATAAGCAAGCTTAACGCCCGCTTTTGCCCACTTTTTCCCGCCGGCCTGAACTGTTGCGAAAAATTAAGAAAAAATACAGAGTTCCTTTTCGGATTATTAAAAGAACTGTGTTTTACTTATAGATATAGAGGAGATACGGAAGATGACGAATATTCTGGTGTGTGACGACGACAGGGAGATCGTGGAGGCGATTGAGATTTATCTGGCTCAGGAAGGCTATCATGTGATCAAGGCGTATGACGGGGAGCAGGCGATTGCCGCGCTGAAGACGAATGATGTGCATCTGATGATCATAGACGTGATGATGCCGAAGCTGGACGGCATCCATGCCACGCTGAAGATTCGGGAATACAGCAGTATCCCGATCATTATTCTGTCAGCCAAGTCGGAGGACGCAGACAAGATTCTGGGACTGAACATCGGAGCGGATGATTATGTGACCAAGCCCTTTAATCCGCTGGAGCTGGTGGCGCGGGTGAAGTCGCATCTGCGCAGGTATACCCAGCTTGGAAATCTTAATACGGAAAACAACGCGATTTTCCGTGCGGGCGGTCTTGTCATCAACGACGACACCAAGGAGGTGACGGTGGACGATGAGCCGGTGAAGCTGACGCCGATTGAATATAACATCCTTCTTCTCCTGGTAAAGAATCAGGGCCGGGTGTTTTCCATCAATCAGATCTACGAGAGCATCTGGGAAGAGGAGGCGATCGGCGCTGACAATACGGTGGCGGTACACATCCGGCATATCCGGGAAAAGATCGAGATCAATCCGAAGGAGCCCCGTTATCTGAAGGTGGTCTGGGGCGTGGGCTATAAGATTGAAAAACAGTAATCAGAGCGGCCGGTGAGGAGAAGAGGGGCCGGGAAGGAGAGACAAATGAGCACAAAGCGCGTAATGGGAAAGGGAAAGAGAGCGGTACTGCTGTTTCTGGCTGTATTGATGAGTGCCGTTGCGGCCGGATGTGCGGCTGCCGTTTTCGCCAACTCATTCATCACGGTGGAGGGAGCGGACGGAACGGCCAGCTACTTTGTCTCACCTCTCGCGCAGAAAACTCTTTTTGAGGAGTCGGAGATTTTTGACGACATCTTTTCCAGAGATGTCAGGGATGTGACCAGAATGGCGGTCATCCGCAGCCAGCTGGAAACGAACGGTGCCTATGATGGAAAGAAACGGATTGACATTGCGGAATACGTGAACCGGACCAATACGCTGGATGAAGAAGTGATTACGGCGGAGTATTATCTGGATGACCTGGTGAAGTGGAGCAACTATGGCTTCAGCTATGAGACGGTTTACGGGACACAGGAAGAATTTGATCAGTATTTTGCCACTGGCATGGGAAAGAATGCGGAGGACAGTGATCTGAGCATCGGAGATTACAGCCTGCAGTCGGAGCTGACCAGACAGGCCATTAAGAATTCGGTGCAGGCTGCCGGAACGGATCTTCTGAGTCTGCGTATCATTGCAGAGATGCCGGATTCCATGGAAGCCTGGCTGGAGCGCGCGGGAGAGAATGGAGAAGAGCTTGATACCACCTCGGTGCTCGCCGTAGACATTCTGGTTCCCAGATATTATTCGGCCGACGGATGCGATCTCGCAGACTATGCCTCCAGCCTGGATGAATACATAACCCTGCGCAATACGCTGGTGGACGCGGGAAACCAGCTCTGTTACAACTTTACGGAATACAGCAGTTTCAAGAACTATTACAGTGAGGAACGGTCGAACATCCGTTACTGCTATCAGATGCAGGTGGACGGAGAAAGCATTCTTTTCACCAATGTGTCAGCGGACTTTACCGGTATGAAAGAGGAGGAGATTACGGAATATTTCTCCGCATACGGAAGGAATCTTTACTATAATCCGGACCAGGTGGAGCTGCAGACCAACACGAATATGACGACGGAAGAAATCCGTTCGTTTCTGGGTTTCTATGAATATGCCTTCGAGGAAGGTTCCCGGGTATGGATCGGTGTGGATACCTCCTACCCGGCGGATGACAGCCTTGCCCGCGCGAGAAATGCCTTCATGCGGTTCATGCCCTATTACTGGCAGACCGTAGGAGCGGGAGCGCTTGCGGTTATCCTTGTGGCCTGGATTCTGGTGGTTCTGACCATATATGAGGGAAGAAGAATGAAGGAGGATGGGGACGGTTATGTAATCATCCTTCGGAGAGGCGACCGGATTCCTACGGAGTTCCTTGCGGCGGCGATGGCTCTGACAGCGGGATGTATGGCGGCGCTCGCCATTGCCTTCGGAAGAATCGTTCGTTATGAAGAGTACAGTTTTCTTGGAGAGGAGGTGGACCCGTTTCTGCTGGCCGTAGCTGCGGCAGTGATGGTATTCATTCTGGACTGGGCAGGTGTTGCTCTTTATCTGAGTCTGGTGCGCAGGCTGAAGGCGCACATGTTCTGGAGAGGTGCATTGGTGTGGAAGCTGGGAAGACTGCTGCGGAAAACGGCAGTCAGCCTGTATGAGCACAGCAGTATTGTGAGCCGGGAGCTGATTCCGTTTTTTGTGATAGTCCTGTTCAATCTCTGCATGGGATTCCTTGGAGGACCGCTGGGAATTCTGGCGGCGGGAATCGTGGATGTGGCGGCAGGCTGCCTGCTCTATCTGGAAAGAAAGGATCTGCAGAGCATCGTAGAAGGGACACAGACCATCGGCGGGGGCAGATTTGATGCCAAAATCGATACTGCCCGTATGCATGGGGAGAACCGCGCACTGGCGGAGGCAGTGAACAGTATTGGGGACGGTATTCAGGATGCGGTGGCAACCAGCATGAAGGATGAGCGGCTGAAGGCCGATCTGATCACCAATGTTTCCCATGATATCAAGACACCGCTGACCAGTATCATCAATTTCGTCAAGCTTCTGAAGCGGGAGGACATTACGGATGAAAGGATTCGCAGTTATATTGAGGTACTGGACGCAAAGTCTCAGAGACTCAAGCAGCTTACAGACGATCTGGTGGAGGCATCCAAGATCTCTTCCGGAAATATTTCCCTTCAGCTGGAGCGCATCAATTTTGTGGAGCTGATCAATCAGACAATCGGTGAGTTTACTGAAAAAATGGAAGAGAAATGTCTGCAGGTGATTCCGGTTATGCCGGAGCGGCCGGTTTATATTGAGGCGGACAGCAGAAGAATCTGGCGTGTGGTGGAAAATCTGTTTGGAAACGTATATAAATATGCGCTGGAAGGAACCAGAGTTTATCTGGATCTGGTGGAACGGACAGAAAACGGGCAGAAAATGGCGGTTTTCTCCATGAAGAACATCTCCGCACAGCCCCTGAACATCAATGCGGATGAACTGACGGAACGCTTTATCCGGGGAGATGTGTCGCGAAGCACGGAAGGCAGCGGCCTTGGCCTCTCCATTGCCAAAAATCTGACGGAGCTTCAGAACGGAAAATTCGATATCTACCTGGACGGCGATCTTTTTAAGGTGATCCTGACTTTCCCCCGCATGGAAGAAGAGAAAGCATAACGGTTCAGGCGGTTTGGAACACGTTACAGTGGAATGGTGTGTCGCCGGACAAAAAAGCGCTTCCTCATGAGAAATCATGGGAGGCGCTTTTTCAGGCAGTGCCTGGAAGTGCAGGCACACAGCCTTATTAACGAATCGTCTGTTTTTCAGATGTGATATTCCTCGCGGCGGTTGTATTTTGCAAGAATCGCATTGATCTTTTCCGTCGGGGTCATTACATGGGCCATGGATACATCGTGATTCATGAAATCGATGATGGAAGCCATAAATTTGCTCATATCCGCTTCCGTATAGTAAGGACGCTGATACAGTTCCGGTGGCTGATAAGTGAGGTTGGTCGTGATTACCCGGTCGAACCAGCCGTTTTCATAAGCCTTGTCAAAGGCATCCAGCCCGTTGGTGAACAGCCCGAAGGTGCAGCAGATGAATACACGCTTTGCCTTCATCTCCTTAAGCTGTCTCGAGGTATCCAGCATGCTTTCTCCAGAGGAAATCATATCGTCGATGATGATGACGTCTCTGCCCTCAATATTGTCACCCAGGAACTCATGGGCAACGATGGGATTTTTTCCATTAACGATGACGGAATAGTCGCGTCTCTTATAGAACATACCCGTGTTCACGCCGAGCACATTGCCGAAATAGACGGCGCGGTCCAGCGCTCCTTCATCAGGGCTGATGACAGTAACATGATCCTTATCGATGATCAGATCATCTTCCACATCCAGAAGGGCACGGATGAACTGATAGGGAGGAGTGAAGTTATCAAATCCGTGCAGAGGAGTCGCATTCTGCACTCTGGGATCGTGGGCATCGAAGGTGATGAAATTATCCACGCCCATATCAGCCAGTTCTGTGAGCATATAGGCACAGTCCAGAGATTCACGGCCGGCTCTTCTGTGCTGTCGTCCTTCATACAGGAAGGGCATGATAACATTGACACGTTTTGCCTTTCCGGCGGCAGCAGCAATCATCCGCTTCAGATCCTGATAGTTGTCATCCGGGGATTTGTGATTGGTATAGCCGTTAATGGAATAGGTAAGACTGTGATTGCATACATCCACAATAATGAACAGATCCTTTCCGTGAACGGACTCGTGAATGCTTCCCTTTGCCTCTCCACTTCCAAAACGGGGACATACGGCGTCCAGCAGATAGCTGTCCTCAATATATCCCTGGAAAGCGGGGTCCTGATGCTTGGGACTCTTCATGTCCTTCCGGAAGGAAACAAGATAATCATTCACCCTTGCGCCAAGCGAAGCCGCAGACTCCATGGCAAGAACCTTCAGAGGAGCGACGGGAAGGGCGTTTTCCAGTTCACGTACATTCGGCATAGTTTTCTCTCCTGTCATTACATAGTACTTAATTTATAACATTATGCTAGTGACACGTCAAGGAATTTCTAGTAGAATGGATAGGAAGCAGGGGACCATGTGACTGCCTGTCGGTAGACAGTCACATACGGCCGCCCGGACAGACAGGAGATAATCGATGAAGGAAAAAGGACATCTGATTGCCCGGATTGAACCGGGCAGCATTGCGGAGGAAATGGAAATAGAAGCCGGGGACAGGCTCCTCGAGATAAATGGGCAGGCAGTAGAGGACGTGTTCGACTATCAGTATCTGACCCAGGATGAATATGTGGAGGTTCTGGTGGCGAAACCCTCCGGTGAAGAATGGCTGCTGGAGATTGATAAGGATTATGAAGAAGACCTTGGTATCATTTTTGAAAACGGACTGATGGACGATTACCGTTCCTGCTCTAATAAGTGTATTTTCTGCTTTATTGACCAGATGCCCCCGGGAATGCGTCCTACGCTCTATTTTAAGGACGACGATTCCAGGCTTTCCTTTTTGCAGGGAAATTATGTAACGCTCACCAACATGTCGGATGTGGATGTGGAGCGCATCATCAAATATCACATGTCGCCCATTAACATCTCTTTTCAGACTACGAATCCGGAATTGCGCTGCCGGATGCTTCACAATCGTTTTGCGGGTGAAGCGCTGAAAAAGGTGGACCGGTTCTATGAAGCGGGCATTGAAATGAACGGGCAGATCGTTCTTTGCAAGGGATTTAATGACGGAGAGGAGCTGGAACGCTCCATCCGGGATCTGACCCGTTATCTTCCGCATCTGAAAAGTGTGTCCGTAGTGCCTGTCGGACTGTCTAAATACCGGGACGGTCTGGAACCGCTGGAACCCTTTGAGAGAGAAGATGCGAAAGAGGTGATCGGGCAGATCCGCCGCTGGCAGGAAAAGCTGTATCCGGAATATGGCCTGCATTTCGTGCATGCCAGCGATGAATGGTACGTGCTTGCGGGAGAGGAGCTTCCGCCGGAGGAGACCTATGACGGCTATCTGCAGCTGGAAAACGGCGTGGGGATGCTCCGGCTGATGATGGAGGAATTTGAGGATGCCATGGAAAGGCTTTCTCAGCCGGGCGCTCTGGAAGGGAGGATTCTTTCCGGTACCTATTCCTCGGTGACAGGACAGATTTCCTACCCCTACATCAGACGGATGGCGGACCGGATCATGGAACGTTTCCCGGATATCCGGATCCTGGTCTATCCGATCCGCAATGATTTCTTCGGAGAGCGCATCACGGTGACCGGTCTTCTTACCGGCCAGGATATTCTGAGACAGCTACGGGGAAAGGAGCTGGGAGAAATCCTCTGCCTGCCGGAAAATCTCCTAAGGAGCGGGGAGCACGTGTTACTGGATGATATCACCGTGGAGGACATTGCCGGGACTTTACAAGTCCGGACAGATATTGTAAAATCAAGCGGATATGATTTTGTGGACGCATTTGTAAGAAAAAAGGAATGGAATAAAGAATGAACGAACGAATCAGAAAACCGATTGTGGCCGTGGTGGGAAGGCCGAACGTGGGAAAGTCCACGCTTTTCAACGCGCTGGCGGGAGAGCGGATTTCCATTGTGAAGGATACGCCCGGAATCACGAGAGACCGGATTTATGCGGATGTGTCCTGGCTGGACCGGATGTTCACCCTGATCGATACGGGGGGAATTGAGCCGGACAGCTCGGACATCATCCTTTCTCAGATGAGGGAGCAGGCCCAGATCGCCATCGATACGGCGGATGTGATCCTGTTCATGGTGGACGTGAAGCAGGGGCTGGTGGATGCGGATTCCAAAGTGGCTGACATGTTGCGCCGTTCTCACAAGCCTGTCGTCCTTGTAGTGAACAAGGTGGACAGCTTTGATAAGTACATGGCGGATGTGTATGAATTTTATAACCTGGGAATCGGAGATCCCCATCCCATTTCCGCCGCCAACCGCATGGGACTGGGAGAGATGCTGGATGAGGTGATCTCTCATTTTCCGGAAAGAAATGAGGCGGAGGAAGAGGACGACAGGCCCAGAGTAGCGATCGTGGGAAAGCCGAATGTGGGAAAATCATCCATTATTAACCGGCTGATCGGTGAAAACCGGGTGATCGTATCCAATATTGCCGGCACCACCAGAGACGCCATCGACACGGAAGTGGAGCATGACGGAAGGGAGTATATTTTCATCGACACGGCGGGCCTGCGCAGGAAAAACAAGATCAAGGAGGAACTGGAACGCTACATGATCGTGCGTACCGTGGGCGCGGTAGAGCGCGCGGATGTGGTTGTGCTGGTGATTGACGCCACGGAAGGCGTGACAGAGCAGGATGCCAAGATCGCCGGCATCGCCCATGAGCGGGGCAAGGGAATGATCATCGCCGTAAACAAATGGGATGCCATTGAAAAGGACGATAAAACCATTTACCGTTTCACGGAAAAGGTGAAAAATACCCTCTCCTTCATGCCCTATGCGGAGCTTCTGTTCGTTTCCGCGGTGACGGGCCAGCGGCTGAACAGGCTGTTCGAGACGATCGACGCGGTGATTGAAAATCACGCCATGCGTGTGGCAACAGGCGTGCTGAACGAGATCATGGCGGAAGCCGTCGCCCTGCAGCAGCCCCCTTCCGATAAAGGAAAACGGCTGAGACTGTATTACATCACGCAGGTCGCGGTCAAGCCTCCCACCTTTGTCATTTTTGTGAATGATAAGGAGCTGATGCATTTTTCCTATACCAGATATATTGAAAATAAGATCAGAGAAGCCTTTGGCTTCAGGGGTACGCCTCTGAAATTCATCATCAGGGAACGAAAAGGAGAAGAGTCATGATTCGTATTATCTGTCTTTTGATCGGGTATGTGTGCGGCCTGTTCCAGACCGCGTTCATCTATGGGAAAATGAACGGGATTGATATCCGGGACTATGGGAGCCACAATGCGGGGACGACCAACGCGCTCAGGGTGCTCGGCACAAAGGCCGGTCTGATCGTGTTTTTCGGGGATGTGTTAAAATGCGTCATCGCCGTGACCATTGCGCGTTTTGCATTCGGTCCGGCCCATCCGGAAATGCGTTACCTGTACATGATTTATGCGGCGGCGGGCGTGATCCTCGGCCATAATTTTCCCTTTTATCTGCATTTTCGGGGAGGAAAGGGAATTGCGGCGACGGCCGGTCTGATCCTTTCCTTCCATCCCTATTTCATTCCGGTTGGCGCGGTGCTTTTCTTCGTCACCTTCGCCATCACCCATTACGTGTCTCTAGGTTCTCTTCTCGTCTATGCGGGGTTCATGATTGAACTGGTGATACTGGGACAGATGGGCATTTTTGAGACGAGCCAGCCGATTCTGAACGAGATTTACATAGTGGGCGCTCTTCTGACCATCATGGCTTACTGGAAGCACCGGGAAAACATCAAACGGCTGATCCGCGGGGAAGAGCGCAGGACCTATCTGTTTAAAAAAAATAAGGAAGAGATAAAGTAATGGCAAAAATAGGAATGATCGGAGCGGGAAGCTGGGGAACGGCGCTGACCTGGCTTCTTACAAATAATGGACATCATGTGACGATGTGGTCGGCGCTGGAGCCGGAAATCGAGATGCTGAAACGGGATCATGAGCAGAAGGATAAGCTCCCGGGTGTGATCCTTTCTCCGGATACGGTTTTCACTACGCAGCTTTCCGAAGCGGTGGAGGGGATGGATCTTCTTGTGCTGGCGGTTCCCTCGCCTTTTACCCGCAGCACCTCGAAGCAGCTGAAAGGTCTGGTGCATGACGGGCAGATCATCGTAAATGTGGCGAAGGGTATTGAGGAAGAGACTCTTCTCACCCTTTCCCAGATTATCGAAGAAGAGATTCCTCAGGCCGAGGTGGCGGTCCTTTCCGGCCCGTCCCATGCGGAGGAGGTGGGAAAGGGGATGCCCACCGCCATCGTGGCGGGCGCCTATCGGAAGAAAACGGCGGAGTATATCCAGAACATTTTTATGAGCGAAGTATTCCGTGTCTACGCCAGTCCGGATGTGCTTGGCATTGAGCTTGGGGCGGCTCTGAAAAATGTGGTGGCGCTGGCGGCGGGCATTGCCGACGGCCTTGGCTGTGGGGACAACACAAAGGCTGCGCTGATCACCCGCGGCATTAAGGAGATTTCCCGGCTCGGCATGAAGATGGGCGGCCATTTCGAGAGCTTTTACGGACTGTCCGGCATCGGCGATCTGATCGTGACCTGCGCCAGCATGCATTCCCGTAACAGGCGGGCCGGTATCCTGATCGGTAAAGGCTACAGCATGGACGAGGCCATGAAGGAGGTAAAAATGGTGGTGGAGGGCGTTTATTCCGCCAAAGCCGCCATGGGGCTTGCAAAGCGGTATGACGTGCCTCTGCCCATCATCGAGCAGGTCAACGAAGTGCTTTTCAACGGAAAACCGGCCGTACAGGCCATGAACGACCTGATGGTGCGGGATAAGAAGATTGAGATCACGGACGATATTAAGTGGCAGAAGCCGGATCGGTAAAAAAGGGGATAAGACGGGGGTATTATCATGAAAGAAGAAAAACTGAGGGAACTGCTGAACTCTCTTTCCATGACGGAAAAGATCGGGCAGCTCATCCAGGTTCCGGGCAATATGCTCAACGCCGAAGGCCAGGAACTGGGCGTAAGGGACGAACTTGGAATCGGGGAGGAGCTTCTGAAAAACGTCGGCTCCACGCTGAACGTGGTGGGAGCGGACCAGGTGCGCCGGGTGCAGGAGGAATATCTGAAAAACAGCAGCGCGAAGATTCCGCTATTATTCATGGCGGACATCATTTACGGCTTCCGCACGGTCTATCCCATTCCGCTGGCGCTGGGATGCTCCTTTGAGCCATCTCTTCTGCATCGTCTTTGCGCGGCAACCGCGCAGGAAAGCGTGGCGGGCGGAGCACAGGTCACCTTTTCTCCCATGGGGGATCTGGTGCGTGACGCGCGCTGGGGACGCTGCCTGGAGTCCACCGGAGAAGATCCGTACATGAACGCGGAATATGTGAAAGCCTGCGTGGAGGGCTTTCAGGAAGGACTTTCGGAGGAAGGCGCAGGAAAGGGGATCGCTTCCTGTGTGAAGCATTTTGCGGCCTACGGAGCGCCGGAAGGCGGCAGAGATTACAATACGGTGGATATGTCGGAGCGCAGGCTGCGGCAGGACTATCTGCCCTCCTATAAGGCCGGGGTGGAAGCGGGCTGTGAGATGATCATGACCTCCTTCAACACGGTGGACGGCATCCCTTCCACGGGAAACCGCTGGCTGATGCAGGATGTGCTCCGCAAAGAGTGGGGATTTGAGGGCGTGGTCATCACCGATTATGCGGCCATCGCGGAGCTGATCGCTCACGGCGTGGCGAAGGATAAAAAGGAAGCGGCTTATCTTGCCATGGAAGCGGGCGTGGACATTGATATGTGCACGGGCTGCTATGCGGGAAGCCTGGAGGAGCTGATCCGGGAGGGTGCGCTCTCGGAGGAGCAGCTGGATGAAGCCGTATGGCGCATGCTGTGCCTGAAAAATAAGCTGGGCCTGTTTGAGGATCCGTTCCGCGGCGCTGACGCGGCAGCGGAGCAGGAAGTTTTTCTTAAGAAAGAGTTCCGCGCGCTGGCAAAAGAGGCTGCGGTGAAATGTTCCGTACTGCTGGAAAATAAGGAAAACCTGCTTCCTCTGAGCAGCGGGACGCAGACCGGGGCGGAAAAGAGCGCGGAACGCATGGACAGGACATCGGAAAAGACGGATAAAATCGCTTTGATCGGCCCCTTTGCTGACAGAAAGGATGCCCTCGGTATGTGGGCCATCCATGGAGACAGGAGCGCGGTCGTGACCATCCGGCAGGCCTTTTCGGAGACGCCCGGACTGGATTTCGCGTGGACAGAAGGGTGCGAGGCGCTTCTGCCGGAGGATTATGCAGATCTGCCTGCGCTGGTGGAAGGCGGAGAAAAAAGCTGCTGGAGCGGCGAGAAGAGGGAAGAGGAATGGAACCGGGCGATGGCACTTTCGGAAGAGGCGGACGTGGCGGTTCTTGCTCTGGGAGAGGATCCGGTTCAGGGCGGAGAGGGCGGAAGCCGGACGAAGCTGACCATTCCCGGCGATCAGATGAAGCTGCTTCGCGAGGTGAAAAAGCGCGTTTCCAAAGTGATTGTGGTGCTCTTTGTCGGAAGGCCGCTGGTGCTTGATGAGGTGAAGGAGCTGGCGGACGCCGTTCTGCTGGTCTGGTATCCGGGAACGGAGGGCGGAACGGCCATTCGGGATATGCTGTTTGGAAGATACGAGCCGCAGGGAAGGCTGTCCATGAGCCTGCCCAGAAGCGTGGGACAGCTTCCTCTGTATTACAATGCCTTTTCCACCGGTCGTCCCTACGACGGGAAAACGCCGAACCGTTTCTTCTCCCGTTACACGGACTGCCCCAACACGCCTCTTTACCCCTATGGCTACGGCCTGTCCTACCACAGCGCATCTTACGGACAGACGCAGCTTGACAGCCGTACCATGAAGGGGCAGGAGAGCATCACAGTCTGGGCGGATGTGACGAATACGGGAAGCAGAGACGGCGTGGAGACAGCGCAGCTCTATCTGCAGGATGTGACCGGAAGCGTGGTGCGTCCGGTAAAGGAGTTGAAGGCTGTAAAAAAGGTTTTCCTGAAGGCCGGGGAAACGAAACGGGTCAGCTTTGTCATCACGGAGGAAATGCTCCGCTTCTATGGAAAAGATATGCAGTACCGTGCGGAACCCGGTCTGTTCCGGGCCGGAATCTTCCCGGACAGCAGCTGGAAGCCGGAGGCGGAGTTTGAACTGATATAGGGATATGGAAGAGGTCTGTCGGTTAATACCGATTTTCGCCCCTGACATGTGTGGAAGAGACAATCCCGAAGAATCCTGGCTTTTATAAAGCCTGGATTCTCTCTGGGACTGTCTCTTCTTTTTCTAACTCCTCTTTCAGCTATACCTGGTCCTTTTCGCTGCAGTAGCTGCTGTCAGAAGTCACCGTATCCAGTTATGAAGGAAATGAATCCTGGCCGCATTCTGATTGAAAACAGCCGCAAAAGAGGAATCAGTCAGGAAGAACTGGCCGTTCATATCGGCGTTTCAAAAGGAGCTGTCTCAAAATGGGGACCGGAGTTTCCCAAAGTTGCAGCCACACTCCCGGAAAACTATTTATGAACAGAGTAGAGAAAATGAAGCATATCGCCATTATAGTATTGTGTGGTAAATACATCTTCTTTGCTCATACCAATGCTTTCCGCTACCTTGATAGAAGCAAGGTTATCCGCTTTTATGACTGAACATACTTTATCTCTATTCAAATTCTCAAAAGCATATTTTTTACACCCCATAGCCGCTTCCCCTGCATAGCCACAATGCCAAAATTTTTCTTTCAGCAAATAGCCAATTTCAAGCACTTCTGTATTTTTGTATGGCTGCATTGTAAGCCCCGCTTGTCCTATCATTTCGTTCGTATTTTTTAGTATGATTGCCCACAAACCAAATCCATATTTTTTATATCGGTCTATTTGTCGGTCAAGCCATACTTGAACATCATTGTCCGAAAAATCATGCTCATATGCATACATAACTTTAGGATTTTGTAAAATTTCAGCCAAATCTTGAAAATCGGTTTGTTTCATTTCTCGTAATACCAGGCGTTCCGTTTCTAATATCATCGGGATTACCTCGCCATCCGTTTTTGGCAAAACATTTTTCTGTTTTCGCCCCCGCTGCGGCTTTGGATTTTTCAGTTAGATTTCAAGGTCGGCCATGAGCCGAGGAAAATCCAGGTGGGTCGCCAGTTCACACAAGAGGGAATTATTATTTATTTTCGCGCACTACTCGACAAGGATTTCCATAGGCAATTGCATTATCGGGAATATCTTTTGTGACGATACTTCCGGCTCCAATTACGACATTATTGCCTATCGTAACGCCAGGCATAATGATAGCTCCACCGCCAATCCATACATTATTTCCGATGATAACTGGCGCTGTCTGCGTTTTACAAAATTCAAATGAACCATCATCCTTAGGCGCTCCAAAACGGTCATTTGCATTTGTTGGGTGAAAAGCTGTGTATATTTGCACATTTGGAGCAATCAAGGCATTATCTCCGATGCGGATAATATTATCGTCCAAAAAAGTACAGTTCATATTTACTTCGCAGTTATTTCCAAAATAAATATTATTGCCATAGTCAACGTAAAAAGGGGCTGTTATCCATAAATTTTTGCCTTTTCCGCCAAGCAACGCACTTAAAATTCTTTCTTTTTCTTCAACATCAGCAGAGTCTGTTCGATTATAATCCCTTGCTAAATCTTTAGCCTTATGCCATTGAGTTAACAACTCAGCATCCCCACAATCATAAAGTTGTCCCGCCAACATTTTTTCTCTTTCCGTCATAATTAGCCTCCCAAAACCCTGGTTTGTTTCTCTGTTTTTATTATTTTACCACAATTCCGAAAGCGTGGTATCATTGCAGGGCACGGAGGTATGTTTTTTTGATTTTGAAAGATTCAAAACACAGAAAACAACGCGCGGAATTCTTTCCCCGGGTTTGCCACTTCTTCAAAACAATAAAATCAAAAAGTTATTGAAAATACAGCTTTCGGGCTGTATTTTTTATACGATAGGAAATTTCATTTCCTATCGTATAAAAACCTCCGGTGGATCGCACTGCGGCGGAAAGGAAGATGTCGCTTACGCGACCCGCCGCGCAGGCAATCTTTGATTGCCGGGAGAATCCCGCAAGCGGGATTCTTTTTTATAT
>UQVK01000053.1 GCA_900544445.1 uncultured Lachnospiraceae bacterium
ATGCTGGAAGCAGCCGGATACAGACGGGCGCTCCAGAGGGAATGCTCCTGTCCCTCCGTCCAGAGTTCTGATGTATCGATTCCGTTTGCCGTAAGGAAATCCTTCAGCGAACTGCCCAGAAAACCCGCACCCCCGGCGCCCTCCAGCGTTCCTTTGGGGTTGTCCTCCACGCCGTAAATGCGGGTCACATATCTTCCGTCCAGAAGTTTCAGTCCATGCAGTACCACACCTTCCGGAACCGCAGTATTTTTCAGCTTCACGCCTGAAATCACGCTTCCGCTTCCCACACAGGATTCATCCAGAATAAAGCTGTTTTCCAGATAGGCGCCTTTTCCGATCTTCGCCCGTTTTCCGACGTAGCTGTTGTGGGCGGCATAATCCGCCCCGGCGGGCGCCGTGGTAACCACCTGTTTTTTCCAGTCCAGGAATTCGTAATCCTCCACGTCATGCGTTACCAGCCGCATCAGCTCCGAAGTGGTTCCGAAATGGATGAATTCCGCAGGAGACAGGCAGATCAGCTTCATGGAAAAAGGATGAAGCGCATCCCATATTTTTTCGCGGCAGCGAAGAAGCTCTTCGTTGATCTCTCCTTCTGCCGCTTCTTTGTAGTACTGCTCCAGCGTGGACTGTCCTGCAAGCGGATAGAGGAAATCGCCGTAAAAGCTGATTCTGGCCTTTTCATTTACAAATTCCTGAAATTTGGATTCATCCGGCTCTCCGTCCGTGCTGATCAGCCCATACAGGGCCTCCAGAAGAGACACGCCAAGAACCACCGCTCCGGTATCCAAATCCACGTTTCCATGGGCATTTACCGCGCCCAGCGAGCGGAGCCTCTCTTCACTCTGTTTATGCAGGAACTGCCCCACATAGTCATTCCCGTCATTCAGGAATACGCCATGCTCCTTTCCGGTTTCCACATTTTCCTTCATGGAAATGGCCGCCGCGCCACGCGCATTAAAATCGATCTGCAGGGGGTTGAACAGAAGAAGTACATCTCCGGAAAGCACCAGCATTCCTTCAGGGATGCGGGACGGCACCCCGGACATTCCGATCACGAATTCATCAAACAGGGTGGAACCGAATCCATTGGGAAGCTCCCTCGGAACCGGAGAGAACAGCTTCCCACAGGCGGAATACTGGGGGACCCGTTTGCTGTCACCGCCGGAATGAATGACCAGGATGCGAAGACCCTGGAAGGGCTTTGTACCGGAAGAAGCGGTGCTTCCGACCTTTCCCTTCGCCCGCTCCTGTCCGGCAATGTAATTCAGCACATGCAGGGTGGCTCCTCCGGAGCCGACCCGTTTTCCGTCCGGATCCGGAAGCACCGCATAATGGGTGCCCGCCGGAAGCCGTCCCTGTTTCAGCCGGTAGTCGATCTGTTCTCTGTAGGTGCGCGCCTGCTCTTCGTTGGAAGCGGTCAGCACCAGATAATCCCATTTGATAAAGCTGGGCTTTGTTAAGCTGCTCTCGTAATCCGTCCAGGAATCCAGATAGGACTGCCGGAGGAAAAGGTTTTTCATCTTTTTGAAATTCAACGGTTTATCCCCCATCAATATTTTTACGCCAGCGAAATTTCATCGATCCGCTTCAGCTCTTCCTCTGTAAACGGAGCGCTTTCAAGCACCTTCAGGTTGTCCAGAATCTGCTCCGGCTTCGATGCGCCGATCAGCACACTGGTCACCACACCGTCGCGCAGAATCCATTTCAGAGCCATCTGGGACAGCTTTTCTCCGCGCTGCGCCGCGATGTCATTCAGAGCGCGGATCTGGGACAGTTTTTCTTCCGTAAGGTTTCCTTCTTTCAGAAAACGTCCATCGGTCCGAACCCGGCTGTCCTCCGGAATGCCGTTCAGATAACGGTCCGTCAGCATTCCCTGCGCCAGCGGGCTGAAGGAAATGATGCCCTTCTTCTCTCTGGCCGCCGCATCCTTCAGGCCATTGTTTTCAATGGTACGGTTGAAGATGTTATAGGAGTTCTGATTGATCACGAAGGGACACTTCAGCTCGTCCAGAATATGGCAGGCCCTTTCCATTGTGGGGCCGTCATAGTTGGAAAGACCGGCGTAGAGCGCCTTTCCGCTCTTTACCGCCTGATCCAGCGCACCCATGGTTTCCTCCAGGGGAGTTTCCGGATCCATTCTGTGATGATAGAAAATATCCACGTACTCGAGCCCCATCCGTTTCAGACTCTGATCCAGACTGGCGATCAGATATTTTCTGCTTCCCCAGTTTCCATAAGGGCCCTCCCACATATCGTAACCCGCCTTTGTGCTGATAAGCAGCTCATCCCGGTAGCTTCCCAGTTCCTCCTTCAGAATCTTTCCGAAGTTTTTTTCCGCACTTCCATATGCCGGACCATAATTGTTGGCCAGATCAAAATGGGTGATTCCGTTGTCAAATGCGGTGAAAATGAGCTGTTTCATATTCTCATAAACCGCAGTATCTCCAAAATTGTGCCAGAGGCCAAGGGAAAGTTCCGGAAGCTTCAGACCGCTGTTCCCGCAGCGATGATAGGCCATTGTTTCGTATCTTTTTGCGTCTGCCGTGTAGCTCATGTAAGATTTCCTCCTGATATTATGTTTTTAAATATATTCCAGCTTTCTGAAATAACGCATTAAAATTTCGGCGCAGTTTTCTACGCCAAGCTCTGAAGTATCAAGGATCATATGATAATCATTCACATCGCCCCAGGTCTTCCCCGTGTGATCATAATAGTAAGCTGCACGCCTTTCGTCCGTACGCTCCACCAGTTCCTTTGCCTCTTCATGGTTCAGGCTGTCTCTTCCCATGATTCTGCGAATCCGGTCTTCCTTATCAGCCCGGATGAAAATATTGAAGACATCCGGCCTTCCTTTCAGGATGTCCGACGCGCAGCGCCCCAATATGATACAGGGCTGCTGCGCAAGCTTTCGGATCGCCTCCGCCTCGCTCTCATACTTGTGCCCGCTGAGCTGTTCCTCAATGTAGGCCTTATCATAAACGGGAATGCCCAGCCTTTCGGACAGCTCCTTCGCAATGATGCTCGCTCCCGTTCCATACCTCCGGCTCATGGTAATAACCAGTTTCATAAGCAAATCCCTCCTGTTTCTTTATCCTGCATGAGGCCGTGCGTGTTGTGTGCAGATTTCATCCATTTCTGTCCGGAATGGATATCACACTCTTTCCCACATGCCAGAGCGCAAAATAACCCTATTATTGTTTCATGTTACCATAACGCTCCTTAGCTTTCAAGGCACTGGCAAAAAGAAAATCAGGATTCACCTTTAAAAAATTTTTTTGCAGAAAATCCGTATATTCTATCAGTTTTTCATCATATGAATCATAAAATCTCCGCATGCCAAGGCAGGCACGATAATACAGGGCTTCAACGGATGGCTGTTCCTGAACCAGTTCAGACCTTAAAATGTAAGGGATATTATGATGCTGTGCTATTTCAAGCACTCTTGAAGAATGCGCGATCAATATCGCCGGGCATCCGGACAATAAAGCCACAACTGCCTGATGAATTCTTGAACCTATCGAAAAATCAAACGTTCTGAACATATCCATAATTTTATTTTGACAGGCAGAAAAGCGCGCTCTGTTTTCCCTCATTATAAAATGATCAGGAGCGCCGGGAAGCAGGTCATGTCTCCTGTACACCGGAACCGCAGTTCCATACCACAGCAGCTCCGCTTCCACTTTATCCGTAAAAATAACAAAGGAATGCGGATGCTCCTTTAAGAGTTGATACAAATATACCGCCTCATCATTATCATAATGATATCCGGTGAAATTGACTGCAATTTTCATTTCTTTACAGTAATGTCTGTACTCCCCGGAAAACCTGCGGAACCCGGTTCCAAAATACCGCAAAGAGGGACATCCTATCACGTCAATCCTGTCCGAGGGAATTCCAACCTGTTCCACAAGAATCTTTTTAGTCATATCGCCTCTGACTCCAATAGAAGGCACTCTTTCCAATATTAAAGAATAGCATCTGTATATGCTTCTGATCACATTTTCCTCTAAATGCGTCTCAAAATTTGAGTCAGAGTCCGAACCGACGCTGACTAATACGAATGGAATTTTGCTGTTTTTGATTGTCTGATAGTCATTTTCAAACCATTCTGCGGTCCCGTTTCGGATGGAATTGGCATGAACCAGTATGCCGGCATCACAGGAATCCATATCGAATCCCGGTTTATATCTGATTAACTCATTTTCTTTACACAATAAGGAACGGACTACTGCATTAAAAAAAAATGTATTTCCAACGTTATTATTGAATAAATTTTTCCTGACAATCGTTTTTTCATCCGGAATCGTTTCATGTTCGAATGGTATCGTTGAAAAAAATAAATATCTCACCTTTATACCCTCTCTTAAATAAGCTTATTACTCCTGCGTCCACAGGATATATCTGGCCAGCGCTTCTTCCATCCGTACCAGCATCTGCGAATAATAAGGCGTTCTTCTGGCTGTCATCCACCATTTTTCTCCAAAATGAATGCCGGGAGAAAACCACGGCTTATCGGTCCACGAAAAATGAATCATTTTGGGATTTTTCTTTGCTTCCAGATATGCGGTCAGAATATCGGCCGGCGCATTAGACAGGTAAACCACGCTTCTTCTTACGCTTTCGTTATAGTCATAAACAAAATTCCATGCATAATCCACAAACAATATTTTTCCCTGACATAAATAGTTCAGTGTATCCTGGTCGTGAAATTTCCACTGTCTTGACAGCGCAACGTTCAAAAGCCGTTCTGTGTTACACTCAGACCTGAATTTTTTCAGATTCATTACAATGACTCCGGCCTGTAAATAATCATATGGATTTTTTAATTTCAGTACATTGTCTATATAATCTTTATCTTCCCGATGCGTATTATAGTTAGCCGCACTGTCAGCGTCCCTGGCTGCCGCCAAAAGGTATCCGTCCGTATTGATGTCATACAGCTCTGCGACATCCTGATTTGCAATGACGTCACAGTCTATATACAGAACCTTTTCCGTTTCAGGCATAAGTTCCGGGAGAAGCAGTCTGAAATACGTTTCTATCTTTATATGATTACTTACAAAAAGGCTGGTATAATTCTGCATTCTTTTTGAAACGTTAATAAATTCCATACGGAAATTGTTTCTCATCATTTGGAAAAGTGTTTTCCGGTTCTGCTCCTCAATATCCGTGTGAAGCACGGTGACGGAATAGTTCCTTTCCGGTGAGCTAAAGTCCATAACCGACTGCAGCATGACGCTCAGAAAGGGGACATAAAGATTATTGGATGCCGCCACAATTTGAACTGTGTTCATAAAGTTATTTCTCCCTGTTGTTTCTGCCGAGTTTTCTGGGTATATACGTCAGCGCCAGCGCTATTTTATAGGAAAGGGATTTTCTGGTTTCATCCAGTCTCCATTGCAGCTCATCCCTTTGCGCCGCAATATCCTTAACCTGCATCTGTAAATCAGCAACCGTATTTCTCGTAGCATTAAACTGATACTTGAATTCTTCTGCTTCGTCTGACTGAACGTTTTCCTTATCTTCTTTCATTCTTTTGAACATTTTTATATTCATTTCATGGAGAATAGATTCATAAAACGGACTCGTTTCTGCATACTTCCAGAAATAATTTCCCAAATCTGCTCCTATCTCGTCCCATGGCTTTGGAGTTCCCGCGTAGTGAACTATTGCGGGCGCCATTTTCGCCCTTTTATATTCCAGGTTCATACTTCCGGAGGTAAACCTCTCTACTCTTTCTGCCCGATTGAAACATTCATAAAGTACATTCCATTTGAAAGGCAGGAAATACACATCATTTTTAAAAAGACTATTTAAAACATCCTGATCCTGAAATTTCCATTGCTCCTGAAGGGCTGTTTGAAACATTTCTTCACAGGAATGCTTTTCTCTGATTTTTTTCAGATTGAATAATAATACTCCCGCCTGAAAATAATCCGTATGATTTTTCAATTTCAGCTTATTGTCAATATGATTCCGCACTTCCGGATCTGCCGTATTCTCCCTGGCATACAGACTGATAATGTCTACGTCCCGGACCGCTCCCAGGGAATAATTCTCCAGGTCTGTAAAAAAGAGCGTCGATATATCCTCATTAACAACAGTGTCACAATCCAGATACAATATTTTGCTTAGATTAGGAAATATTTCCAGGATAAGAAACCTGTAATAAGTTTCTATTGACAGATGCCTGTCCACAAACAGCCCCTGATAACCGGCCATCCTTCTTTTCACATGAATAAAATCAATTCCAAAATTTCCTGAAGATTTTAGCTGGTCCTCAAGAATTTTCATATTTTCTTCTGTTATATCAGTATGCAGAATGTATATCCGATATTTGTATTTTGAAGACGCATTCCTGACGATTGATTCCATCAGAACAGAGGCATACTTTGCATACCGGTTATTACAGCTGAGAACCAGAGGAACCAGATCCGGTGCATCTTTGATTTTTATTTCTTTGCTGACCTCGTTATTTCTGAACTGAGCTCTTTGCACATAACAGATTTTGTACCCCTGCCGTTCGAGATATCTGCTGTAAATCGCGCAAAGCCGTTCACCCATGTGTCCGATTGTTCTATACTTTTCTGTGGAGTAACCGGAAAAATCTATTCTCTTCTCACATTCTCCCAATATATCAAAAAGCCACTCATTATATTTGTAAAAAATCTCTCTTTTCATGATAAACATATTGCAGTGAACGGCTTTTTTTGAATTTAGTATTTCTCCTGTCAGTTCATAGAAATCCGGATACTTTTCCATAATAACCTGTACAAGTATGTCCATATCTTTTTTTACAAGATGTCTGCACCAATGTTCATAAACGGTATCTCCGCCAACCGGATTTTCCTGTGGATAAATGACGTCATAATTCTCAATGAGATTTCTCATGGTTTCCTCATTCAGCATTAACCGCTCAACAGCATTTTCATCGCAGTAATCAAAATAGGTGATATTTTCCCAGTGCTCTAACTGTACAGGGTTAAATGATAAATATCTTCTGTAGTGGAAAAAACCGTAATAATCCAGCTCAGGCCTGTTTTTCCATGCCCAGTACTGCGCGGTCAGCTCACAATACATTCTGTTTTTTTCTGAAATATTCTCTCCTGTATTATCATGCAGCATACCTTCCATGCGTTTATCAGCGATTGCAGTCCCGACCTGTATCGGCTCCAGCAATGCATGCTCAGGCACATAAAACATATCATGCAAACACACAAAAATTTTAATTTTTTTCGCCATCTGTCCTTTTATCCTCCTTTATTCGACGATATCTTTTAAACCTCAATGCAACGTATCGCCATGCAATGGCATTTTTCAAACGAAATGTTCTGGCCTTTTCCAATTTTTGATGCAAAATGGCGCTGTCAACCGCTTTCAGCCAGTCCAGGCCTTTGATCCAGTCTCCGAGCGCCATAATCAGACAGTACTCCTTCAGCCACTCCCTCTTCAGATGTGCTTCCGTGATTTTCTGTTTCCATTTGTCTAATACATCGTCATAATCAAAGATGTCATTCAGAAATTCATTCACAAAAAGTGTATTCCTGGTATCATAATAAGCAACCACCGGCGACTGTCTGTATTCACAGGTCTCATGCCAGACCTGTATCCCATTCAGAATAATTGGTGTTCCCCCATGCCGCAGTCCATATTCCACATCGTCACAATGAAGGAAGAATGGCATCGGCCTGTTTTTTTCCACGAAGTCCATCGGATAACAGGCAAACCACCATCCGCCGTATTCTGCGCCTTCATTCTCGTTCATGTCGGACAGATTCTCCTCCTGCGTCATATCCCGATTGAATCCGATATGACGGAGATCTCCGCCGTTCCATATTTCTGCGGCAGTATATTGCATTTCTCTGTAGTCCAGCCGAAACATACGTCCCGCAACCGGCTCCTGTCTGTATTCCGGTTTTATATAAGATAACAGAGCATACAGGCGGTGCAGGCTTTCCGTCTGCAGCTTCACGTCGTCATCCATCAGAATCACGTGGGAGGTTCCATACCGGTCTTTCTCCTTTGCCGATTCTTCCATCCCTCTGGAAAAGCCGCCGGAACCTCCGGTATTTTCATTCGGATACACCCTGATTCCCGGTCCATAGGAATCGGCAAGCTCTCCGGCGTTGTCCACGATGCGCACAACAAAACCGTTTTCCCGCGCAAGCTTCTGAAGCGCAGGATCCATGGTTATCTTTTTCAAATTTTCTTCCAGCCAGCCCTTTCTCCTGTAGCTGCAGATTACCAGGGAAAAGCTGACTCTGTTATCCGGCCGGTCCTCTGTAAAAAATGCTGCCTGATGCAGACAGGTTGCCGTTTCTGCTTTCACAAGGAAATACAGCATTCCTCTGCGGATTTCTTTCGGCAGCTCTATTTGAAGGGTTGTCATTTCCGGATGCGTCGGACTTTTCCGGTCTCCATATCCATATCTGACCTCCCTGATTTCCTTTCTGTTATTCTGCCCCTGATGAATCAGGATTATTGTTCCTTTTCCTTCGATTCGGCAAAGAAAATGGATTTTTTGAACCGTGGTATATTTTTTCCATGCTCCCACGTCCAGCATGTTCATGTAGGTGTTGGAAACAAGCTCCTGCCCCGCTTTCAGTCTTACGCAGCAGCAGTCTGTCTGGAACTCTTCGGAACTTCTGTAGTAGATTCCCGGATTGCTGCAAATTGCATCCGGGACAAGACAATTCTGTAAGATCAATGACGTTCTCAGCATTTCCTGGTCTGACAAGGCGTTTTCCTTTCAAATTTCCTTTTTATGGAATATGCTGACTCCCGGCAATGCCGGGAATCAGTCATCCATTGAAACCACACCATGTTAGTTACGTAACTGATAGGATCAGGTTCTGGGAGATGCTGCCGCTGCAGCGGAGACGGTCGTGGAGGGAGTTCCCTGCGCCACAACGAAGGTAACGTTTACGGCTCCGCCAAAGGCAGGAAGCGCGATCGCGATGGTTCCGTTAATGATAACAACGGGTACTGCCACCCAGGTCCCATCCGCTCTCTGGTACAGAGCCTGAACAGTCTCGCCCTCATTCAGAGCAGCGCCTCCGAGAATATCACTCAGAACAAACGCTGCGGAAATGGAGCCGTTCTGGGATACCGCCTCTCCGGAAGCAGTCATCAGGCCGATGGTCATATTGTTTACAATATTCAGATTTCCGCTGGCATCCGTCAGGGACAGAGCTCCCTGGCCGGTGAAGTTCATAACACGCATATCGCTGGAGGCAAGAGCTGCCACCAGAGAGGCTGCTGCTGCCTGTGCCTGCTCTGCGGTGGAAGGCGCACTTACTACGGCAACTGCGGATGCATCAATGGTCTGACCGCCTGCGGTCACAAAGGTGGTTCCGGGCAGAGTCGCCGTCTGCTGGCCGGAAAGGCTCACGGCCTGACCGTTTCCTCCGATGGAAGAACTTACTACCACCTGCTGTACGGTTTCGGTTGTAATGGACGGGCTGGGTGCCGCCATTGCAGTCGTACCCATAGCGAGGGTCATAACTGCGGAAAGAACGATTGCCATTCTCTTTTTCATGTCAATCTTTTCCCCTTTCTGGAATAATGAATAGGTATGTGTGGCTTCTTTATATCAACAGGCGGTTTCCCACACTGTTAATACCATCGTCAGTCCGTGCCTTCCGGCACTTCTTCATAAAATACCTGCAGGATCAGCTTATAGAGGGCCGTTTCATCGGGATAGAACTCCTCAAAAATCTCACCCATCTGAACCTCTCCTTCCATAGAGTAGATGTTTTCCTCACTGAAGCTGCAGGAAACTGCTTCTCCAGCGAGGTATACCGCTTCCTGTGCGGTAATATCGGTCACCATATAAGGCGTTATGGCCTGATACAGGGTAAACGGGAGGGTCAGATCCTTTCTGACTGCGTTCCCCGTCTGTCTGATCAATGCCTGAAGATAGCTTTTTTGTCTCTCCAGTCTTGCTTCGGCACTCTGCGGCTGACTGGTATCTCTGTATCGTATAAAGGCATAGGCGTCATTTCCCATCAGGTGAACCTTCTGACCGGTTTTCCATCCGGTTTTATAACGCGCTCCGTTAATTTCAATGTCCGCTCCTGCAGCGGATTCGGGAATGATGACGTCCACTCCGCCAGCCGCGTCGTTTAAGAGAGGGATCGCTTCCATATTCAATGCACAGTAACCGTGAATCGGCAGTCCATAGAAAAGCCGGCTGACTGCGTTTACGGTGTTTTCACAGCTTTTCTCCATTCCGTCGCCGTAGGCGTGTGCCAGAGCGATCTGAGCGGTCTGTGTTCCGGCGTAGAGGCCGTTTCGGTCATAGACGGAAATTTGAGTCATGGTATCCCGGTTGATGCCGATGACACGAATTGCTTTTTCCTCCGGATCAATTACGGCCAGGAACAGGGCATCTGCCTGTCCGCCCTCATAAAGGTCCTTTGAAGCTTCCATTTCACCGCTTCTGTCAATTCCCATAAAAAGGAAGGTCATGACATCTTTTTTATATGCGTACGTTTTTCCCTGATAACGCAGTTCTCCGGCCTGAAGGCTTTCTGCCTCCTGCGTTTCTGTGGTAAAGTCCTGCATTCTTTCCGGAACTGCTTCCAGTTTTTCAGACAGCAGGGAACCGCCCTGGTAATCCAGAATCATCCACGCGGCGATGAGGAAAATCCCCGACAGGAACAGCAGGCCGATGCAGATGCCGATTCCGGCCAGAAGCCGCTTTTTTTGTTCTTTTCTCATTTTCGCGAAACCTGAACGGCCTGTACCAGATAGCGTCTGTCATCCTGTCCGGTCACTCCCGTGGACAGGGTGATGATTTTATCATCTGCCGTCACCCCGATGGAACTGTCTACATAGGCATCCATGGCCCTCTGGGAAAAGACCGTTTCCAGGTAAGACGAAAAAATATCTTTGTCCCAGAAATCATAAATTTTAATCAGATGCCGGTCATCATAATTGTAGGCAGCAAAAATCTGATAGCTTAACACCCGGTCTTCCAGGTAGATGTTGACAGTGCGGTAAGTATCAAAAAAATCTCTGTCCTGATACTGATGAAGCTGTGCAAATCTCCCGTCCACATTCCTTCCGTAAATCACGGTATTGGGATCGGAAAAATCTTTTCGGTTAAAGTATTCTGTATAGATGCAGCCCGCATCGTCCGCTTCCTTTGATTCGTTGTGACTCAGGTAGTAATACTCATCCTCGGCGGACTGCAGAATAGGAAAGCTGATTCCTGTTCCCGGAATATCCATCCAGGCATAAATATCCGGATTGATTTCCCGCAGGGCAGCAAACTCCGGCTTTTCCTCTTCTGTCAGCCAGTCTTCCAGTCCGGAAGCGGAAGTGGAACTCTCTTTTCCTGTTTCATCCGAAATTGTCCGTCCGTTTCCGCATGCTGCGAGCAGGAATGTCAACGACGCAGCAGCCAGAAACATGTATTTTTTCCCGTATCCGGGTATCTTCCCGCTTTTTATCATTGTTCTCACAGTACCTCTCTTCTTCTGCCCGTTTTCAGTGATAACAAATACCGTTCCTTACGGTTCATGGGCTGTCAGGCCAGCACACACTGAATATCCTCTTTTGTCATTTTTTTCCGTTCCGATTCCATCCACAGAAAGGCCGGCGCCGCAGCGTCTCTTCCACTGATGGATGCGATATGAGAATCCACGCCGCTTTTCAGATACAGCCTGCAGAAATCCAGAATTCCCGTCTGAATCCGTTCAGCCTTCCGGGCCTCTTCATCTGAACGTGGAGTCAGGGCCTGTATTTCCCAGTCCGGACCTGTGAAGCCCCGAAAGCCGGGGAAGGGAGAAGCCAGCAGCTTTTCCATGGCAACATTGTCTCCCTGAGCGGCATTGTGACGCTCCCATAAATCCCGGTTGTGTGCCTGAGAAAACAGGTAACTGACCAGCCTGCCTTCTGCAAGCTGCGCTTCGCTCATATCCGGTTCCGCATTGTGCCGGGTATTGGTTCCGGCAAGAATTCCGGTGATTTCGCAGTTCAGCTTCCATACCCTGTTGACCAGAACATCCAGGGCCATTGCGCCGCTTCCGGCCCATCCGATATCAACAGCAGCAGCGCGCGCGGCGCCGTTCAGAATTCCTTCATAGTAACGTCTGCCTTCCACAAGCTGGTTTTCATAATGAGCGGTCACCTCGTCCCAGCGCCGGTTCATAAAGTCCTTTACCACATGCATATTTCTGTCCGTCAGCGTGTCCGTCCTCTTCAGAGACGTTTCGTTCAGTCCATCCAGCAGATCGGAAAGCTCCATTGCCTCAAAGATCTGCTCCAGAGTGAAGCCCTGATTTCCCTTATGAAACAGAAATCTTCGAAAAAAATCATATTTATTGCGGCAGGCAGTCATCTTTACGGCCGCAAGTCTGGACCATAAAACGTAGCACACTTTTCCTGCCGCATCCTCCTCTGGATATAGCAGGCGGTAAACCTGACTGAGAATATCACCGTCTCTTGCCAGGAAAAGAAGTTTTTCAATCCGGTGTTGCTGCATATAGTCATGGATAAACTGACAGTAGCCCAGCGCAAAAATACCTCCGTAAACAAATCCGCATTCATAATCTCTGTCCCGGAGCTTCAGGCCATTGTGCAGATGGGCATTTACCAGTCCCCGGTATATGCTTCCCGTAACCGGCGACATTTCCATGGCCCGGAAGGGCATTCCCGCCTCGTTCGCATTTCCGCAGAGAACGCTCTCCCATCCTGCTTTCTGCGCGTTCTCTCCGTCAGATATCCGGTTGTCCCCCACATGAACGATGTGTCCCGGACCGAGCAGCTGTCCGATTTCTGCATACAGACCGCCGTCACTTTTGGAACAGCCGTATTCACAGGAAACAAAGCAGTTTTCCAGGTTCGAAAATCCACATTTTGCAAGCATCTGCCGGATCGTTTCTGCGGGAAGATACATGTCCGAGAGAACAATGATCCGCTTTCCTCTCTTTTGAAGCAGCCGGAACACCTCAAGCATATAGGGATTGGCAAAGCACAGACCGCTTTCCGTCTCCTGTTCCGCACGCATGCCCTCCTCCTTCGGAATTCCCGCTTCGCATTCCAGCCAGTCATAGATATCCGAAAGCGTAATCTCCCGATGTCCCTTTTCGCGCATGCAGTTTTCTCTGACGCGTTGTTCCGCTTCGATGCGCAGACGCCTGAAGTCCAGGTAAGCCAGCTTCTGCCCCACAATGTAAAACAGATCCTCCGGACTGGAAAAGGGACGAAACAGCAGGGTATCAAAAACATCAAAGGAAACGATGTCATAAGCAGAAAGCCTCTCTGCAAGCCTTTCCGGTGTTTCTTTTACGGAAAGCACGGATTCCGCGCATTTCACCGGAAGACGTTTTGCTGTCCGGAGGTCCTGGCCGGGCGCCTTTGCGGCGCCTCTCCAGCCAATGAGCCAGCCCAGATTCAGCATGACAAGATAAAGCCAGGCCAGAGGACGCTGCCGGAGGAAAGTCTGACCGTCGCGTACCATATGATATTTTTCTCTGATTTCCGGCACCCGGTTGACCAGTGCACCGTAAACATTCATTCGGAACGTCATCAGTTCCATCTTCATTTTCTCTCCTGTTTTTCTCCATGTTGATTCTCAGCCTGCCATCTTACGATAGGCCGCGCATACTTTTGGGGGATCTCCGATTTCCTTCAGGACCCCTTTTTCGATCCACACGGCTTTGGTACAGTTTTTGAGGATGGTATCCGTGGAGTGGGACACGATCAGAACCGTGGAGCCGCTGTGAATCATCTCCCTGATCCGCTGTTCGCTCTTTTTCCGGAAGAACATGTCTCCCACGCTGAGTACCTCGTCCAGAATCAGGATCTCCGCCGTTTCACCCACTGTGGCGATGGCAAATCCCAGCCGGGAGGTCATACCGGAAGAAAAGTTTTTTATTTTTTCATCCATAAAGCCGTCCAGTTCCGCGAATTCCACGATTTTATCGTAGTTTTCATCAATAAATTCCCTGCTGTAACCGATGATCGCTCCGTTCAGATAGACGTTTTCTCTTGCCGTCAGTTCCGAGTCAAAACCGGTTCCCAGGGTGAGAAGCTGCACCTTTTTCCGGTCTACCTCAATGTTCCCTTCGGAAGGCTTCAGCACGCCGGCGATCAGCTTTAAGAGCGTGCTCTTCCCGGAACCGTTGGTTCCGATGATGCCGACCACTTCCCCTTTCCGGATATCAAACGTGATATGCTGGAGCGCTTCCAGCTCATGATATTTATTCTGCCGTTTCAGGGTGGCCAGCAGATATTCCTTCAGACTTCCCGCATTAATCTCGTTGATCTTAAACCGCATGCATACATCCTTAATACGTATGGCAGGAACCTGATCCTGCTGGGCGGCCGATTCCGGTTCTTCCATATCTTTGAGCCAGCGAAGCCATGTTTCATCCCTGTCCAGATCCAGCCATTCCAATTCGTCATCATCAGGGATGCGTTTTTTTATTCTTTCTCTCTCTGTTTTCATCATCCTTTTAATCCTTTCAGGAACGTTCAGACGGTCTGCATGATCCGGTTCCGGCACCGATGAAATACAAGGCTGCCTGTCGCATACATCACTGCTGCCCAGACAAACATGCGGGTCCACTGCAGAGCCGTCGGCCAGGCTGCATACAGCATGGTGTTTCTCATGCAGGCGATATAGTTGTAAACCGGATTTGCTTCTATCATTCCTGCAATGGTATCCGGAAGCTGCTCCACAGGATAGAAAATTGCGGAGCAGTACATCCAGAGGTTCAGCAGAACGGAATACAGATACCTGATATCCGCAAAAAAAACGTAAGCTGCCGCAAGCAGATATCCCATCCCCAGGGAAAACAGGGTAACGCACAGAATAACGGCCGGCGCGGCCAGCATGGTAATCCCCGGACGTATCCGGAATGCAAAAAGCATCAGCAGGTAAGCCACAAAGGTGTAGAGAAAATTGACCAGAGCGCTGTATACACGCGCAATGGGAAAGATCGCCATGGGAAACTTGACTCTTGTGAGCATGACCCGGTTATCCACCATGACGGTCATCGCCGCACTGGTAGCCCCCGTGAAAAGCTGCCAGACTGTCTGTCCGCTGAGGAGATAGAGCGGATAATTTTCAATGTTTCTGCTGAACATTTTTGTAAATATGAAGGACAGCACAACCATGTTCAAAAGCGGATTCAGTACGCTCCAGAGGATTCCCAGATAGGACCTGGAATATTTCCGTTTGATTTCCCTGGCCACGAGCTGTCTTACGACAAAGGAGTACTGTTTCAGTTCTTCCAGTTTCTTCATTTCCTAAGCTGCCTTTCGTCTTTTTCTGAAATCGTGCCGCATCCGTGTATATAACGCATATCTATAGAGAAGCATCCCCATTCTGTGCCAGGCATACAGCCTTCCTCCATACAGACGGATGCTTCCTTCCATCCAGCCGCTGTCATGCAGCTTTCTGCCGCCCGGAAACAGCATCAGGCGCAGACGGGGAACGAGATGATGGTCCATGAACTGACGCTGTGTCAGGCATTCTGCCAGCGGACGCATTTTTTCTTCCGTCACGTCGTCGGAGAACAATGCGTTTCCATAACAGGCGCTCTCTTCCCGGGATGGAGCGGACATGAAGCTTTTCAGAAGCGCCGGAATCCGGACCTGTTCCGCTTCCAGAGAAAGGCTGCCCGGATGGCTCTCCGCATCTTCGCTGCAAAAGTCCGCAACGGTTTCCAGATAAAGTGTCAGAAGCATCATCTGTTGTCTGACCCATTTTTCCTTTTCCGGGTATGCCGGAGTCAGAATGGGCTCCCACCGTTTCCCTTTGCGCTCATACCCTTCGGTCATTCCATGGGGAGCCGTGAAAATGCATTCAAAAAGACAGTTGGAAAAAAGGGTCTTTCGGCCCGTTCCGGAGGCGGGTTCAAAATACCAGCCATGGTATCCTTTCCTGTCCGCCGTTTCCGGAAGGCTGTAGAGGCCAAAATAATAGCCCTCTAATGGCCGGCTGTAACCGGCACTTTGTAAAAGATGTCCAAGGCTCTCCTGCATGGTGCCGATCCATCCGCTGTCCACCAGCGCATAAGGGATATCCTCCAGAAGGCCCTCCTGTGTCAGATAGCCAACGGCAGCTTCATACCGGCTGCGGGAGCGGCGGTCAGCAAGCTCGCAAAACTCGCTGCATTCCGCAAGCGGAGCCCGAAGCCGCCTGATCTCACGCCAGGAAAGCGTCTCATCCACCCCTCGTCCCGGCTGAACCAGCCGCGCGATTTTCTTCGCTTCCCTTTCTGTCAGCCCGGCTCTGCGCATCAGGTCTGAAAAGGTGACATGCATCCCGCCCCGGCAGATCCGCTCCAGACTTCCGGTTCCGATCAGGTGCTGTTCCGGCAGCCTCCAGGCATATCGGGAAGCGTACAGGTACCGGCACTCCAGGGAATACTGTTTTTCAGAACCGGTTTTCCCGGAAAAGGTTTTTGCGGAAAGCCTTTGCACTTCACATAACGTCTGTGCCATGCGGTACATCAGCCAGCCGTCTCTCGCCAGAAAGTACAGACGCCGTTTTCCCGTCTCCTGCGCCTGTTTCAGGACCCAGGAAACGAAAGCTAACAGTGTGGGGCCAAGAACAAACATACTGACGCAGATCTGGGCTTGCGGAAGATCGGGATCCGCTGCTGAAAGCGCCTTTGTACAGGCTCTTTCAGAGATTTCCAGCAGCCCTGGCGTTTTCTTCAGCAGTCTGCGGTAATCATTCAGTTTGTATTCGCTTCTCTGTTTCAAAGGCATCAATAAACCCAACCTCTTTCTTCACCTGCCATCGTTTTATGTACATCAGAAAAGGAATCGGAATTAGTCCTGCCGCCACCGGCCGGATGGTATAGAGCCACGCCACCGGCCCGTTCATTCCCAGGTTTTTAAAATTCCTCCTCCGGATTCGCGCTTCATCCAGACGATACCGAAACTTTCTCCGCTCATAGCTGGCCCGGTCTTCCCGATAACAGAACAGCCGTTCCTGCATGTTATAGCCGCAAAAGCCCTGCGCATAAAGCCGCATGAACAGTTCATAATCCTCACAGCGCCAGGTTTCCTTTGAGACATAATAGCCGCCGCTCATGAGATAGACCTCCCGTCGGACCATGACGGAAGGATGGATAAAAGGGGAGAAAGGAAGAAAATCTCTTTTTTCCGGCTTTTCCGGCATAATTCTTGCGCCCCAGATTCCGTTTTCGTCGATCAGATCCGCATTGCATCCTGCAAAAGCATATTGGATGTGTTTTTCCAGAAACTGATACTGCCGTTCCAGCCGCTTCGGTCTGGAAATATCATCCGCATCCATCCGGGCAATGTATTTTCCCTTTGCCTGTGCTATGCAGGTATTCAGTGTTGCGGCGAGCCCCTTGTTTTCGGAATGACGGATCACGCGGATACGCGGATCGCGGTTCTCGTAGTTTTTAAGATTCCGGGCTGCTTCTCCTTCTGAGCCGTCGTCACAGATAATCAGCTCCCATTCGCGCATCGACTGCGCCAGGATCGACTGGACCGCCTCCTCCAGTTCTGCCGTATTGTGCTGGTTGTACACGCCCATCACCACGGTAACCAGTATGTTTGACAATATTCTCACTCCTGATTTACGTTTTCATATTTTTCAGCTGCTGTTCTGTAGATCTGCCGCATCACGTCTGTAGTCGCATCTGCGCTGAAAGAACGTGCTCTTTTCCGGCTGGTACGCCCCATCCTCCGTCGTATTTCCGGATCATTTTTCAGCTGCCGGATGGCCTGTATATAACTTTCAGGCCGGTTTTTTCTGCAGACAATACCGGTCATTCCATTCCGCATATATTCTCTGGTGCCGCGGCAGTCTGATGTGATAAGCGGCAGCCCGGCCGCCATCGCCTCCACCGCTGCCATGCCAAACCCTTCCCGCCTGGAAGGAAAAAGAAAGCAGTCGGCCGCCGGAAGAATCTCTTCAATATCCTTACGATAACCAAGAAGCTTCACTCTGTCCGCCAGACCTTCTTTTTCAATCAGTTTTTCCAGTTCCTTACGGCTTTCCCCTCTTCCGCAGATTCCATAGCAGATGTCCGTTTCCTCCATCTGGGAGAGCGCGCGGATCACTGTCCGGTGATTCTTATTTTGATTCAGTTCACCTACGGAGAGAATGAAAAAGGAATCCGCCGGGAAGCCGAGCCGGGCTTTTCGTTTTTCTTTTTCTTCTTCTGAAAAAAATCGATTCACGTCCAGTCCAACGCCAGGGATCTTCCATACACTTCCTCCCCGCCTTAAGCGGAAACGGCTCCCCCTTTCATAGTCCTCTCTGTTAATCGTGATTAAAATATCCGTCAGATGGGCAAGCGCCCTTTCCACAGGATAATAGAGAAGCCAGTTTTTCCATGGGGCCTTCTTGTAAAAATGAAAACCATGGGCTGTATACAGAAGAATGGATGCAGGAGAATAACATCCGGCAGCCAGTCTCCCGAGTACGCCTCCCATGGGATTGTGGCAGTGAATCAGATCAAACCGCTCCTTTTGAAGAAGTTTTTTCAGCTGTCTGAATGCTCTGCCGTTTTTCAGAATGCGTACAGGAGATTTTTCGATCAGAAAATGGTGGGTAATAATGCCCCTGTTTTGAAAAAAATGATTATCATAGTCATATATGGGCCGGTCAAAATTTGATGCATAATGAACTTCATATCCCATATTCTGAAGGAGAGCAACATTATTCTTTTCAAACTGCGGTACAAACCCACTGATTGTCGTTATGATTAACGCTTTTTTCATTCTTTCGTACTCACGCATCCTGTCTCTTTTTTTCTTTAAAAAGATAACCCAGCTCATATTCGGGAAACAGCGCGTCTCTGATGGTAATTACTTCGTTATAAGACCACTCTGACGTTCCCCGCATCTTGGACATGACTGCTTCATCTTCTTCCCCCAGCAAAAACGCGATTTCATGAATGGAAACCTCCTTTTTCGCCATTTCGCTGACCAGGTTACTGCAATCAATCTTCATTCTTTTGACCTCGTATTTACAACCCAAAATACGCTGCTGCAAACAGGAATCAGTCTGTATCAATCAAATCCAAAATTACGATGTATCGCAATCAGATCATATATTATTGCAACGCATCGTATTTGTCAAGTTTACAGAGCAAGTGTTTTTCTTCCACTTTCGATTATTATTGCCAGAATTCCCAGGGAATAACATTTACAAGAAAGAAAAAATAGGATATATTTTTTAAAATAGGAGATTTTTACAAAATGAAAAGAAATGAAATACTGAAAGATCTCATGCGGCAGAAGAATCTGTGTACCGCTGATATTGCAAGGCTGACCGGAATTCCGTATACAACCCTGAAATCCATTTTCGACAGGGGGGTGGAAAAATCCAGCTATAGTTCCGTGTGTGCGATCTGCGCGGCACTGGATATTACCACGGATCAGCTTGAGCTTCTTGCACGGCAGACAACAAATCCGGGAAAGAAAATGCGTTCCGCTTCACTGGAAATTCAGGATTTTTCTGAAGAAGAGCTGCTGCAGCTGAAGAGTTATATCGATTATCTTCGTTTTCTGAGAACCCGGCCATGTCCTGAGGAGGAAAACGGCTGATTTTGCTGAAAAGAGGAGAAAACCTTTTGGCCTTCTCCTCTTTTTTGACTCGGATCCTCCAGGGATCCCGTTATTTTATTTATTCCTGTTTTTATTTCAACACGTCTGATCTCACATAGCCTGTCTGGCCCTGATACCGGACCCTGGTCCAGCCGTCTGCCTGCTTCATAAGAATCTCCAGGGTTTCACCGGGATAGCATACCGCGATTTTTTCGGAAGTTTCGCTGACTCCTTTCCGGATGTTTACCGTCTCGCTCACGGTGAATTCTCCGCTGTTCGGGACAGAAGAAGCGCCGGAGGAAGCTCCTGCATTCTCCTGAGAGGAAGCGTTTTCATCGTCTGAGCTTTCCGCACCCGCTTCAGACTCCTCCTCCGAGACGATTTCTGTTCCGCTCTCCGTTTCCTGCGCACTTTCCGCTTCAGCGGTCTGTTCTTCCAGGGCTTCGCCTACCGCAACCATCATGTCGTTCATGTAGCTTTCCACGTAAGCGGAAAGGGTTTCATCTTCCGCAAGACGGGCCGCATACTCCTCATTTACCTGCGTATAGAGTGCAGCCACATCCTCCTGTCCCGCAACCTCGTTTGCATAAGCAGAGGCCTCTTCATCCTGCGTCAGATCATGCAGATAATAGGCACCCTCCTCATTTTTGCACACATAAAGCGGAGCAATACCTGGGAGCGTGGTGTCAATCCCCTGGAATTTAACCTCATAATATGCGAAAACCACATAGGAATCCGCCTCAAGCCCTGGTTTGGTATAGCAGGAAATATTGGTATAGGCTTCGATATGTGAACTGTTTTCCTGTATGCGGAGAAGATCAGCCGTTCCTGTATTGTCACGAAGGCTGGTAAGCGTTTCCTCATCCCCTTCCTGAAGCGCAGTGAAATACCTGCTGATCAGATCATTCACCTCCGGGTACGCATTTTCCAGAAGAGGATCTGTGGTATCAATGGGTTCTCCTGTCACGTTCTCCACTGTTTCTATTTCCGATTCGATGTTTTTTCCCGAGAGGCCGCGCACAAGCGCCCAGACAGCCAGCAGCATACAACAGGCCGCCAGCGCACAGACTGCGACGGCCATCACCGTCTTCTTTCTTCTCTTCAGCATACGCAACGCGCGTCTATAATAATAGGAAGGAGTTCCGTTCCTTTTTGGCTTTCGGTTCCTTTTCTGACCAGCTGATCCTTTTTTTCTATCTTTCTCCATCTGTCCTCTTGACCTTCCTGTGTGGTTTTCGTCTTCTTTCTCTCCATCTCCACCCATCAGGCGCAGAAACGCGTCTCCTTTTTCACCAAAAACTACTTCAAAACTTCACGGTATACGCGCAGCACGTTTTCACTGAAAATCTTATCCATCTGGCGTTCGGAAAATCCCGCCTTTTCCAGAGCATCCGCCAGAAGCGGCAGATACGAGGTGTCCGGAATGGCCTCATTTGTCGGAATTCCGTCGAAATCACTTCCAAGTCCAAGGCAGTCCTCTCCGCCCACATTCACGATATGCCCTGCATGCGCAGTGATGGCGTCAAGGCTTCCCTGAATCCCGCCTGCCTTATTCTCCTCCAAAAAGGAAGGGCAGAAATTCAGGCCGGTAACTCCGCCCTTTTCAGCCAGCGCGCGTATCATGTCATCATCCAGATTCCGTACATGTCTGCATACTGCTCTCGCATTGGAGTGGCTTGCCACAAAAGGTCTCTTAGCCGTGCGGGCCACATCCCAAAAGCCCGCGTCAGAAAGGTGGGAAACATCCACGATCATGCCCAGCCGCTCCATTTCCGCAAGAAAATCAAAGCCCGTTTCCGTCAGGCCATGTTCCCGGTCCGGCGTGGTAAAATCCGGAGCGGCTTCAGAACCCTTTTCCGGCATCCGGACATTCGGCCAGCCCAGTTCGTTGGGGAAGTTCCATGTCAGGGTCAGCATGCGGACACCGAGCCGGTACAGCAGCCGAAGATTCCCCACACGCCCCTTACATACTGCGCCCTCCTCTACCGTCAGCAGGGCGGAGAGTTTTCCCTCCTCCCGGTTTTTCTCAATATCCTCATAACGGTATACAGGCCGGATCCGATCCTTATTCTTTTCCAGTTCCACATAATACAGATCCGCAAGGGCCGTACATTCTTTCCATGGATCGCTGCATTCAGAAAGCGCCACAAACAGCGCAAAATTCTGAAGAAAACAGCCTCCCTTTTCCAGTTTTTCCAGGTCAACATGCAGGCTGTTCTTCAAAAGACAGTTGTTTTCCGAACAGATTCCTTTGCGCTGCATCGCAAGCAGTGCGGAAATCGTATCGCAGTGCATATCAATCGCAGGTGTTTTCATAGGGATTCCTCTTTTTCTTCCGAAGCGAGCGCCGTTCCATCCGGTCCAACCAGAAAAGCGCGTACATTCCGGGATGCCATGATCTGAGAAACAGCCACAATCAGGATGCCGGCAAGCAACGTGAAGATCGCAATGAACTGTGATGTGGACAACTCTCCAACGCTGCCGCGCTCCATGTCGCCGCGGAAAAATTCCAGAATAAATCTCCCGATGCTGTAGAAAATCAGATAAAAGCCGCCCACCTGTCCCTCTGCCTTCTTATGCTTCGCAATGTACAGCAGCACGAAGAAATGAAGGAAATCCAGCCCGCTTGAGATCAGCTGGGTGGGGATCAGGGAAATACCATTCGGCGCATAAGCGGAATTGGTAAAGGTAATCCCCAGGGCGCTGTCCGTCGGGCGTCCGTAGCAGCAGCCGGCAAGGAAGCAGCCGATGCGGCCAAAGCCCTGGGCCAGCGCGACCGAAGGAAGCGCCAGATCAAAATAGGATAGAAAATTAATCTTCTTATGGCGGCAGAACAGAAACCCTCCCAGCACGCCGCCGATGAGTCCGCCGTATACCACCCAGCCGTTTGCCAGGGAATGAAGCAGATAGGAAGGATCCGCAAGAATCGTATCCAGCTGGGTCAGACAAAACAGAAGCTTGGAGCCGAGTCCGCCGAAAACCAGGCACCAGATCACAAGGGAAAACACCTGATCTGCATCCAGCTTCAGTTTTCTCGCCCGGTATTCCGCAGTCAGGTAAGCGGCAATCACGCCGATTCCGATCATCAGCCCGTATCCATGAATGGTGACAGGCCCTATGGTAAGCAGTTCATTTTTCATAATACATTTCTCCTCATACACCGGATTGTACCATGCTGCATTACGGCATTGCAATATAAATCACTGCCGCGCATAGCATGATCTGAATGATGGCAAACCGAAAAACGGTCTGGGTGTTGGACCATTCCCACACCTTTCTGGCCTGATCATGAAGCGGAGTCCGTACCTTCGTCAGAATCCGGATTTTCAGAAAACGCAGAAGGGAAACCTTGACCAGTCCAAGGCCTCCATCCAGGATCAGAACGAGCGCCACCGGAATATACAGGAAGGGACTTCCCGTTTTCAGAACCGCGATGCTGATGAACAGTCCCATGGCACGTGAGCCCGCATCTCCCATCAAAAGTCTGCTCGGCGTGGCGTTATACCACAAATATCCCAGAATGCAGACACAGAATAAAAGTATCAGATAGGAAAACCCATCTGTCTTCTTTCCATCTGCAAGGAGCGTATCCACCAGAAAAATCGTCATTAACGTGATGATTGTAAGCGTTCCCGAAAGCCCGTCCACGCCGTCCGAGCAGTTGGTCACATTGATGGATACCCACACCAGAACCACAGCAAGTACGCCGAACAGTACGGGAGGAAGCGTCATCGTTTTTCCCGTCAGCAGGAAAGTCACATCGCTGGAATTGAAATTCAGGAAGGTTACCGCAGTCATCACCGCAATGATCAGATCCAGAATTCCCTTTTTGTATTCGCCCCAGGGCGTTTTCGCGCAGTCATCCAGAAATCCGGTCAGCATGGCCGCGCCAACAAGAATCAGGTAGATGAAGGCCTCCCTCCCCGGCTTTGCGAACAGAAGCGCCGCCCCAATGAATACGAGAACAAAAAGGAAGCCTGCACCTCTCGGTTTGCCCGCCGATTTCTTTCCATCCACCGCAAAATCCCTTCCCTGATCCTTCGGCAGAAGGTCCATACATTTATACATTGTCAGACAGGTGGCGGCAAACGCTATTAATATTCCAATAAACGCTACAGTTCTGCTACCGGCTTCTCCGGTCAGATAATGGATCATCTTTTTTCATCCTTCCTGTTTTTCTTTCCGTTCAGGCTTCATAGCCTCATTTATTCTACCATTAACATTCCCAAAAAGGAATGGCATAATAAAAAATAATTTTCCCTTTTCAAAAATGTCAAAAAAGGCTACAATAAGTATATAATTTTGTGCCGCCTCTGGCGGCAGGAGGTATGCACGATATGAAAATCGACATGCACTGTCATGTAAAGGAAGGTTCACTGGATTCCCGGGTGTCCATGGAGGAATATATCAGGCTGCTGCAGGAAAAAGGGTTTGGCGGAATGGTCGTTACGGACCATGATTCCTATAACGGCTACCGTTACTGGAAAAAGCATCTGAAGGGTAAAAAATACAGGGACTTTAAGGTCTTTAAAGGCATTGAATATGATACCGGCGGAGGCGGCCATATTCTGGTCATCGTCCCGGAGACTGTCAAGCTTCGTATTCTGGAGCTGCGCGGCCTTCCGATCAATATTCTGATTTCCATCGTCCATTCCTATGGCGGCGTGCTGGGACCCGCCCATCCATGCGGCGAAAAATATATGAGCTTCTGTAATACACGTGCTTACCGCAGGGATCCCAAAATCGTGGAGCAGTTTGATTTTGTCGAAATTTTCAATGCCTGTGAGGACGAGGAGTCCAATGCGACTGCCTGCAGACTGGCCGCCAAATATCATAAGCCAGGCCTTGGCGGCAGCGATTCGCATAAAACGGACTGCGTAGGGCTCGCTTATACGGAAATTCCGGACACGGTAGAGACGGAAACGGATCTCATCAACTGTATCCGCGCCGGAGAGGTCATAGGCTGCGGCGGCACGCTTTATCACAAAACGACAAAAGAAAGAATGGGGAAAATCAGCCCTCTGTTCGTCTATTCCTTCTGGTTCTATAATAAATTTTCCAACCTCATCCGAACGAGTAAACGGAACAAAAAACTGCGTTCCGAATATTCAGAACGGGAATCCAGAATCTGATCCGGCGCCGGCTGCCCCGGTTCACGATTCGATTATTTCTTTCTGCCGATGGCGAACAGCTTCTGAGGCAGTTCAAAAATGCATACAATGCCCAGCACGATTGCGGCTACCGCCTTAACGGCGGCAAAGCCCGCATCCGCAGCTTCGGCAAGCTGATCCGTCACCATGTAGTAGGCGGCCCAGTAGATGCCCGCGCCCGGTACCAGTGGAATGATCCCTGAAATCAGAAATACCGTGAC
>UQVK01000054.1 GCA_900544445.1 uncultured Lachnospiraceae bacterium
TCGAGAACGTGTTCCGCTTCGACGATATTTCCGTAAGAGAGGCCATGACCAGAACCGCGGATGTGGAAGCCTTCTCGCTGGATGCGACGGATGAGGAGATCATACATACCATCCGTGAGACAGGACTTTCCCGCTATCCTGTTTATGATGAAGACATTAATGATATTGTAGGTACCCTCAATGCCAGAGATTTCCTGCTGGAGAGAGGGGCAGAGCATCCACGCAGTCTGAAGGAGCTGTTAAGAAGCCCTTACTTTGTGCCGGAAAGCATCCATGCGGACGATCTGTTCCGTGATATGCAGACCAAGAAGATCCATATCGCAATCGTCATCGATGAGTATGGTCAGACGGCAGGTATCATCACCATTGAGGATCTGCTGGAGGAAATCGTCGGAAATATTTATGACGAGTTTGATCCTGCGGAAGCTCCTGAGATGGAGAAGCTCGGGGATAATCTCTGGCGTGTCAACGGCGGCGTGTTTATCGACGAGCTGGCAGAAGAACTGGATATGGAAATCCCGGAGGATGAGGATTATGATACCGTGGGCGGCATGATTTTCAGCTGCCTGCATACGATTCCCGCGGACGGAACCCAGTTCGACGTACAGGTGAACGGGCTGGATATCCATGTGGAGAAGATCGAGGACAGAAGAATCGAAGAGGCGCTGATCAGAAAGCTGCCCCCGGCAGAGCCGGAAGAAGAGGGCGAAGGCGGCGAACAGGATAAGAAGGATCAGAACAAAAAGGAAAAGTCGGCATAATGCATACAGAAAGGATCAGTCAGCATGATACGGATGATATGCCTGGATTACGACAACACGATTTATGACCACAAGCAGGGAAAAATTCCAGACAGCGCCAGAAAGGCTCTTGAAGCTGCCCGCGGAAAATGCCGCATCGTGCTTGCCAGCGGACGTTTTTTCAAGGACGTCTGGAACGCCCCCATGCTGGAGGAAATCCATCCGGACGGCGTGATCCACGCCAACGGCGCGCTGATCGAAGCGGACGGAGAAGAGCTGGAGGAGACCTGGATCGATCCGGACGTCCAGCGGCAGGTGATCGAGTTCGCCTATGAGAACGATCTGTGCCTGGGCGGCCTGTATCAGGGCAGATGGTATACCACCAATAAGGTGAAGCAGACGGAGCACTGGGGAGGAAACGAGGCGCTCCATGCCAGAGGCCTGGAGGACGCCAGGGAGCTGATTGGCGTTCCCATGCACGGCCTGTTCCTGGACGATTCCGTGGAGGCCGCGAAGCTGATTGCGGAGCGTTTCCCTCAGCTTAGAACCCCGATCATGAGTGAAGAACGGGGCGGAGCGGACGTGCTTCCGGTGTTCCTGTCCAAGGCCTATGGGCTTAGAAAGCTTGCGGAGCACTGGAGCATCCCCATGGAAGAAACCGCGGCGGTGGGCGACAGCATGAACGACTACGAGATGGTGCGCGAGGCCGGCGTCGGCATCGCCATGGGAAACGCGGTGTCGAAGCTGAAGGAAGCTGCGGACTATGTGACCGCGGATATCGGAGAGGATGGACTGGAGAAGGCGTTTGCATATCTGGGGCTGCTGTGAGTCGGCGGTGAAGCGGATTGATGCGGCAGATTGATGGAAAAACAAAATACAGACAGAATATTCCGGCCCGGACAAAATGTTCCGGGCTCTTTTTATACTTTTTTTAGAAAGTTTAGATTATATAAATTGTAATCCTCTGGCTGAAGGATTATAATCAGTATCCGAACATAAGTTAACAATGTTAATTGTTGATAATGAAATTATATGAGGAGAGCTATGGTGCCGGATGAAATCAAAAATGAACTGTTAAAAATAACTTTTCGCTATTGGAGAGCGCATCTGAATGTGCCGGTGGGAGAGATTTCCCATGGAGAATTCGCGGTGATGCAGGTGATCCATCATTTTCCGAAGGAGCGGCCGGAGGAAAAGGGCATCGGCACGGCCCGGCTCGCTGCAGAGGTGCACAGCTCGCCGCCTGCAGTCTCCAGAATCCTGAACACGCTGGAGGAAAAGGGCTGCATCGTGCGTGAAACGGATCCGGACAACCGGAGAAGGACCCGGATTATCCTGACGGAGAAAGGAGAAAAGATCCGGCAGAGAGGCTGTGAGCTGTCCGGAGACTATTTCGACCGGGTTTTTGACAGGATGGGAAAAGACAGAATGCTTCAGTTCCTTTCCATGTGGAAGGAGCTTGTGGAAATTATGGAAAACAACGAAGCGTAAAACGCTTCGGCATGGAGGTAAACATGGGAAAGCTGTTTCGAGATTTATGGAAACATAAGGCCGCGGTTCTGCTCATCGTCCTGCTCTTAATCGGGCAGGCGTACTGCGACCTGTCTCTGCCGTCTTACACCTCGGATATCGTGGATGTGGGAATCCAGCAGGGTGGCATTGAAAATGCCGTTCCGGAACGGATGCGGGAAGAGACCTTTAATAACATCGCGCTGTTTCTGACGGAAGATGAACGGGCGCTGGCGGAGGAATCCTACACGCTGGCAGAGGGCGTCCGTGAGCTGAATACCCGGGATCGTCAGACCATAGAGCAGCTGGACGAGGCCTTCGGCCTTCCGATGGTGATTTTAAGCTCGCTGGAGGAGTCAGGGATGGATCTTTCCGGACTCTCCCAGGCAATGCTGAACAGCGGACTGACGGATGAAGCCATTGAAGGAATCCGGCAGCAGGCGCTTGAGAGCATGGGAGACATGAGCGATTCCATCATCAGCCAGCGGGCCGTTCTGTTCGTCCAGTCGGAATATGAAGCCATGGGCATGGATCTGGGGCAGGTACAGATGAGCTACCTGCTCACCACCGGAGCGAAGATGCTGGGCCTCACCCTCCTGATGGTTGCCACAGCGGTGCTGTCCGGCCTGCTTTCTTCCCGGACGGCCGCGAAGATCGGTATGGAGCTGAGGGGACAGGTATTTACGAAGGTGCTGTCCTTTTCCAACAATGAGCTGAACAAATTCTCCATCGCGTCGCTGATCACCAGAAGCACCAACGATATCCAGCAGGTGCAGATGGTGGAGGTCATGCTGCTGCGTATGGTGCTCTACGCTCCGATCATCGGCATTGGCGGCATCATCAGGGTGGCGGGAACCCGCACCGGACTCAGCTGGATCATCGTAGTTGCCGTGGTGGCGATTTTTGTATTGGTGATGGCGCTTCTGTTCGTGGCGATGCCGAAGTTCAGAAAGATGCAGACTCTGGTGGACCGCCTGAATCTGGTGGCGAGGGAGATCCTGACCGGCCTTTCCGTCATCCGTGCCTTCGATCGGGAAAAATATGAAGAGGAACGGTTCGATACGGCCAATAAAAATCTGATGAAAACCCAGCTGTTCACCAACCGGGTCATGAATATCATGATGCCCGCCATGATGCTGATCATGAACGGCGTGACCGTCATGATCATCTGGTTTGGCGGACACGGGATCGACGCCGGAACCATGCAGGTGGGCGATATGATCGCCTTCATCACCTATACCATGCAGATCGTCATGGCCTTCCTGATGATCACCATGATCTCCGTCATGCTGCCCCGTGCAGGCGTTGCGGCAGACCGGATTCAGGAGGTGCTGGATACGCCCCTGTCCATCCATGACGCGGCCTCCGTCCGGGATGAGGAGCTGAAAGATGCGAAGGGTGAGCTTCGTTTTGAGGACGTTTCCTTCCGGTATGAAGGCGCGGATGAGGATGCGCTGGAACACATCAGCTTCACAGCGAAACCGGGCGAGACCACAGCGATCATCGGCAGCACCGGCTGCGGAAAATCCACGCTGATCCACCTGATTCCCCGGTTTTACGACGTGACACAGGGACGGATCACCATAGACGGCGTGGATATCCGGGAGATTTCCCAGGAGAAGCTGCACAGCCTGCTCGGCTTCGTGCCGCAGAAGGGAAATCTGTTCTCCGGCACCATCGCTTCCAATATCAAGTACGGCGGGGACTGGATTACCGATGAAAAAATGGAAGAGGCGGCCCAGATCGCCCAGGCCACGGAGTTCATCGAGACCAAGCCGGACGGCTATGACAGTCCCATCGCCCAGGGCGGAAGCAATGTGTCCGGCGGACAGAAGCAGCGGCTTTCCATAGCGAGGGCCATTGCCAAATCCCCGAAGATCTTCCTGTTCGACGACAGCTTTTCCGCACTGGACTATAAGACGGATGCCCAGTTAAGAAAGGCGCTTCATGAAAAAACGGCGGATGCGGCCGTGCTCATCGTGGCGCAGCGGATCAGCACAATTCTGCACGCCAACCGGATTCTGGTGCTGGAGGATGGAAAGATTGTGGGAGACGGTACCCATGAGCAGCTTCTGGAAAGCTGTCCGGCCTATCAGGAGATCGCCCGTTCCCAGCTTTCCGAGTCGGAATTAAAAGGAGGTGGCACGAATCAGGGATTCGTGCCGGAAAACGGCTCTCGCCGTTTTCCACCGGAGACAGATGCTGCCTGCGGCGGCAGAAAGGAGGCGGTACAGCATGAGTGAGAACAGAAACAGCAGCATGCAGTCTCAGGGAGCCGCGCACGGGCCGGCCAGAGGACCGATGAGAGGGCCTGGACGCGGCATGGGCGGAGAGAAAGCAAAGGATTTCAAGGGTACCCTGAAAAAGCTCATTGTATATATCGGAAACTACTGGCCTGCCTTTGTGGCGGTGTTGTGTTTTGCGGTGGGAAGCACCGTTTTCAATATCATCGGGCCTAAGATTTCCGGTCAGGCCACCACGGAGCTGTTCAACGGCCTGGTGGCAAAGGTATCCGGCACGGGCGGCATCAACTTTGAACGGATCGGACGGATCCTGCTGATGCTTCTTGGCATGTACGCGTTAAGCGCCCTGCTGTCTTTCATTCAGGGCCTGATTATGACGCAGATTTCTCAGAATCTGTCCTATCGTTTCCGCCGGGAGATCATTGCGAAGATCAATCGGATGCCCATGAAATATTTTGAAAGCAGGACGGTGGGCGAGGTGCTTTCCCGCATCACCAACGATGTGGATACCCTGGGGCAGAGCCTGAACCAGAGCATCACCCAGCTCATCACTTCGGTCACCACCATGATCGGCGTGCTCATCATGATGCTGAGCATCAGCCCGCTGATGACCCTGATCGCCATCATCATCCTGCCGGTTTCCGCAGGGCTCACCGGGCTTCTGGTGAAGAAATCCCAGCGCTTCTTCGTGGCGCAGCAGAAATATCTGGGCGAGATCAACGGTCAGGTGGAGGAGATCTACAGCGGCCACAATATCGTGAAGGCTTTTAATAAGGAAAAGGATGTGGAGAATACCTTCCATGCCACCAATGAAATCCTTTACCAGTCCGCCTGGAAATCCCAGTTTCTGTCCGGGCTGATGCAGCCCATCATGACCTTTGTGGGAAATCTGGGCTATGTGGCGGTCGCCGTTCTGGGCAGCGTGCTGGCGGTGCGCGGGACCATCAATGTGGGAGATATCCAGGCCTTTATCCAGTACGTGAGAAACTTTACCCAGCCCATTACTCAGCTGGCTCAGGTTTCCAACATGCTTCAGTCCACAGCGGCAGCAGCGGAGCGAGTGTTTGAATTCCTGGAGGAGGAAGAGGAGGAACAGACGGTGGAGAATCCGGCGCATCTTCCCAATCCGCAGGGCGCGGTGGAATTTTCCCACGTGGCCTTCGGGTACAACCCGGATAAGATCATCATCCATGATTTCAACTGCACCGTAAAACCCGGCCAGACGGTGGCAATCGTCGGCCCCACCGGAGCGGGCAAAACCACCATGGTGAAGCTGCTCATGCGTTTCTACGATGTGAACAGCGGCCAGATTCTGGTGGACGGGACGGATATCCGCCGGATCAACAGAAGCGAGCTGCGGGAGATGTTCGGCATGGTGCTTCAGGATACCTGGCTGTTTAAGGGTACCATTATGGAAAACATCCGCTACGGCAGGCTGGACGCTACGGACGAGGAAGTCATTGCGGCGGCGAAGGCGGCTCATGCCCACCGCTTCATCCAGACCCTTCCCGGCGGCTATCAGATGGAACTGAATGAGGATGCCAGCAACGTATCCCAGGGCCAGAAGCAGCTTCTCACCATCGCCAGGGCCATCCTCGCAGACAATAAGATCATGATTCTGGACGAGGCCACATCCTCTGTGGATACCAGAACGGAACAGCAGATTCAGGACGCCATGAACCGCCTGATGGAGGGCAGGACCAGCTTTGTCATCGCCCACAGACTTTCCACCATCCGGGACGCGGATATGATTCTGGTCATGAAGGACGGAGATATCATCGAGCAGGGCAGACACGAAGAGCTGCTTGTGAAAAACGGCTTTTACGCGGAGCTGTATAACTCCCAGTTTGCGGACGCAGCGGCTTCCTAAGCCGCCGCGGACTGCATGAAGAAAGCGGATTTGTGACGCTTCGGAATGGAGGAAAAGATGAAAAAACGGATCATAGCGATAGAAAGGCAATATGCCAGCGGCGGCAGGGAGATAGGGAAAAGGCTTTCAGAGCAGCTCGAAATTCCCTACTATGACGGACAGCTGCTGCTCCTTGCGGCGGAAAAATACGGGCTGAATCCCGGAGAGGTGAAGGAAAATGACGAGAAGGTCAACCGGAGCTTTCTTTACTCTGTCGCAGAGGCTGTGGAAAATTTCCGCGGCAGTGAGCGGGGAATGCTCCCATACCGCATCTATCAGGCCCAGTCGGAAACCATCCGCCGGCTGGCGATGGAAGGCCCCTGTATTTTCATCGGCCGCTGCGCGGGAGAGATTCTTAGGGGAAGCGGAAGGTGCCTGAGCGTATTCATTTATGCTTCTGATATGGAGGATCGTCGGGAGCGGGCAAACCGGGTGGATCAGATTCCCCTGGCGGAGGTGGACCGGTATATCCGCATGAAGGATAGGCAGCGCCGTGACTATTGTAAACAGTATATGAATGTGGATTGGGGAGATCCCGTGAACTATGACCTGTGTCTGAACAGCTCACAGCTCGGGTACGATACCTGCGTGGAGCTGATTAAAAGAGCTATGTAAACATCCGCTGGTCTGAAAATGACAGAAGCCTGTTTTCTCTGACTAAAAAGGAAAAGAAGGGAAATACTTTTTAACAGAAGGCACGGCATCAGCCGTGAAACAGAAAGGGGAAGATTGAAAAATGCGCTCGATAGCGCTTTTTTCAACCAGAATTTGCGACGCTTCGGCATGGAGGAAAATATGGAACCTGTCAAATCGGTAAAAATTTATCTCAACAATGCGGATGAGGTATGGAAATTCGTGAACATCATCCGGAAATTCAGCGGAGACTATGATCTGGCGGCGGGAAGCTATACGGTGGACGCCAAATCCATTCTCGGCGTCTGCGCTCTTGGAACGAAAAAACCGCTGGAGTTGAAGCTGGTGGATCCAAGGGGAGAGGAAAGCAGTCTCCTGACCGCGCTGGGGCAGTACCTGATCCGGGAATGAGCGCCTGCTTCCGGCGGGAACCTCTGCCGCAGATATTCTTCCTGACAGCTGCAGTCCGCTCCTAACCGAAAGGTTCATACCTGATAAACGTTTGGAAATTCTTTTTTTACCTGGCAGGGATTATAATGAAGACAGTTCAGAGGAAAAGTTTTTTCATAAACAGGGAGGTATGATGCCATGATGAAATTTACATTGAGTAATGGAGTTGAGATGCCCGCCGTGGGGCTGGGTACCTTTCTGATGTCGCCGCAGAAGGCGGAGCAGGCCGTTTATGACGCGCTCACTCTGGGATACCGCATGATCGACACGGCAAACGGCTACATGAACGAACGCACCGTGGGACGGGGAATGAAGAAGTCCGGAGTGCCCCGCAGTGAGATTTTCCTTTCTACTAAGCTGTGGCCCAGCGAATATGAGAAGTCCGGTGCGGTGGACAAGTGCCTGGAGCTTCTGGATACGGATTACATCGATCTTCTGTATGTGCATCAGCCAGCAGGAAACTTCATGGGCGGCTACCGCCTGCTGGAGAAGGCTTATCGGGAAGGAAAGATCAAGGCCATCGGCATTTCCAATTTCCATGATGAAAAGCTGGAGAAGCTGCTTGCGGAATGTGAGATCAAACCCCATGTGATCCAGATGGAATCCCATCCCTACTATACGGACAAAAAGACGATGGACCGGCTTTCCGAATACGGCACCCGCCTGATGGCATGGTATCCGCTGGGACACGGGGACAGGGCCCTGCTTGAGGAGCCTGTTTTCACCAGACTCGCGGAAAAATACGGCAAGTCCAACGCGCAGATCATTCTGCGCTGGCATGTCCAGAGAGGCACCGCCGTGATTCCCGGCTCCACCAACCCGGATCACATCAGGGACAACGCGGATATCTTCGATTTCGAGCTGACGGATGAAGAAATGGCGGAAATCGAAAAGCTGAATAAGAACGTCCGCTATTATGAGGCGACACCGGAAAAGGAAGAATCCTACGCATCCATGGTCATCAATCTGGATTCCTAGGAGTGACGGGTAAGGAGTATTAAAAAAATATCAGGCAAAAGGAACGGAAACGGCAAAGAGCGGAGCGCAGAGAAAGCGCTCCGTTTTTTATTGCTTTTCCGGAGTGTTCAATTTTTGGATTGTTGGGCAGAACGCTTTATGGTATGCTGAAGGAAAGCCATAAACCATGAAAGGATGGGGCGCGTTTCTTCACACCGCGCCGGAATGCCGCTCCGGCGGCAGAAAGGAAAACGGATATGGGCATCTTTTATGAGGAAAACGGCAGGGTTTTCACCCTGCAGACCAGACACAGCACCTACCAGATGAAAGCGGACGGACAAGGGGTTCTGCTTCACACGTTTTACGGAGAAAAGACGGACAATACCGACCTGTCCTGTCTGATTACAAGGGGAGACAGGGGCTTTTCCGGAAATCCCTTCTCCATGGGCGGCACGGACCGGACCTATTCGCTGGATACCTTCCCGCAGGAATATTCCTGCTTCGGAACGGGGGACTACCGGATCAGCGCGCTGAAGGTGCAGAACGCGGACGGAAGCAGGGCGGTCTCCCTGCGCTATGCGGGCCACAGCATCGAAAAGGGAAAATATGACCTGACCGGCCTTCCTGCGGCATACGGAACGCCGGAGGAGGCGGAAACGCTGACGGTGGAGCTGAAGGATGAGGAGAGCGGCGTGGCGGTACGCCTGTATTACGGCGTATTTGAAGAACTGGATGTGATCACCCGGGCGGCCAGGATCGTCAATGAGGGAAAGCAGGGCGTGACCCTTCTGAAAGCCGCGAGCCTCTGCCTGGACTGGCAGGCGGGCGACTATGACTGGCTCACCTTCCATGGCAGGCACGCGATGGAGAGAAACCTTCAGAGAACCGGGATCGCTCACGGCGTGCAGTCCATCGGAAGCGTGCGCGGCGCGTCCAGCCATCACTACAATCCCTTTGTGATGATCTGCGGAAAGAATACGGATGAGGAGAGGGGAGACTGCTACGGCTTCTCCTTTGTTTACAGCGGGGAATTCCTGATGGAGGCGGAGAAGGATCAGATGGACCAGACCAGGCTGGTCTGCGGCATTCATCCGGATAATTTTGCCTGGAAGCTGGAGCCCGGCGAGAGCTTCACTGCGCCGGAGGTGCTGATGGCCTACAGCGGCCAGGGCCAGGGCGGCGTCAGCCGGATCTTCCACAGGCTGATCCGTGACCACATCTGCCGCGGCCAGTGGAAGCACAGCCGCAGGCCCGTGCTGATCAATAACTGGGAAGGAACCTATTTTGACTTCACCGGAGACAAGCTGGTGGACATCGCGAAGGATGCGGCGAAGCTGGGAATCGAGCTTTTCGTCATGGACGACGGCTGGTTTGGAAAGCGTGACAGCGACAATTCCGGCCTGGGCGACTGGTATCCCAATGAAGAAAAGCTTGGCTGCACCCTGAAGGAGCTGGGAGAGCGCATCACGGCTCTGGGCCTCCGGTTCGGCATCTGGTTCGAGCCGGAATGCATTTCCATCGACAGCGACCTGTACCGGGCCCATCCCGAATGGGCGGTGGCGGTTCCCGGAAGGAACCCGGTGCTCAGCCGCAACCAGCTCATCCTCGATTTTTCCAGGGAGGACGTGCAGGATTATCTGATCGAACGCATTTCCGACGTGTTGCAGAGCGCGCCCATCACCTATGTGAAATGGGACTTCAACCGGAGCATCTGTGATAAATACAGCCATGCCTTGCCGGCGGACAGACAGGGAGAGATGGCGCACCGCTTCATTCTGGGCCTGTACCGGGTTCTGGAGACGCTGACCAGAGACTTCCCACAGGTTCTCTTCGAGGGCTGCAGCGGCGGAGGCGGCCGTTTCGACGCGGGCATGCTATACTACACGCCGCAGATCTGGTGCAGTGACGATACAGATGCTATCGAACGCCTGCAGATTCAGTATGGCACCTCCTTCGGCTATCCGGTCAGCGCCATGGGCGCTCATGTGTCCGCGGTACCCAACCACCAGACCGGGCGGATGACGCCTCTTTCCACCAGAGGATGCGTGGCCATGGCGGGTACCTTCGGCTATGAGCTCGACCTGAATAAGCTGACGGAGGAGGAAAAGGAAGAGATCAGCGGCCAGATCCGCACCTTTAAGGAGTTCTATGACTGCATCCAGTACGGCGACTATTACCGCCTGACCAGCCCCCTTTCAGGAAGCTGTACGGTATGGGAGACGGTGGCGCCAGACGCTTCCGAGGCGTTGGTGAGCGCGGTATATCATCACGTGCAGGCGAATCCCGTACCCGTCTATGTGAAGCTGCGCGGCCTGGAGGAAAAGGCTTCCTACCGCCTCAGCCTGGTGGGCAAAGAAGAGGAAATGACTTTAAGCGGCGCGGCCCTGATGCATGCGGGCCTGCCCATTCCGCCTGCGAAGGGCGACTACTGCGCGTGGCAGATTCATCTGGTCAGAATATAAAGAGGGTCAGGGCAGCTCAGACTGAAGGGCTGTCAGGATAGCCTGAATAAATAATGATAATTATTATTAATTAAAAGAAAACGGAAAAAAACCCGGGAAAACGCAGGAAAAGAGAAGAAATACCGCGTTATTTCGGGTTTTTCCTGCTTGCTAATTCCCAGCAATATGGTAGGATATAGAAAACAAAGAAAAATAATCAGGCCGCAGACGCGGCAGGAAGGAGACTGTATGAAAAAAGTGATCAATAACAGAAAGGCGGCCATCATCGGCTGCGGCTTTGTGGGTTCTGCATCAGCCTTCAGCCTGATGCAGAGCGGCCTTTTTTCCGAGCTGGTTCTGATCGACGCGAACCGGGAGAAGGCGGAAGGGGAAGCGCTGGATATCGCTCACGGCATTCCCTTCGCCAGACAGATGAAAATTTATGCGGGAGACTATGACGATATCATGGATTCCGCCGTGATCATTGTGACTGCAGGAGCAAATCAGAAGCCGGAGGAAACCCGGCTGGATCTGGTGCATAAGAATGTGAACATTTTCAAAAGCATCATTCCGGAGGTCGCAAAGAGGGACTACCAGGGTATTCTCCTGATCGTTGCAAACCCGGTGGATATTCTGACCTATACGGCGCTGAAGCTGAGCGGCATGCCGGAGAACAGGGTGATCGGCTCAGGGACTGTGCTGGATACCGCCAGGCTGAAATACCGCCTTGGCGAGCACCTCTCCGTGGACAGCCGGAGTGTGCATGCCTTTATTGTAGGAGAGCATGGGGACAGCGAGATCGCTGTATTCAGCAGCGCGAACGTGTCCGGAATTCCGCTGAACCGCTTCTGCGAGATGCGCGGACATTTTGAACATGAGGCGGCCACCCGCAGGATTGCCGAAGAGGTGAAGAACAGCGCCTATGAAATCATTGCGAAGAAGCATGCCACCTATTACGGCATCGCCATGTCCGTTAAGAGAATCTGCGAAGCCATCGTGCGGGATGAAAAGTCCATTCTTCCCGTTTCTTCCATGATGCACGGGGAATATGGAATCAGCGACGTGGCTCTGAGCATGCCCGCCATCGTGGGAAAGGACGGCGTTGAGACCCGGGTGCCCATTTCCATCAGCGAAGAGGAGGAGGCGAAGCTGAAGGAGTCCGCGGATACGCTGAAAAAGGTCATCGAAGGGTTGGAGCTTGGCTGAGAAAAGCAGCCGGATTGAGGGGCGCTGCCCCAAAAGCCGCCGGCCGCAGACGTGATGTTCACGTCTGTCAGCCGGCGGCCTTCCATTCCATTCAGAAACTGGCTTGTATGACGCCGGGGTTATACAACCTGGTACTTCGCCACATAGACAGGAAGGCTGTCGGTTCCCCGCATCTCCTTTCCTGCGGTGATGGTGACGTCCTTATCGGTAACGATGTATTCCAGATTCGCGCCCTCTTCCACCACGGTATCCTGCATCAGGACGCAGTTTTTCACCTTCGCACCTTTGCCGATCTTCACGCCTCTGAAGAGAACGCTGTTTTCCACTTCTCCCTCAATGACGCAGCCGTCGGCAGCCATGATATTCTCCGCGCGTGAGCCGTTGATGTAACGGGTCGGATTGTCGTCACGGATCTTGGTGTATACAGGGTTGGCTGAGAACAGCGCGTTCAGATTGTCCTCATCCAGAAGCTTCATGTTTTCGTCAAAGTAACTCTTCATATCGCAGATGCGCGCGATATAGCCGTCAAACTTAAAGCCTCTCACATTCAGCCGGTCCAGAGAACGGGCGAGAATGTCACGTTCGAAATAAATATCGCCGCGCATGAAAGCCTTTTCAATGCAGCTGATCAGAAGCTCACGATCCATTATGTAGATGTTCAGGCAGAAATTCTGTATCCCTGTTTCCTGTGGATTGATAAACATCTGTTTCACTCTGCCGTCTTCCAGAGCCAGCGTATAATACATTTCCTTACGCAGCGCGGAAGAATTCAGAGCGGCGTCGGGAAGCTCCTCTTCGGAATAAGCGATGGTCACATCCGCCCCGCTGTTCACATGGGCGTCGATCAACGCGTTAAAATCAAAATTCATGGCGGTGTTCGCATCCGACATTACCACATATTTTTCCTTCTGATCCCGCAGGAATCCGACAATGCTGGCCAGGGCTTCCACACGGCCGGTGTAGATTTTTACGGTTTTGTCTGAATAGGGCGGGAAAATATGCAGACCGCCGTTTTTACGGGTCAGGTCCCATTCGCGGCCGGAGCCGAGATGGTCCATCAGGGAATGATAATTCCTGCGGACGACGATGGAAACATTTCCGATGCCGCAGTTTACCATACTGGACAGAATGAAGTCCACCATACGGTAACGGCTGGCAAACGGGATGGAGGCCATCAGACGTTCGGTGACCAGCTCAGGTACCAGAGAATCATAACTGTTCGGGAAAATGATGCCCAGTGCATCTGCGTTGGAATTTACCATTGTTCTTCACCGCCTTTTACATTATTCTTTACCATGGCATGAGGGCCGATTTTGGCGCCATCCCCAATATAGACACCGGGGCCGACCGTGGCAACGCCGTTTTCACTCTCGGAAGGCATTGCGCCGACCACCGCGTTTTCGCCGATCACCACATTCTCAGCGACGATACAGTGTTCCACCACCGCGCCGGCCTTGATAACCGTACCGCCCATAACAACGGCATCCTCCACCTTCGCGCCGGCTTCCACGCGGACGCCTGCGAACAGAATGGAGTGCTTTACGGTGCCTTCCACATGGCAGCCGTCTGTGATCATGGAATTTTCCACCACCGCGCCCCGGCAGATCCGGTGACCGGTCATTCCGCTGTTGCGGCTGTAGATCTTCCAGTCGCTGTCAAACAGATTAATGCCGCTGTGCTCCGGATCCAGAACTTCCATGTTCGCTTCCCAGAGAGAGGAAATGGTTCCCACGTCTTTCCAGTATCCGTTGAAACGGTAAGCGTACATGCTGCGTCCGTCGCGCAGAAGATTGGGGATAATGTTATTACCGAAGTCGTTCTCCGATTCCGGATCTTCTTCATCCTCGATCAGGTATCTCTTTAAAATATCCCAGTTGAAAATATAGATTCCCATGGAAGCCAGATTGGATTTCGGCTCCTTCGGTTTTTCCTGGAATTCGGTGATCCGGTCGTTCTCATCCGCTACCATGAGTCCGAAACGGGACGCCTCCTCCCACGGAACCTCCATGACTGCTACGCTGAACTCCGCATTTTTTTCCTTATGGAATCTGAGAAAATCGCTGTAGTCCTGCTTGCAGATCTGATCTCCTGAAAGGATGATCACATACTGCGGATTATACCGTTCGATGAAGGAAATATTCTGGTAGATCGCGTTTGCGGTACCCTTGTACCAGTCGGAACCGGTTGCCTGCTGATAGGGCTGAAGGATATGAACGCCTCCATGCAGGCGGTCCAGATCCCAGGGCTGTCCGTTTCCGATGTACTCGTTGAGCACAAGCGGCTGATACTGGGTCAGAACACCCACAGTATCGATGCCGGAATTAATGCAGTTGGACAGCGGAAAATCGATGATACGGTACTTTCCGCCGAAGGGAACTGCGGGTTTTGCCAGCTTCTGGGTCAGGGCGTACAGACGCGATCCCTGGCCGCCGGCAAGAAGCATTGCTATCATTTCTTTGGCCATAATGATATCCCCCTGGTTCATATTAAATGGTGATGTTGAAATTGTACCACAAAAACGATAAAAAGGACAGCCTTTTGTGCAAAAGAGAGAAATTTTTTTCCTGGATTTTACAAAGCTGTAAGAGATATCAATAGGTTTCTATGGATTGGGGACGAAAGAAGCCACAGAACCGCCATAAGAAGCTGGACGGGCCCGAAAATCTGAATTATAATCGAAACAGAATTTCGAATATCCGGAAGCGGGAAGGCGCCGCTGTCTTTGCAGAGCTTTCCCTAAAGAAGGATGATCTGATTACGGTGAGATGGAGGGATATCAAATGACATTTTCAGCAGGACTTTTTGATGAACTGACACCCTGCTATCCGGACACGGAGGCGGGAACGGGAAAGACGGAATACCGGACGGCGGGAGCCAACGGAACCTATGCGGGCGTGAACATTCTGCTTGACGGTCTGACGCCGGGCATTCCGGTCAGCGTGGAGGTGGAGGGGGAGAATACGGCCTACAAGCTGTTCCGCATGATCCCCGTTCCGGTGGAGGTGAACACGGGAGCGAAGCAGAGAACGGAATATCTGAAAAACGACAGGAATGAAAACGTGATCCGCCGTGCGCCGTTTTTCGTCTATGACGCGCTGGAGCCGGTTTACAACATCGTCATGGCGGACATGACGACCATGGCTTTTTCCTTTAAGTCCATCATTGAATACTGCAGGCAGAAGCGGACGCAGGAGTGGAAATTCAGGATCACGCACGGAAAGGAAAGCCGGGAGCTGACTTTTTATGTGGACCAGTATCCGTACACGGTGAAAAAAGCGGGGAAGGATACGCATAAGTTTGTCACCTGGTTCAGCCTGGATGAGATCGCCCAGTGCCATCACGTGCAGAAGTGGAGCCCGGAATTTGAAGCGATTCTGGAACGCTATCTGCGCGCGGCGGCCTTTGCCAGACAGAACATGATGGCGATTTCGCCGGCGGACTGTTTTGACGTGTGCGAAGATGGGGTGAAGCTGAACGAGGCGCATTTTTCCATGCTCGTCAGAACGGCGCAGAAGGCGGGGATGTATTACTTTGAGGGCGGCGCCCTGACCTGCCGGGAATCCAATTTCTGCGACGATGACGCTTTTTATCAGTCCCTGGATCACGAACATATTCAAAATTCCGATGAGGTGGCGGAGCAGTTCAAGAGGAAGGCCTTTGATGATTTTGACAACGGCGTGCATGCGCTTGACTGCCTGACCCATAAAAGAGCGGACAGTGCGGAAGGCAGGGCGGTGATCGCCTCCATGGCAGGCCAGCTTTATGCGGCGATCCAGAAATACGGCCTGACGGAACGCTGGATGCAGTCCGCGCTCGATGAGCCCAACGATGCGCTCTGTTCCGTTTACCGGGAAATCACCTCGATCATCCGCAGGGAGATGCCGGGAGTTCCGATTCTGGAGCCTGTGCTGCCCACGGAAAAGCTGGAGGGCGCGCTGGACGTCTGGTGTCCTTCCATCGACGTGTATGAGAATAACCGGGCATTTTTTGACGCACAGGCAGAGAAAGGGGACAGACTGTTTGTATACACCTGCCTGACGCCCGGAGGAAACTATCTGAACCGGCTTCTGGATCTGGAGCGGCTGCGCATCGTCTACTTCGGCTGGGCGCCCGCGAAATATCCCAATCTGGAAGGCTACCTGCACTGGGGCGCAAACCAGTATATGGGGATGGACCCTTATAAGCGCACCTGCTATACGTTTTCCGAGCAGGCTCTGGAGTTCCATCCGAAACGGGCCATGTTCCTGCCCGGTGGGGATACCTGCATGCTCTATCCGGGCTACCGTGAAGCGCTCATTTCGGTCCGCAGTGAGGCGCACCGCATTGGCTTCGAGGATCTGTGCATGCTGGAGGCGCTGAAGGAAAAGGCGCCGGAGGCGGCGGAGAAAATCGTGGAAAAGGTGTTCCGCGGCTACTGTGATTTTGAAAAGAGCGTGGAAAGATACCGGGAAGCCCGCCGCGAACTGCTGGAGGCGGTGACGGAAGAAGCGGGCTGAGGCGGCTCTGAAGGTTTGTAAATTCTTCTGCTGCAATGCCGGGGAAGATTCGACGTGTGTCCCGGCGTAAAGCGTTTCGGCATGGAGGTGAAGAGGAGATGAAAACCATCCGCAGCTTTGACGATTTTGTACAGGATCTCCGGGAAGCCGGATTCAGCATGGGAGGGGACAGGGACGGAGGCGTATTCACGCTGGCCGCCTTCTTCGGCCCGGAAATCCGGTGGCATACGGAGGACGCGCAGACGGACCCGTGGGAATGGCGCATCCGTGTGCTTCGGGAATACCGGGATCTTGCCTATGGGAAATTTTTCTTCGGAAACGGCGGCTATATCACGGGGGAATGGTTTCCCTGCTTCTATGCGGCACGCCGCGCGGCGGCGCCGGAGAACGTCGGAGGCCGAAAGATGCGGTTTCAGGGAACAAAAACGCTGGAGGAGGAATATGAGGATGGAAATGTGAGCCGGGAGGCGCTTACCGTCTACCGCCTGCTTCAGGAATACAGGGAGCTTCCCGCGCATTTACTGAGACAGTACGGCGGATTCATTGGGAAGGAATATGCATCCGCCTTTGAACGGGCGCTGGTGGAACTTCAGGCCGGATTTTACATCTCCATCTGCGGACAGGCCAGAAAGGTCTCCAAAAAGGGAGAAGAATACGGCTGGTTTTCTTCCGTATTCTGCCTGACGGAAGATTTCTGGGGAGAAGGAGTGATGAGGGAAGCGGAGAGAACCGATCCTGAGGAAGCGTACCGGAGGCTGGAGGCACAGATCCGGAAGCTGAACCCGCAGGCGAAGCCGGAGCGGATGAGGAAATTTATTCTGGGGTGAGAAGGGAGAACGGATGCAAAAGCCAAAGATGATTCTTTTTGATTACGGCCAGACGCTGGTGGACGAAGGGGAGTTTCAGGGCGTAAGAGGAGCAGAAGCGGTTCTTCAGTACGCAGTGAAGAATCCCTGCCGTCGGACGGCGGAGGAGGTGCAAAGGGCGGCGGACCAACTGAACAGATCGCTGGGAAGATTCGGCCCGGCGAGTGGACATATGCATCATGTGGAGATTCCCAACCACATGTTTAACGCTTATCTGTATGAATCCCAGGGGATCGAGCTTTCTCTTTTGCCGGAGCAGATCGATGAGGTGTTCTGGAACGCGGCAGCGCCGGGAAAACCCACGGCAGGGATCGAAGGCTTTCTCATGTGGTTAAAGGAGCAGGGCATCCGGAGCGGAGTAATCACCAATATATCCTATGCGCCGTGTGTGGTAAAAAAGCGTATCCGGGAGCTGCTTCCCGGGCATTCCTTTGAATTTATCCTTGCCAGTAGCGAATATCTGTTTCGGAAGCCGGATCGAAGGATCTTTGAACTGGCACTGAAAAAAGCGCAGCTTGCACCCGAAGAGGTCTGGTATATTGGGGACAGCTATGAGTGCGATGTGTTGGGAGCGGGGAATGCGGGAATCTTTCCGGTATGGTATGTGGGAGCCACGGCGCGGCCAGTTGAGCAGCGGGAGGATGTCTGGATGGTAAGAGACTGGGATGAGATAAGGGAAGAATTGTGATTTTCCGGCACCTGCGGTGGTTAAGCCGTTGTTTCAGTTGAAATTGCAGGGGGAGATTTATATAATATAGATATCTATCGGCATTGGGAGGACAATAGAATGCATCAGCTCATTATCCATAAACTTGGCCCCATACAGCACTGTGAATTGTCCATTAAAAAATATACGATTCTGACCGGTTATCAGGCTTCCGGCAAAAGTACGATTGCAAAGGCTATTTATTTCTTTCGTACATTGAAGGAGGATATTTTTCAACTGATTCTGCGGCGAAGCTTCAGTCAGTTGGAGAGTGATGAAAAGAGAAGCAGCCTCAGGAGTGATTTTGAAAGCGCGGTACGTAATAAGTTCCTCAGCACATTTGGCACATCATACAGTATGGAACGTGATATGAAAGTGACGTATTACTATGCGCAGGGAGTAGATGTATCCGTTTATCTGACAGAAAATCAGGATTTTTTGTCCCCAAACTATGTGTGGATAAATTATTCGCAGCCGATTCGGGATTTACTGAATAAATATAACAGACATTCGGAACACGGACAATTAAGGCAGGAGCTTGCGGAGTTATTTGGAGATCCCTATGAGACTGTATATATTCCTGCGGGGCGCAGCATTCTGACGTTGCTGGGAGGTCAGTTTAACTATATTTATTCAACTATGGATGATGCTCAGAAGCGTCTGTTGGATTCATGCACCAGAGACTATATGGAACGTGTTCTGAAGCTGCGGCCGCAGTTTGCAAATGGACTGGAAGGACTCCTGGAGGGAGAGCAGATTCCGCCCGCCCGTCGTACGCTTCATCGCGAAGCTCTTGATCTGATTCAGAGAATCCTGAAAGGAAGATATACGGTTACGGATGGGGAGGAGCGAATCTGGATGGATACAGGACGATATGTAAAAATCAATTTCGCTTCCTCAGGACAACAGGAATGTGTATGGATTTTGAATCTGTTATATTATTACTTTGTCATGCAGAATCCGGTATACTTCATCATCGAGGAACCGGAATCCAATCTGTTTCCCGAATCCCAGAAAGCAATTGTTGAATTGACTGCGCTGGTTGCCGGAGCGGGAAATGCGGTACTCCTTACGACACACAGTCCGTATGTCCTGGGGGCTGTCAACAATCTTCTTTATGCAGGAACAGTTGGTCAGATTGCGGCTGAAAAGAGCGCGGAGATTGTCGCACCTGAAAAATGGATAGATGCCTGTTGCTGTGAGGCGCGGTTTGTAGAGAATGGAGAGGCCAGGGACTGTATGGACAGTGAACTGATGCAGATTGATAACTCCCTTCTGGATCAGATTTCGCATGGAATCAATAAAGAATATGATATCCTGTTCGAAATCGAACAGGACGCTAAAATGCAACAGAAGAACGGGGAGGAATAAACGGGTGCCGCTGAATGGTTATCAGTCTTTATGTAAAGATCATCAGGAAAAAATTGTCTGCAGAGATAAGGGTGAAAGCAGAATTTACAGGGCGTTAAATCTGGATGGATGCCGGGTTACCCAGTATCAGATTGATGGCTGTGTGATTCGGGAGGCTTCCATGCGGTGTGATTTCCTTTTGATGAATGAAGATAAACGGAATGCTTATCTGATTGAACTGAAAGGATCAGATATAGAGCATGCGATTGAACAGTTGGAGGCGACGGCTCAAAGACTGCATAATGAACTGAAGCCGTACAGGGTCAAATACAGACTGGTACACTCTAGGGCAAAAACACATGCCATTAACAGCACCAGATTTAAAAAATTTTGTCAACGGCACAGTCAGCGAGGAGAATTTATCCATAAAGAGGGTGTGCTGGAAGAGAAAATTTAAGATAGAAATTGTCATATACGCCCCGGACCGGGAACAGGTGGTCCGGGGTATTCCTATCAGAAATTAACAGGAAATGACCGCCATGTAATAAAACGCAGAAATTTCTCCGTCCTTCCATTCGATCTTTTTTCTCTTCAGAAGAGGAATCAATTCTTCGCGAATTACATTTTTATCCATCTTAAAGGAGCTGATTATTAGCAACGTACCCCCTGAACGCAGTACCCGGAGACATTCTTCCACCACCTGTTCAAGAGCCGGACCAAGATGGGCAATTGTATTGTAAAGAACAACCGTATCAAAGCTGGCGGATGGATAGTCCATCTTCGCTGCGTCCATACGCTGAAAAAACAGATTTGTATGCTCGGAAGCTTCAGGAAGCAGTCTGCTGTCGGTCAGATCAATGCAGTGAACAGACTTGGCATACGTGGACGCACAGATAGCGAATTCTGCGCGTCCGCAGGCAGCTTCCAGAACATTCTGATCTTTTATATGGTTCAGAAAAGTCTGAACAATTTTCTGGACGCGAGTCATAATGTCCCCCCCTCTTAAGTTTCCAAAACTTTTTATCTATATTTTATTATACCAGTTTTCAGCTATTGGTAGAAGGGAAAACACTTCTGCTTATATTAAGGAAAATAATTTATATTTGACAATGCTGTGCAACACACACTATAATAAATCCAGGAGGTATATCAAACGTGGGTGAAGAAAGAGATCTGCTGGAAAATCTCAGACAGGAGCTGCGAAGGGGAACGCTGATTCTCAGTGTGCTGAGTCAGATGAAGGAACCGAAATATGGATATGCACTGGTGCAGAGCCTGGAGGAGAAGGGCGTGGAAATCGAGGCAAACACCCTGTATCCGCTTCTGAGGAGGCTGGAGAAGCAGGGCCTGTTAAAGAGCGAGTGGGACACGCAGGAGGCGAAGCCGAGAAAATACTATCGCCGTACGGTGCTTGGAGATTTTATGTATGAGGAAATGAAGAAGCAGTGGTTTGCGGTTTCTGAAACCATGAACGGGCTGCTGCGGGAGGAATGAGGATATGACGGAAGCGGACAGAGAACTGATGCAGCGGTATATTTATCAGGTGGTAAGACGGCTCGCGAAGGATCAGCGGGAAGAGACCGCAAGGGAGCTGGAGGAGCTGATTACGGACATGGCGGAACAGAAGGGAATGGAGGAAGCGCTGAAGGAGCTGGGGGACCCGGCAGTTTTTGCGGGAAAGTACCGGGAAGAGCCGTGCTGGGTGATCGGGCCGGAATATTCGGAGGATTACAGGTGGCTTTTGAAGATTGTGCTGGCTGCTGTGGCGCTTTCTGTCATCGTTTCCGGAGTGGTACAGGGAGTGCTTCAGAGGGATGGAATAGGGATTTTGACGGATGTTGTTTCCAGTGCGGTGATGGGAGCGGTCAGCGCAGTGGGAGCGGTGACGATCCTGTTTATGATTCTGGAAAAAAGGAAAATCCGGGTAGATTTCAAAAAAGAGTTCGAGACATCAGAAAAATCCGGTGTGGAACGAAGGGACTGGATTCCCATGCTGCTTCCGCCGGTACCGGATTCCAAAGCAGTGATAAAACGGTCGGATGAAGCGGTGAACCTGATTTTTGAGGCACTGCTTGCAGGACTGATGATTTTTGCTCCGTGGCTGTTTGGGGCCTATGTTTTTGAGAACGGCACATTCGTTCGTACCATTCCCATTATCAATCTGGCGCAGTGGAACATCATTCTGCCGGTTCTTCTGATTTCGCTGGCAGCAGGGTTTGCGGATGATGTGGTGCGGCTGGTCTGCGGACGTTACTGTCGGACGGTTCTGATTGTCTGCCTGGTCAGCGGGGCGGTTCAGGCGGTATTCGCCTGGATTATGCTGAAGGCGCTTCCCTTTTTTAATCCGGATTTTATCCGGGAAATCAGAACGGAGTATGACTGGAAGGGGACAGACGGAGATCTGCTGACTCTGTACGGAATGGGCAGGCTGGAAAACATCGTACTTCTGGTGATTTGGGTCTGCATCCTGATTGAGATGGGGGTGACCGTTTATAAAACGGTAAGATATGGAAAGGAGCAGTAAGAACCGCTCCCTTACCGTTCCGCTCTTTTTCGGAATTCTCTGGGCGGCATGCCGTAAGCATTTTTGAAGATCCGCGTCAGATGGGACGTGGAGGAAAAACCGCAGCGGGAAGCGATTTCATTCAGGCTCAGATCGCTTCCAAGCAGGAGCTGGTGGACATTTGACAGACGGACATTGTACAGGTATTCCAGAAAGGTGGCGCCGGTCGCGCTGTGGAATACACGGGAAAAGTGATACCGGCTCATATGGGCACGTTCGGCTGCCTGTTCCAGACTGACGGGTTCACTGTAATGGTGGTTGATATAACGGATGGCTGAGACAATCTCGTCCGGGATGCGTTCTGCGGACAGCTCTTCTGAAATTTCTTTCCGGGAAAGCAGATCCGAAATAAAGGAAAGCATCTGGAGGATAACGGAACAGAGCAGCTTTTCAGAAAGAAAGCCCTTTCTGCTGCTGTAATGTTCAGCCTTTCGACAGGCGTCCAGGGCGGAAGCGGCCTGCTTTTCATCCAGATGAAGCACACAGGAATCCAGCGATCCGAACAGGGCTGTTCCGGGGCCTGCAGACATAGTCTACCTGGAAGCCGGAATAGGGGGCGTATTCTGTATGTTTCATTTCCTGATCTTCCCTTCCTTTCAAGCTGAAAAAAGTGGCGGATCCTTTCTGCAGAGAAGAATAACAGAGAAAGAAAAAGAGAGCAATATTTAAACGTTTCGGGCTTAAAAAGAGCAGGATTTGGACTGTCCAACCGGTACTTTGCATGCTACGATGAGCGTGAAAACCGGAGAATGACTGCCTGGGAAAACAGGGAGGAGGGAAAAGCATCGCTTTTCCCTGGGAATTGGCCTGCGGCCAATTCCTCTTGATTAAAGTGTCGCCTGCGGCGGCAGGAAGGAAGAGGCGGGAAAAGCGTTGCTTTTCCCTGGGAATTGGTCTGCGGCCAATTCCTCTTGATTAAAGTGCCGCCTGCGGCGGCGGAAAGGAAGAGGAAAAATGAGATACGTGGGAAATCGGGTGGAGGATGTGAAAATTGCCTATATCGGCGGGGGATCCAGAGGCTGGGCTTGGGGGCTGATGAGTGATCTGGCAGCGGTGGACGATATGAACGGTACCGTGGCGCTGTATGACATTGACAAAGAAGCGGCAGCAAGGAACGAGGTCATTGGAAACCGGATGAAGGAGCTGCCGGACTGCCGTTCTGCATGGGATTACAAAGCGGTGGGCAGCCTGCAGGAAGCGCTGACGGGAGCGGATTTCGTGGTGATTTCCATTTTGCCGGGAACCTTTGACGAGATGGAAAGCGATGTACATGCGCCGGAAAAGTACGGAATTTATCAGTCGGTGGGAGATACGGCAGGTCCCGGCGGTCTTGTGCGGGCGCTGCGTACCATCCCCATGTTTGAAGAAATTGCGGCGGCCATCCGGGATTTCTGTCCGGATGCCTGGGTCATTAACTATACCAATCCCATGACGGTCTGCGTCCGGACGCTGTATCGGGTTTTCCCGAAAATCAAAGCCTTCGGATGCTGTCATGAGGTATTCGGCACCCAGAAGCTGCTGGCACTGGTGCTGAAGGATATGATGGGAATTGAGGATGTAGAGAGAGATGAGATCCGTGTAAACGTGGTGGGCGTAAACCATTTTACCTGGCTCACCGAAGCGAAATATAAGAACATTGATCTGTTCCCGCTTTACGCAAAGTTCTGTGAGAAATACGCGGAGGATGGATTTTCCGAGAAGGCGGACAATAACTGGATGAACAATTCCTTTGCCAGCAGGGAGCGGGTGAAAATGGATCTGTTCCGGCGTTTCGGCGCGATCGCGGCGGCAGGCGACCGGCATCTTGCGGAGTTCTGTCCGGGAAGCTGGTATCTGAAGGATCCGGAGACCGTGAAAAGCTGGTGCTTCGGCCTGACCACGGTTGCCTGGAGAAAAGAGGATCTGAAAAAGCGTCTCGCCAGAAGTGAGCGTCTTTACACCGGTGAGGAAGCGCCTGTCATCAACCAGACAGGAGAGGAAGGCGTGCAGCAGATGCGGGCAATTCTCGGCCTCCGTGATCTGGTGACGAATGTGAATGTTCCCAACCTGGGACAGATTCCGAATCTCCCGCTCGGAGCTGTGGTGGAGACCAACGCACATTTTTCTGCGGACAGCGTGCGCCCTGTTTTTGCGGGTCCTCTGCCGGATTCCATCTACCCTCTCATTTCCCGTGTGAGCGGCATCCAGGAGCTGATCGTTCAGGCGGCTCTTGACCGGGATCTGGAGCAGGCCTTCCGCGCTTTCCAGATGGATCCCAACATGAATCTTTCCATGCCCGACGCCAGAAAGCTCTTTGATGAGATGATAGAGAATACGAAGAAATATCTGGGAATGTATTTTAACTGAGAAGAAACGTAGAATGTAATTGTGGATTCTGTATCCCTAAAATGCGAATGCGCTGCAGCTTCTTTCTCTCCAGAGAGGAGAATGGCTGCAGCGTTTTTGGTGTCATGGATGACGGTCCCTTTCCGCAGATATTTCGGAAAGGGATTGGATTCCGGCCGGTTTTGTTATATACTGTAACACGAAAAACGAAACTGG
>UQVK01000055.1 GCA_900544445.1 uncultured Lachnospiraceae bacterium
GTGGGCTCGGTGATTCCGCGCTCGGTTCCGGCAAGCTTTGCGGTGAATCCGGACAGGAAGTAGTACTGGGTCTGTTCGGGAGTCAGGATGGATACCGGAGGCAGTACGCCGAAGGCGTCAGCGGACAGGAAGATTACTTCCTTAGCTGCAGGCGCTGCGGATACAGGGCGCACAATATTCTGAATATGATCAATCGGATAAGATACACGGGTGTTCTCAGTCACGCTCTTGTCCGTGAAATCGATCTTGCCGTTCTCATCCAGAGTTACGTTCTCAAGCAGAGCGTTTCTCTTGATTGCGTTGTAGATATCAGGCTCGGAATCCTTGTCCAGGTCGATAACCTTCGCATAGCAGCCGCCCTCGAAGTTGAATACGCCGTTGTCATCCCAGCCGTGCTCGTCGTCGCCGATCAGCAGACGCTTGGGATCGGTGGAAAGGGTGGTCTTACCGGTTCCGGAAAGTCCGAAGAAGATGGCGGTGTTCTCGCCGTTCATATCGGTATTCGCGGAGCAGTGCATGGAAGCGATTCCCTTCAGAGGCAGGTAGTAGTTCATCATGGAGAACATACCCTTCTTCATCTCTCCGCCGTACCAGGTGTTCAGGATAACCTGCTCGCGGCTGGTGATGTTGAATACAACTGCCGTCTCGGAGTTCAGTCCCAGCTCCTTGTAGTTCTCAACCTTCGCCTTGGAAGCGTTGTAAACAACGAAGTCAGGCTCGAAGGAAGCAAGCTCTTCCTCAGAAGGCTGGATGAACATATTCTTTACAAAGTGTGCCTGCCAGGCCACTTCCATGATGAAACGGATCGCCATGCGGGTATCCTTGTTGGCGCCGCAGAAAGCATCTACAACATACAGCTTCTTATTGGAGAGCTCTTTCAGGGCAATGTCCTTTACCACATTCCAGGTCTCTTCGGAAGCGGGATGGTTGTCGTTCTTATACTCATCGGAGGTCCACCATACGGTGTCCTTGGAATTCTCGTCCATAACGATGAATTTGTCTTTGGGGGAACGTCCCGTATAGATACCGGTCATTACGTTAACTGCTCCCAGTTCGCTGACCTGTCCTTTCTCGTATCCCTCAAGACCGGGCTTGGTCTCTTCTTCAAATAACAGCTCATAGGAAGGGTTATGAACGATTTCCACAGTTCCTGTGATGCCATACTTGGTTAAATCAATCGCTGCCATCTTACCTTTTACCTCTCTTCTTAATAGTTTTTTCAGGAAAATCGGATGTTCCGCTCCTGTTTCCCTATCCATAATTATACATGAGAAATCAATTAAATCAATAAAAATTGGCTTAAATTTTTATGAATGAGAATTATTTTGGATAAGCGGAAATGGCCTAAATACGGGGAAGACATGAATTTTTCGTGAAACTCCATCCAGCTTACGGTGTCCCGTTCTCCTCCGCCCGCCTTTACCCTCTTCCCGGATCATGCTATAATCATACTGTTTCAATCCTGTACACGGAATGGGAGATATCATAATGATACTGCACGGAGAAAACCAAAAAGAATTCTATGAAAATATGGACCATCTGAAACTGGGTGAAAAAATCCGTCAGGCCGGAAAGGTATTGATAAAAATTAACCTTGCCCGTCCTGCGGAGCCCGGTCATCCCCGGACAGACCCTTCACTTCTTGCCGATATTCTGCGCTATGTTCACGCCAACGTCGGCACCTGCGCCATTGCGGAAAGCGCCAACGGATATCTGGAACAGAATCTAAAGCTGGCAGGACTTTCGGAAGTGATTGATGACTGCGGTGCTCAGGTTCTCGATCTGGATTTTGCCGATACCGATCTGGTCGATATCACCGGCGAGGAGCACTACCTTCCAAAGATCCTGAAAGAATACTGTCTCCGGATTGCCGTTCCAGCCGCATCCAAGCGTCCGGGAATGATTTTTTCCAATAATGTCAAGCTGTTTGTCGGGGCGGTTCCGCGGAACAGATATCAGTTGGGGGATGAAGTTGTGGACTATCGCCCCCGCATCCACCTGAATCTTCACAGATCCGTGGCAAATCTTTATCGCTCCATGCAGTGGTATGCGCCTTTTGATTTCTATATCAACGGCGGACTCGCCGTCGATGAGAGACGCGGTGAGTTTCGTTTCCCGCAAATCCTCATCGGCAACGATGCGCTTGAGCTTGATGAATATGTGCTGAAAACTTATTTTCCTGGACTGGAAGCTCCGGAATATTTGAAAATTCTGGCCGAATACTGAATCTGTCCAAGCTGCTGTGAATCGGGCTGCATTGATTCAAGCCGCATGAATCATGCTCTACAGCTCCCTCTCCAGAAAAGCGATGATCTCTTCTTTCCTATGAAACAGATCGTAGTCTCCCGTTAACTGCCCGTCATAATGGTAAAGCACACCACACTCCTCATTCTTTTTCAGCGCGGCCAGCAGGCGTTCCTCTCCATTTTCTGCCGCATATTCGGCAAAGGCCCGAACCCTGGGTTTTGTCAGCATGGGAGCATCACAGGGGAAATCGCCGCATGCCCAGCAGCCCTCCAGTCCCTTTGCACTGCAGCACTGATAATTTCTGCAGATTTCTCTGTCCCCACAGCCTCCCTTTCTACACCCGGCGCAGGTTCTGTTTTCTCCGCAGACACAGCAGGCCAGTCCACAGAATGCAATGCCCTTATCCGCATCAAATTTTCTCACGACATGCCTCTCATAATATTCCTCTCCGCTTTGGAGGGTCTCTGACGGAACAAATCCATATTTTCTCAGAAGCGGAATGTTCTCCGGGGTATCAGAGACTTTCACCTTCAGGCTTTCCATCTGAAAATCCCTGATAAAATACAGCACCGCAAGCCGGATCAGTTCTTCCATGCAGGCTTCTCTGTCATAATCCGGTGAAAACTCCCATCGCAGAATTCCTTCTTTTCCGCCAGAAATTACAAGGGTTCCAGCTGCCTCTCCGCCGATTTTGGGAATGACTGCAAACCTCACATATTTATGCTCCTCATATTCCCTCTGCCAGAAACATATCTCTTTTCCCTCTCCGGTCGGGCGAAGCGTGAAGGACGGCGTTTCATAAACCGGACATTCTACATCATTTTTGACTGTTGACATTACAGATTCCTCCTTTTTGATACAGATCTTTGAGTCCCGCATCCCTGCAGGTGTCTTTTTTTGCATCATTATATCAGAGGAACTACGTCAGCATTATGTCATGGTTTCCGGTACAGGGAAATGATTTTTTCGGCGCAGTCAAGCACTCTCTGTTTTATGTGTTCCGGGGAGACGATCTCAACGTGATCTCCAAGAGACAGCAGGGTGCCGATCCAAAGCTGCTCGCTTTCAACCACAGACAATTCCATCAGGGCCTTTTTATCATCCAAGTATTTCGTCACCCTTCCGTTCAGATATTCAGCTGTTTTCATCACATAATCCGGATCACATTTCACCGTAACGGTGGTCTGCGTGAACGTATTGTTCCGATCGTGCTCTGCGAGAACTTTTTCCGGACAGCCATGTTCCCTGGTAAAGTCAAGGTCCGTTGTCTCAAGGTTTTCCATCCGGAGGAGCTTATAGGTTCTGTAGTCCTCCTTTTCCGTCGAATACGCCAGCAGATACCAGGCGTACCACCTGTAAATTACCGCAATCGGCTCCACCGTATGGATTTTCGTTTCATTTTTGCTGTTGGTATAGCGGAATCTTACCGCCTTTCTTTCGCTGACCGCTGTCTGAAGGAGCGGCAGGAATCGGCTGTTCCCCTCCTGCAGAACAGAAAAATCCAGAATTATTCCCGTCTGATTCTCATCGGCTGCCGGACTGATTTTTTCGTATATGTCAGAAATTCCTCTGTCTCCCGTCGCTGTAGCCAAGCCGTTTAATGCGGTAAGAATATAGGAATAATCCTGCCGGGATATGATCTGGTTGTTTAAGGTAAAGCGCTCCGCCAGTTCATATCCGCCGTTTATACCGGCCGTCGCCGCGATGGGTATGCCGGCGGCGCACAGGGAATCCATATCTCTCTGAATCGTGCGCACGGATACCTCAAAACGGCGTGCCAGTTCTCCTGCCGACGTTTTCCCGTGATTCATCAGATAAACTGTGATCGCATACAGACGGTCCGTCCTCATCCGCTTTCTCCTCAATTTTAATGCCCTTCCAGGGCAGGGCTCACGACATGCGGTACACCTTCACTCCGAATTTCTCCATCTCCACAGTTCCGGTCTCCATCTCACCGCCTGTCAGCTCCCGCATGGGCTGCTTCAGGTTGATCTGCACGGGCTCATGCTGATAGTTGAGCACAAACAGATATGCCGCACCATCCGTTCCCGCCTTTCTTCTCACCGCGATCTCGCAGCCTTCCGGCACTTCGATTATCTCCGCATAGGGCTGTGCCGCTCCCAGCCTGCACAGGAATGCCTTTGCCGCCTCCAGGCTGAATGCGCCGCCGAAATAGTATGCCTCTCCCTTTCCAAACCTGTTCCGGATGAGGGCGGGCTCTCCCGCGTAATGTGTCGCTCCCAGCCTGCACAGGAATGCCTTCGCCGCCTCCAGGCTGAATGCGCCGCCGAAATAGTATGCCTCTCCCTTTCCGAACCTGTTCCGGATGAGGGCAGGCTCTCCCGCGTAATAGCTGTTTTCATAAACGGCAAGCACCTCAGCGTTTTCTCCTGCAGGCGCGAGGATATCGTTGAATACGGCGGCCTCCATTTTCTCACCGTCCCAGTCGGCATAAACCTTTCCCTCATCCGGCGCGACAAAGCTGTATTCCGGGATATCCGTTCCGGTAAGTTCTGAGGCCAGGCCGGGCAGATAGTCCATAACGCATCTGCCGTTTAAGTCCTTATAACCGGTGCGGCAGCCCATAACCAGCTTTCCGCCTCCGCGCACATAATCCTCCAGAAGAGCCATACGTTCCTTCGTCAGGATCACCCCATGGGGGTAGAACAGAAGCTCATATTTCTGCAGATCGGTAAGGGTTGTGCGTTCCGTCAGATAGACAAAATCCACCGGCGTGTGCGTCAGCTGGGCCGCTGCGAACAGGTTTTTCTGGCTCTCTCTGTCCACCCGCTCGTGCCATTTATCCAGCTGGGCGTCCCAGATGTTGTCATAATCCTTCAGGATCCCCACTTTCGCTTCGTAAACGGATCCGGCGATTTCCTGCAGCCCTTCCACCTTTTTGTGAATATCACGCAGTTCGCGAAGCCTCCTGTTTTCTCTGCCGGAATAATCCAGAATGCCATGCCAGTAGATTTCCGTTCCCACCGTACAGGTGCGCCAGCGGAAGTAACTCACATAATCCGCCCCATGAGCGATGGACTGCATGGTCCACAGGGTCATCTGACCGGGCCGGGGCGTGGGCGCTTCCATCCGGGTGTTCCAGCCGTTGGCTCCGGACTGCTGCTCCATAATGCCGAAATTGGGAGAAATCGCTCTCGTTTCCGTAAGATTCCGGCTCCATTTCCGGTCCTTCAGCAGATCCTTTTCATTGTAAGCGTCCAGACAGTAGGCAAAATTCGGATAGGAATCATAGGTGATGAAATCCAGGCTTTCCTCTGTCATACGATGGTTGTCCAGGTTTCCGAACAGGCCGTTGGTGGTGATAAAATCATCCGGCTTTTTGTATTTCTGTATGATTCTGGCCTGCAGTCCGGCGAAGCGGCAGGCACTGTCGGAAATGAAGCGCAGGTAGTCCAGAACCCGGTGCGGATTTGTCGAATTGCTGATGGTGGTCTGCGGCACATAGACCTCACTCCATGCGGTATAGGTCTGGTTCCAGAACACCGTACCCCAGGCCTCGTTGAGCGCCTCGATGGTGCCGTATTTTTTCTTCAGGAACTCCCGGAAGGCAGCCGTATCGCTGTCGGAATAAAATTCCGAGGTCTCGCAGTTCAGCTCATTGTCAATCTGCCAGCCGATTATAGAGGGACGGGAACCGTAGTGGGACGCGGATTTTTCCGTGATATTCGCTGCAAAACGCTGATAGATCGGAGAATTGTAATTGTAATGCCTTCTTGCCCCGTGCCGGTAAAGGGTTCCGTCCATCTGCGCGTTCAACACCTCAGGATATTCCTCCACCAGCCAGGCAGGCGGCGTGGCTGTCGGCGTGCAGAAGATGACCTTCATGGGCGTTTTTTCCACCACATCCAGGAAGGAATCAAAAAATTCATAGCTGTACTCCCCCTCCCTCGGCTCGATCTTATTCCAGGCAAATTCCGCGATACGGATGACGCGGATTCCCGCCTCCAGCATCCGGTTCAGATCCTCCTCCCAAAGGCTTCTGTCCCAATGCTCCGGATAATAGCAGGTGCCGAGCACCAGATTGTTTCCATTGATGATTTCTCTCATGATATTCTCCTTCCTTTATAGTGTCCCTGCTGCGGATGCACAGGGCAGCACGCTTTCTCCCTCCAGCAGCCGGAAGCCCGTATGGGTTACATATCTGACCTTTTTCCCCTCTATCAGATCCAGAAGGACCCGGACGCACATGGCGCCCTGTTCCTGCGGAAACAGGGAAACGGTGGTAAGGAGAGGGGAGACATACTTTCTCGCGTCGTTCCCATCAATTCCCATAACGGAGATATCCTCCGGCACCCGCAGGCCCATTTCCTGAAATCCACAGATCAGTCCGAGGGAAAATTCATCATTAAATCCCACCACTGCGGTGGCATCCATTTTTCTTTCCGCGAAAATACGGGCAGCCAGCCTTCCCTTTCCAAAAAAATCCTCATTTACCACATGGGGATTTTCTGCCACCTCCTCCTGAAAGGACAAAAGTCTGGAATCCGCTGCCAGTCTCGAATCCCGGCGGGATACAGCCAGGATATAATTCCGGGCGTCCTTCACCTTTCTCTCATGCATCCGGGAAAGAAAGGCGGCAGTTCGAACATTCCCGTTCTCCGCCGGGTAGGGCGTACCGAACGCGATCTTTTTATGTCCGCAGTGCTCCAGATAGTCCAGCGCCGTTTCCATCACCCGATAGGTATCCACCTCCACGATCGGAACACTGTGCCTTCCGGACGGCATGGTCCTGGAGAATGTCCGGCTTTCCGCAGATCGTTCAGAATCTTTTTCTTCCCCAAGCACCTCTCCATACGCCGCGCTTACCACCGGAAGAAAGTAATTCCTCCCGTAATTCCGAAGGTAGTAAGCGGCAAGTCCCTGATCCTGCATGATGATCCCGTCCACCAGCGTATTTCTGAGGTCCTCAAAAGCTGCCTTCCCGTTAAACAGCACCATATATCCCCGGTCCGCCGCAGCGTCCAGCATCCCCTTATAAAGCTGCATGTTAAAAGCGTTGTCCACATTTCTGCAGTAGAAAAGGATCTGCCTGGTCCTCCTTTTCTGCAGTGATATTGCCACCGGATTTGGCGCATAATTCAGCTCTTCCGCGATTTTCAGAATCCGCTCCTTCTTTTCCTTCGCCACGTAACCGCTGTTATTCAGCGCTCTGGAAACCACGGAAACAGATGTTCCCGCCCGTCTGGCAATGTCCAGGCGTGTTGCCGATTTCTTTTCCATAGATCGTTCTCCCGGTTCTTCCTTCCGTCTTCTTCCTTTTTTATTTTATACAGCAGAACGGCTCCGCGCAATCTCCCAATATGTGGTCGCCGTCCACATTTTTCATTCATTTTGCCGGGAATATCCACATCCTTTAAAGCGAAAAAGCCGCCCCGCAAAGCGGGACGGCCTTTTCCTATGCCTGTTTCCGGCCTTTCTGCCGGAGCAGATTTTTCTTTAAAAAGCCTCTTCTCAGGCCTTTCCAACGGAACCGAACATTTCCATTTTCTCTTTAACGGTATCCTTGATCGCCTGAGCGCCGGGAGCCAGGAGCTTACGAGGGTCATAGCCCTTGCCTTCCTGATCCTTGCCTGCCTCGATATACTCTCTGGTAGCAGCAGCAAATGCGAGCTGGCACTCGGTGTTCACGTTGATCTTGGAAACGCCGAGGGAAATTGCCTTCTTGATCATATCAGCCGGGATTCCGGTGCCGCCATGAAGAACCAGCGGAAGATCTCCGGTGAGCTGCTGGATGGCGTCCAGAGTCTCAAAGGAAAGTCCCTTCCAGTTTGCAGGATATTTTCCATGGATGTTGCCGATGCCTGCTGCCAGGAAATCAACGCCCAGATCAGCTACCATCTTGCACTCCTTGGGATCTGCGCACTCGCCCATTCCGATTACGCCGTCCTCTTCGCCACCGATGGAACCAACCTCTGCCTCGATGGAAAGTCCCTTCTCATGAGCCGCTGCAACCAGTTCCTTGGTCTTTGCAACGTTCTCTTCGATCGGATAATGAGATCCGTCGAACATGATGGAAGAGAATCCGGCTTCGATGCACTTGTAGCAGGCTTCATATCCGCCATGATCCAGATGCAGAGCAACCGGAACGGTGATGTTCAGCTCCTCGAGCATTCCGTTTACCATTCCCACTACGGTCTTATAACCGGCCATATACTTTCCTGCGCCCTCGGAAACGCCGAGGATGACGGGAGAATTCAGCTCCTGAGCCGTCTGAAGGATGGCTTTCGTCCACTCCAGATTGTTGATGTTGAACTGGCCTACAGCATAGTGGCCGGCTTTCGCCTTGTCGAGCATTTCTTTTGCTGATACTAACATGTTTCCTCCTGTTCCGCCGCATAAGCGGCCCTAAATGTAGCAGCACCCGCTTCCGGGCAAAGCCCCCGCCCGAACGGACGGGCTGCGTTTTACATTCCGCTGCTTCATTTAAAAATGTAAAATAAAATTCTTTTACCGATGCTATTATACCCCATCTGTCCGCAAAAGAAAATACGGAAAGTTAAACTTTTCACGAAATATCTTTTTTCGGAATTCGAAACTGAATCAGGCGTTTCCTGTTCTCTACCTCTACCGCCCTGTGTTTTCCTCCAAATTCCCCGTCCAGCGCCCATGGGATCTCTTCCTCGGACTCAAAGCGCAGGGATGCGCTCTTGAAGCAGTACATCTGATCCGTATCGATGTTCCGGTTCACCAGATCAGCCAGAATCTGGTTCAGTTCCATCGGATTGTTGGGCCTCTTGATCAGCGTCACTTCAAAAAGGCCGTCGTCCAGTTCCACGTATTTTCCAGTGATCCGCTTAAAGCCGCCCACTGAAAGGGAATTGGTCACCATTCCAAAGATGAAATCCCCTTCCACCTCCATCTCCTCCGCCATCACCTTCATCCGATAAGAACGGACCGCCGGGAGCCGTCTCATCCCCTCCAGCAGATATGCCATATGGCCAAGCACGTTTTTAAATTCCTGCTTCGTCTCATAGGATACGTCTGTAAAGAGGCCGAAAGCCGCTATGTATACAAAGGTATCCTCATTGAAAGAGCCGATGTCGCAGGGAAAAAGCTTCCCCTCCACCACGGTCCGTGCCGCCTGAAGCATGTTTTTGGGCAGGCCGAGGCTGTTTGCAAAGTCATTTGTACTGCCTGCGGGGATGTAGCCCACAGGAACGATTTTTCCGCTCCGCAGGATTCCGGTCACCACCTCATCCAGTGTGCCGTCTCCTCCGCTTGCGACCACACAGTCGTATCTTTTCGCCTTTTCCTGGGCCGCACGTACCGCATCGCCCGCATATTGAGTCGGATAGACCGTAACTTCGTTTCCGCCTTTCACCAGAATATCAATCACATCGCTCAGATGGTTCCTGATCTGTCCCTTACCAGCCTTCGGATTGTAGATAAAAAGCATTTTCTTCTTCGCCATGAATGAACACCTCCTTCCCAGACTCCCGAACAGCTCACAGCAAAGCTGTTCGCTGTCCGTTGCCCGTCGGATGCCCGCATGTCTGTGCAGGCAAAATTTGCCGCAAGCCTGCCCATCCATGCAGTCGCCCTCCGGGCTTATCGTGCAAAAAAGGAGCATGAACCATGCTCCTTCCGCTTTATCTGAACGCCTGTGTTCTCTGTCATTCCTGTCCGCTGCACAGATACTTCGCGATATCCTCCACTGCCGTTTCCTCATCCGGGCCGTCCGCAATCACTGTCACCATCTCTCCGGTATCCAGTCCCAGGCTCATCATACCCATGATGCTCTTGGCGTTGACGCGCCGTCCTTCGGATTCCAGATATACGGTGCTGTCATGCTGGCTTGCCACCTGCACAAGCATCGCAACCGGTCTCGCCTCCAGCCCGCTGCTCAACTGAATCCTGACTGCCTTCATTTTCATAATTTCTCCTCCTTTACTGCTCTTTTGACACTTCCCTGAGCCTGTCTGCAAGTTCGCTCAGCTTACGAAGCCTGTGATTCACTCCTGACTTTCCCACCGGGGGATTCAGATATTCTCCCAATTCCCGAAGCGGCGCGTCAGGATTTGCCAGGCGCACCTCTGCCATCTCACGCAGATTATCCGGGAGATTGGCCAATCCGTATTTCTGCTTCAGATACAGAATATCATCCACCTGACGGGTAGATGCGCTGACTGTTTTGCTGATATTTGCCGTTTCACAGTTTACTCTTCTGTTTACGGAATTGCGCATTTCCTTCACAATTCTGTAATTTTCAAACTTCATCAGGGACACATGGGCTTCCACAATATTCAGGAAGTCCGAAATCCCCGCTCCATCTTTCATATAAACGATCTGGTACTTCTTACGCTGTACGATTCTCGCTTCCACCTGAAAAAGAAGCAGAATAGAGCAAATCTGTTCCGCCTGCGCGGAATTTGTGCAGACGATTTCCAGATGATAACTCTTTTCCGGATCGCTCATGGATCCTGCCGCCAGAAATGCGCCCCTTAAGAATGCCCTCTGACAGCATGCGTTCTTAACGATCAGCGCGCTCACCGGTTCCCGCAGATCATAAAGCCTGCCTTCCCCGTCCATGAACTTTGTGGCCTGAAGCACCTGCCTGATCTCTTCGGAATCCTCCAGCAGAATGCTGCAGGAAGAGGATCTTCCCGCGATTTTTTTTGAAAATGACTCATTTACGCTAGTATTTATATTAAATGTTTTCTTTAGCAATGTAAAGCATTTTCTGATAACCGCCTCATTTTCGGCCTGAACGAACAACTTTACTGTATTTTTTTCTCTTTTTTCAGCATTTTGCACAAAACCGTTCTTCTCTTCCGCTCCGGCCATACTCTCAGCCGTTCCCTGAAGCCCTTCATAATGGCCGCAGAAATGCAGAATCGCCGCCAGCTCGGCAATCTGACAATGCCTGGCCGCCGGCACATGCTTCAACAGTTCTTCCTTCACCGTTCCTGAAAAAGACATTCTTTCCTCATTCCTTTACCGCACATCCCTGTGGCTCACTGTCAGTCCATAATTCCCCTGACATTTAAGCCTCGCATACAGCTCATTGGCAAGGGTAACGCTGCGATGCTTTCCTCCCGTACATCCAATACCGACCACAAGCTGGTATTTTCCTTCCTTAATATAATTGGGAATCAGAAACAACAGCATATCCGTCAGCTTGTCCAGAAACTGCCCCGCCTCCGGGAAACTCATCACATAGTCCTGAACGCCCTTATCATTTCCGGTCATATATTTCAGTTCATCGATGTAGAACGGATTGGGGAGAAACCTCACGTCAAAAACCAGATCCGCGTCCGCCGGAATGCCATGCTTGAATCCAAAGGACACAATGCTGACCATAAGGTTATTATATTCGCCGTTCTGTACAAAAATTCTGTCGATTTCTTCCTTCAGTTCACGCGTCAGCAGCTTGGACGTGTCGATGATATAGTCGGCGCGTTTTTTCATCTCCGCAAGGATCTGCCTTTCCTTGCGGATTCCGTCCTCAATCCGGTTCTCCTGCGGCGTGCAGAGCGGATGCATACGGCGGGTTTCCTTATAGCGCTTCACCAGCGTATCATCTCCCGCATCCATAAACAGGATTTCAAAAACAAATCCGTTCTGACGCATCCGGTCAAGGATCTTCAACGCGTCCCCAAAGGTCTGCTCCGCGCGCACGTCCAGACCGAGCGCCGCCTTGGATATCTCGTTGTTCGGCATGGTGAGCAGTTCCATGAACTTCTCAATCAGCGGCACGGGCAGGTTATCCACGCAGAAAAAGCCCGCGTCCTCCAGAAACTTCATCGCCGTACTTTTTCCGCTGCCGCTCATTCCCGTAACTACTACGAATCTCACCCGTCATTCCTCCATTGTTCCTTAAAAGTCTCCGAGAAAAATGACCTCCGGCTCCAGGCTCACGCCAAATTTTTCCTTTACCCTCTCGGAAACCTCTTCTATCAGTTCCGCAATATCCGCCGCTGTCGCCGTTCCATCGTTGATGATGAAGCCGCAGTGCTTATCCGATACTCTGGCGCCGCCGATCCGCAGGCCCCGCAGGCCCGCGTCCATGATCAGCTTTCCCGCAAAATTTCCCTCCGGCCGTTTAAAGGTGCTTCCGGCACTTGCATACTCCAGCGGCTGTTTCTGCCGCCTCCTGTCCGCCAGTTCATTCATTCTGGCCAGAATCTCTTCCCGGTTCCCTTCCTGAAGCTTCATCGTCACCTCAAGAACGGCATAGGGTCTGTCCTTCAGAACGCTCTTTCTGTAGCCGAATTCCATCGTATCGTTATCCAGCTCCATAAGGCTTCCGTCCTTCGCCATGACCAGAACCGTTTCCACCAGGTTCCCCAGTTCCCCGCCATAGGCGCCCGCGTTCATCCGGACGCCGCCGCCCACGCTTCCGGGAATGCCGGACGCGAATTCCAGGCCGGAAAATCCGTTTTCCATGGCCGTTCTGGCCGCTTTTGCCAGAGAAACGGCTGCCCCGCAGGTCAGCCGGTTTCCTTCCATTTTCACATTTTCAAATGCCCGGCCAAGCCGGATCACCACACCTCTGTAGCCTTTATCTCCAACCAGAAGGTTGCTTCCGTTTCCCAGCAGGAAATACGGCCATCCTGTCAGATTCAGGTATCGAATCACCTTTTCCAGCTGTTCTCTGTCATCTACCGTCACGAACACCTCAGCGGGACCGCCCACACGAAAGGTTGTATGTTCGGACATCGGTTCCTGCTGTCTGATATTTTCCTCCGGCACCACACTGGCCAGAAATTCCAATAAAGCTCTGCTCACTGCTTCCCATCCTCAATGACTTTAAATCTATCATATGCCGTTTCCGACGGCTTTAATCCAGAACCAGCTTTGCGGCTCCGTAAATTCCGGCATCATTTCCCAGCGTTGCCAGAGCGAACAAAGCGCCCCGGCTTCCGGAAAAGGCATACAACGTATAATTCTTCTGAATATAATCCAGAAGCACCGGACCGGCCTTGGAAACGCCGCCGCCGATTACGAAAATCTCCGGATTCACCACAGCCGCAATTCCGGCCAGGGTCTTTCCAAGAATCTTTCCAAAACGTTCCGCCACCTCAATCGCCAGCTCATCTCCATCCTTCACCGCGTCGAACACGGTCTTGGCAGAAATATTGCCGCTTTCTCTCAGCACACTAGGTTTGTCGTCCTCTGCCAGACGGCGCTTCGCAAGGCGCACGATTCCCGTTGCGGAGGTATACTGCTCCAGACATCCGCAGTTGCCGCAGTTGCAGGCTTCTGTCTCATCGTCCATTACATGGATATGCCCAATCTCGCCGCCCGCTCCGGTAGCTCCGGAAAGGATCTTTCCATCCACGATGATTCCGCCGCCGACTCCGGTTCCCAGCGTTACAGCCACCACATTGGAATATCCCTGGCCGCCGCCCTTCCACATCTCGCCAAGAGCCGCAACGTTTGCGTCATTACCCGCTTCCACAGGAAGGTTCAGAAGGCTCTGCAGCTCATTTTTCAGGCTGAAGGTTCCCCAGCCCAGATTCACCGCCACATAGACGGTTCCCTTCGCGTCAATGGGGCCGGGGGCTCCGATTCCAACGCCCGCGATCTCTTCCCTGGAAACCTCGCGTTCCTTCATTTTATCCAGGATGCTTGCCGCCACATCGGGAAGAATGTTTTTCCCATGATCCTCCGTCCTCGTCGGAATCTCCCACTTCTCCAGCAGGTTTCCTTCTTCATCAAAAAATCCCAGCTTTACCGTGGTTCCTCCCACGTCCACTCCAAAACAATACCTCATTTTCAAATCTTCCTCCCTTTAATCTTCGTCGTCTTCCTCTCTTCTGCGGGCGAGGGAATTCTGTACACGTGTGTACAGCTCCTGTGCCGCATTGTAACCCATCTTCTTCTGACGGTGGTTAACCGCTGCGGACTCGCAGATCACTGCCAGGTTCCGGCCCGGACGAATCGGGATGCTGTGGCAGACCACCTTGTTGCCAAGATATTCCGTGTATTCCTCTTCCAGTCCCAGTCTGTCGTACTCCTTATCCTTGTTCCAGTCCTCCAGCCGGATCACCAGATCGATGTTCTGAGTATCTCTGACGCTGGAAACGCCGTACAGGGTCTTGACGTCGATGATGCCGATGCCGCGCAGCTCAATGAAGTGCTTGGTGATATCCGGCGCAGAACCGATCAGTGTATCGTCGCTGACCTTGCGGATCTCCACCACATCGTCGGAAACCAGACGGTGTCCTCTTCGGATCAGCTCCAGCGCTGCTTCCGACTTTCCGATTCCGCTCTCGCCGGTGATCAGAACGCCCTCACCGTAAACATCCACCAGCACGCCATGCACGGAAATGCAGGGCGCAAGCTTCACATTCAGCCACCGGATGATTTCTGCCATGAACGCAGAAGTGGCCTTTTTCGTCATCAGAATCGGCACCTTCTTCTCAATGGCGATCTGACGGAACAGCGGATCCGGCTGCAGTTCCCGGCAGTAAACCACGCAAGGCATGGTATAGGAAAAAAACTGATGATAGATTTCCAGTTTTTTTTCCTCCGGCATCGCTTCCATATAGGAGTATTCCACAAAACCGATGATCTGCACCCGTGTGGGCTCATGATGTTCAAAATAACCGGCGAGCTGAAGCGCCGGCCTGTTGATGTCAGGCTGTGTGATCTTGATTCCCTTCACGTCGATCTCAGGCGTCAGATTTTCCAGCTTCATCTTCGAAATAATCTCGGTAAGATTTACATGCGGCATAGTATTCTTTCCACCTTTCGTTGTTTCTCTCCGCCAAAATGCGTGTCCCAGGCACACGAAAAGGCTGTCCCTTTAAGCCCCTTTGAAACGGATGCCGTTTATCTGTGCCTATTTTAACACAGAACCATGAAAAAAAGAATAGATTTCTTCCGCAACGTGCCCGGGGATTTCCGGCACCTGGGAAAGCCTTGCGACGTCGGCCTGCCGGATCTCATCAATGGATTTGAAATCCCGCATCAGCGCCTTCCTCCTGGCAGGACCCACGCCGGGAATGCCGTCCAGCACGGAACGTACCTGCTCCTTGCTCCGCAGGGAACGGTGATATTCAATGGCGAAACGGTGCGCCTCATCCTGGATTCTGGTGATGAGTTTGAAGCCCTCGCTGCGGGTATCGATCGCGATCTCCCGGTTCTGATAGTACAGCCCCCTCGTCCTGTGGTTATCGTCCTTGACCATGCCGCAGACCGGGATGGAAAGGCCCAGCTCGGAAAGCACCTGAAGCGCCACGTTTACCTGGCCCTTTCCGCCGTCCATCAGAAGCAGATCCGGGAAACGGGTGAAGCTGCCGAACTCCTTCTCCATCTGCTTTTCTTCCAGCTCCTTCGTTTCCTCCATGCCATGTTGGAAGCGTCTCGTCAGCACCTCCTTCATGCAGGCGTAGTCATCCGGGCCCGCCACCGTTTTGATCTTGAATTTCCGGTAGTCGCTGCGCTTCGGCTTTCCCTTTTCATAGACCACCATGGAACCCACGTTTTCAAATCCGCTGATGTTGGAAATGTCGAATGCCTCCATCCGGTTCGCCTCCGGGATGGACAGAAGTTCGCAGATCTCCTTCACCGCGCCGATGGTGCGGCCCTCCTCCCGCTTGATCCGTTCCCGGTCCTTGCTGAGAACCAGCTTCGCATTGGTCGCCGCAAGCTCCACCAGCTTTTCCTTGGTTCCCTTCTTCGGCACGTGGATGTGTACTTTACTTCCCTTTCTGGCGGAAAGCCACTGCTCCAGCACCGGAATGTCCTCGATTTCATGCTGCAGCATCAGTTCCTTTGGAATAAAAGGCGTGCCCGCATAGAACTGCTTGACAAAATCCAGAAGGACCTGCGCCTGGGTACAATCTTCTGTCCGGGTCATGATGAAATGCTCCCTGCCGATCAGCTTGCCGCCCCGGACGAAAAAGACCTGCACCACCGCGTCGTTTTCATCCCGCGCCAGGGCGATGATGTCCTTGTCCTCTCCGTCGCTGTCCGTGATCTTCTGCTTCTGTGCCACCTGCTTCACGCTGTTGTACAGATCCCGATAGCGGATCGCATCCTCAAATTCCAGATTTTCCGACGCTTCCTCCATTTTCTGCTTCAGGCTGTTCAGGATCGGAGCAAAATTTCCGTTTAAAAAATCCAGCGCCTGCTCCACCTGCGCACGGTATTCCTCCTTTGTCACATACTCCTGACAGGGCGCCATGCACTGGCCGATATGATAATTCAGGCAGGGCCTCTCCAGCCCGATATCCCGCGGCAGAACCCGGTTGCAGGTTCTCAGCTTATACAGCTTGTTGATCAATTCAATGGTATCCTTCACCGCAAACGCGGAGGTAAACGGACCGAAATACCGGGATTTGTCCTTTTTCATCTGTCGGGAAAACAGCACCCTTGGGAAATCCTCTCCCATCGTCACCTTGATATAGGGATAGGTTTTATCATCCTTCAGCATGGTGTTGTACTTGGGATTATGCTCCTTGATCAGATTATTTTCCAACACCAAAGCCTCCAGCTCCGAATCGGTCACAATATACTCGAAGCGGGCGATTTTCGTCACCATTTTTTCGATTTTGGGACTTTTGTTCGTGCTCTCCCGAAAATAGGAGCGCACCCGGTTTCTCAGGCTGATCGCCTTTCCCACGTAGATGATGGCGTCGTCCTTGTCGTGCATGATATACACTCCCGGCTTTGCCGGAAGCTTTTTCAGTTCTTCCTCAAAATGAAACATTTTCCGCTTCCCTTTCCTGCATCGCTGCCGCCGGCTGCCTCTTCCTCCGAACGATAAAGGAAAAGCCGTCTCCATCCTGTGAAGACGGCTTCTCACCGTAAAAGCCCTGCCGCCGCAGGCGGCTGAAAGCCTTCTATTTCATCTGATCCGACGGAGGAAGCGCCGTGTTGGAGAATCTCCCCACCGGACCCTGCGGGTGGTTCTGACCGTTCTGACCGTCCTGCCCGTTTCCACCTTCCGGATTCGTTCCGTTCTGCTGCAGCCCGTCATCCTGTCCGCTGTCATCCTCCCAGAAATCCGAATTCTGCTCCGGGATGCCGCTTCCGTCCTTATTCCACCAGCTGTCTCCCTGCTGCGGGCCGGACGTTCCAAAGCCCTGTCCCTGGCCGGAGGGCATCTGCGGAGCACCCTGAGGCGGATTGGGCTGTTCCGCCGGATTCTGCATCCGGTTCTCCTCCGGCTTTTCCTCCGGCTCCGGGATTCCCTTTTCTTTCCGGTAAATCTTCATGAACTCCTTACCGGTGATCGTTTCCTTCTCGATCAGGTATGCGGCGATCTTATCCAGAATGGTACGGTTCTCACGCAGCAGCGTCAGCGCTTCGTCGTAGCACTCCTTGAGGATGCGCATGACCTCGGAATCCACCTCGGCCGCAGTCACATCCGAGCAGTTCATCACAGCCCGGCCCTCCAGGTACTGACTTTCTATCGTCTGCAGGCCGATCAGGCCGAACTTCTTGCTCATACCGTACTGGGTTACCATCGCTCTGGCGATGCTGGTTGCCTTCTCGATATCGTTGGAGGCTCCCGTGGTCACGGTATCGAATACGATTTCCTCCGCCGCACGGCCGGCCAGCAGGCCCACCAGCATGGCATGGAGCTCTGCCTCCGTATTCAGGAATTTTTCCTCCTCCGGCACCTGCATCACGTACCCCAGCGCACCCATGGTCCTGGGAACGATGGTGATCTTCTGCACAGGCTCGGAATTCTTCTGCAGGGCGGATACCAGCGCGTGGCCTACCTCATGGTAGGAAACGATGCGCCGCTCCTCCCTGCTCATGATGCGGTCCTTCTTCTCCTTACCCACAAGCACCTGCTCCACGGCCTCGAACAGATCCTTCTGGCAGACGTAATCTCTGCCCTGTTTGACCGCGTTGATGGCGGCCTCGTTGATCATATTTGCAAGATCGGAGCCGACGGCGCCGCTGGTCGCAAGCGCGATGGCATCCAGATCCACGGTTTCATCCATCAGGACGTCCTTGGAATGGACCTTCAGAATCTCCACACGTCCCTTCAGATCCGGCTTATCCACGATGATCTGCCGGTCAAAACGGCCCGGACGAAGCAGCGCCTTATCCAGAATCTCCGGCCGGTTGGTCGCGCCCAGAATCAGAATCCCCCGGGAGCTGTCGAAACCGTCCATCTCACTTAAGAGCTGATTCAGCGTCTGTTCCCGCTCTTCGTTCCCGCCGCCGTACTTGGAATCACGGCTGCGGCCGATGGCGTCGATCTCGTCGATGAAAATAATACAGGGAGCATTCTTCGTCGCTTCCTTAAACAGGTCGCGCACACGGGATGCGCCGACACCTACGTAAAGCTCGATGAAATCAGAACCGGTCAGCGAGAAGAACGGCACATGCGCTTCACCGGCGACCGCCTTTGCAAGCAGCGTCTTACCGGTTCCGGGAGGTCCCACCAGCAGCGCTCCCTTGGGAAGCTTCGCGCCGATCTTGGAATATCTTCCCGGATTATGCAGGAAATCCACGACCTCCTGCAGGGATTCCTTGGCCTCGTCCTCACCTGCCACATCCTTAAACGTGACGCCGGTTTCCTTCTGTACATAAACCTTGGCGTTGCTCTTTCCCACACCCATGGGGCCTCCGCCGCCGGACATCTTCTTCATCAGGAAATTGAAGAGGATGATGATCGCCACAAAAGGCAGCACATAGGTCAGGAGGATCGACAGAAGCAGGCCGGAATTGTCCGGAACCTCTCCGTAAATCTCAACGCCGTTGTCCTTCAGATACTGGGTCAGCGTATCGTCCTGCACCAGTCCCGTATAGTAAGTGATTTCCGGCTGCTGCAGGAAGGGATTGTTGCCGTTGTCCGATTTCGGAATGATGGTGATCTGAGAATCTCCGATCTCCACCCTTTCCACGCGTCCCTCTTCCACCATCTCCAGAAACTCATTGTAGGAGATTTCCTGGCTGGACACGCCGCTGAGCATCCTCATGAAAAAGCTCATGCAGACCAGCGTTACCAGAGCGGCCACCAGAATCATCATCAGATTCTGTCTTCCCGGCGGCCGTCCTCCCGGGCCTCCCGGCCCCTGCGGGCCGCCGCCCTGGCCGTTATTATTGTTATTATAGCCGCCTCCTCCGTTATAGCTGTTCAGATTGTTGTTGTCCATTCGTAAAAACCTTTCTGTAGTAACGATCCCTGACGGAATCGACTTCCTCTCAAATTGTTCGCGCTTCTATATAAGGAAATGTCCGGATTTCCCGGAATACAGGCAGAATTCCCTGTCAGTGCGCGTTTAACACTTTCCTATTATATGGTTTCACCGTTCATAAATCAATATTTATTCTGTGAAAATATCGTGTGAACTATAAAAGATTTATTAAATTCCCGTAACACGGTCGATGATTTTTTTTCAAAAAAAGGTAGATTTTCTCCTGTTTTTCGTTGTATAATATTAAAATTAGATTTTTGGGACAGGCAGCTTCGGTATGGCGGCTTTTTCCCCGGATGACACCATTTATAAATGCAGCAGGCCGCATGTGACAGACGCGGCAGATTGGAGAACGCTATGGCAGTAAAGTATGTATTCGTAACAGGCGGCGTGGTTTCCGGCCTTGGCAAGGGAATCACGGCGGCCTCTCTGGGGCGGCTTCTGAAAGCCCGGGGCTATAAGGTGACCATGCAGAAATTTGATCCTTATATCAACATTGATCCCGGAACCATGAATCCCATCCAGCACGGAGAGGTATTCGTCACCGAGGATGGAACGGAAACCGATCTGGACCTTGGCCATTATGAGCGTTTCATCGATGAAAATCTGGACCGGAATTCCAACGTCACCACCGGAAAGGTTTACTGGTCCGTTCTCCAGAAGGAACGGCGCGGAGATTACGGCGGCGGTACCGTTCAGGTCATCCCGCACATCACCAACGAGATCAAGAGCCGTTTCTACCGCAATTTTACCGACGATGAAACAAGGATCGCCATCATCGAAGTAGGCGGCACCGTAGGAGATATCGAAAGCCAGCCTTTTCTGGAATCCATCCGCCAGTTTCAGAGAGAGATCGGACATGAAAATGCGATTCTGATCCACGTCACCCTGATTCCCTATCTGCGCGCCTCCCAGGAGCTGAAAACCAAACCCACCCAGGCCAGCGTTAAGGAGCTTCAGGGAATGGGAATCCAGCCCGATATCATCGTCTGCCGCAGCGAAATTCCTCTCGGCCAGAGCATTAAGGACAAAATCGCTCTGTTCTGTAACGTTCCCAGCAGCCGTGTTCTGCAGAATCTGGATGTGGAATATCTGTATGAAGCGCCGCTCGCCATGGAAAAAGAACATCTGGCGGATGTGGTCTGCGACTGCCTCGCTCTGGAAAACAGGGAGCCGGATCTGACCGACTGGAAGGCCATGGTGGAAGCGCTGCGCACCCCGAAGGACGAGGTAACGATTGCTCTGGTAGGCAAATATATTCAGCTTCATGACGCCTATATCAGCGTGGTGGAAGCGCTCAAGCACGGCGGTATTTCCAATCATGTCAGTGTCCGGATCAAATGGGTGGATTCTGAAAAAGTAACTCCGGAAAATTCGGACGGGCTTTTCTCCGACGTGAACGGAATTCTGGTTCCCGGCGGATTCGGCGACAGGGGCATCGACGGAAAGATTTATGCCATTACCTACGCCAGAACCCACAATATCCCCTATCTCGGCCTGTGCCTGGGCATGCAGCTTGCCATCGTGGAGTTTGCCCGAAATGTGCTCGGATTCACCGACGCGCACAGCGTAGAACTGAATCCTTCCACCACCCATCCTGTCATCGATCTGATGCCCGATCAGAACGGGGTGGAGGATATCGGCGGCACCCTGCGTCTTGGTTCCTATCCCTGCGTTCTTACAAAGGATTCTCTGGCTTACCGCCTCTATGGGGAAGAAACCATCCATGAACGCCACAGACACCGCTACGAAGTGAACAACGATTTCCGCAGCGCCCTCACCGCAGGAGGCATGAAGCTTTCCGGCCTTTCCCCGGACGGCCGTATTGTGGAAATGTGCGAACTTCCGGAGCATCCGTTCTTCATCGCCACACAGGCGCATCCGGAACTGAAATCCAGACCCAACAGGCCGCACCCTCTTTTTTCCGGCTTTATCACGGCGGCACTGAAAGAAAAAGAACAGAAGGGACAACCCAACACATGAAATACGGATTTGACAACAATAAATACCTGAAAATGCAGTCCGAACACATCCGCGAACGCATCGCCATGTTCGGTGACAAGCTTTATCTGGAATTCGGTGGAAAGCTCTTTGATGATTACCATGCTTCCCGGGTTCTTCCGGGTTTTGAACCGGACAGTAAGTTCAAAATGCTCCGGCAGCTGAAGGATCATGCGGAAATTGTGGTCGTCATCAGCGCTTCTTCCATTGAAAGCAACAAGATCAGGCAGGATTCCGGCCTCACCTATGGTGAAGAGGTTATCCGCCTCATTCAGACCTTCCGCCAAAACGGTTTTCTGTCCGATTCCGTGGTCATCACCCAATATGCAGGACAGCCCTCTGCAGATCAGTTCCGGAACCGTCTTAATAACCTGGGCATCCATTCTTACCTTCATTATATCATCGACGGCTATCCGGACAACATTGACCTGATCGTCAGCGATGAGGGATACGGCAGAAATGAATATGTGGAGACCACCCGTCCGCTGGTGGTAGTTACCGCTCCCGGTCCCGGCAGCGGAAAGATGGCCACCTGCCTTTCCCAGCTTTATCATGAGCATAAGCGCGGCGTACAGGCGGGGTATGCGAAGTTCGAAACCTTCCCCATCTGGAACCTGCCCTTAAAGCACCCGGTCAACATCGCCTATGAAGCGGCGACAGCCGACCTGAATGACGTGAATATGATCGACCCCTTCCACCTGGAAGCCTATCATACCACCACTGTAAACTATAACCGGGACGTGGAAATCTTTCCTGTACTGCACGCTATTTTTGAGGAGATCCTGGGCGAATGCCCCTACAAATCCCCCACTGATATGGGAGTCAACATGGCCGGAAACTGTATCATCGACGATGCAGCCTGCCGGGAAGCCGCCAATCAGGAGATCATCCGCCGCTACTACAGCTGCCTGTGTGACCTCAAGCGCGGAAACAGCTCCAGAGAAATCCTCTACAAGCTTCAGCTTCTCATGAAGCAGGGCGGGCTTACCATCAAAGACCGTCCCGTGGTAACGGCCGCCATGCAGAGAGAGGAGGAAACCGGTCATCCTGCAGTGGCCATCGAGCTTCCGGATGGTCAGATTGTCACCGGAAAAACCACCGATCTGCTGGGCGCTGCTTCCGCCTGCCTGCTGAACTCTCTGAAGGTGATCGAAGGCATTGATCACGAAGTGCATCTGGTTTCTCCCACGGCCATCGAGCCGATCCAGACCCTGAAGACCGCCTATCTGGGAAGCATCAATCCCAGACTGCACACGGACGAAATCCTGATCGCCCTTTCCATCAGCGCGGCGACGGACAAACGGGCGGCCCTTGCGCTGAGCGCCCTCCGGCAGCTTCGCGGCTGTGAGGTTCATTCCTCCGTCATGCTCTCCCCCGTGGACGAAGGCGTTTTCAAGAAGCTGGGAATGCACCTGACCTGCGAGCCGAAGACTGAGTCCAAGGAAGACAGAAAATAATCGGATCGAAATTTTATGGCCATTGCCGGATTACTTATGCAAAAACCGGCGGCTGCGAAGACGCTCCTGGGGCGCCGCAGCCGCCGGTTTTTTCTTTTTCAATTTTTACATGGCTTTTCCGTATCAGAGCCTTGTCTTGTAGTTTCCGACCACAGAAACCCCCTCATCAATCACCACAAAAGCGTGTGGATCATATTTATATACAATATTTTTCAGCTGACTCAGCTCATACTTGGAAGCCAGAATGTAAAGCACATGCACCGGCTCGTCCGTATAGGCGCCGACCGCTTCCCATTTTGTAACCCCCCTGTCCAGTTCGGAAAAGATCTCCTTCTCCATCTCCTCGTCCTTCTTCTTGGTAATGACACGCACCTCCACATTGATGGTCTGAGCGTGTACCTTATCTATGGCAAAGGCACTGACAAAGGCATATATCAGGGAGTAAATCACCGTGGGTACATTGAACAGGAACAGGCATACGCCGTACAGAACCACATTTACCGCCATATTCACCCGACCTACCCTGAAATCTCTGCGCCACTTGATGAGCATCATCCCAACAATATCCGTTCCTCCCAGCGAACCGCCGCATTTCAGCGCGAGTCCCATGCCCACGCCGCAGATAATGCCGCCAATCACACAGCAGGCGAGCGTATCCTCCGGCAGAATCGGCTGCTTCGGAATGGGAATCACCGACAGCAGTACGGTCACGGTAGTTACACACATCACCGTTTTCGCAAAAAAACGCCGTCCGATCCGTTTCATGGACAACAGCAGGACAGGCGCGTTAATCAAATAATAAATCACACCGGCCACATCAAAATTCTGAAAAGGGGCATGGAGATATTCCACCAGCACCGTCCGGATCACCTGTGCAAAACCCATAATTCCGCCGCTGTACAACGACACCGGAACGATAAACAGGTTGATTCCAAGAGAATAGATCACCGCCCCGGCCAGCGCTCCGAAATACCGGTTAATCTGATACCATTTCCAATATTTTTCAATCTCCTGAAGTTTCTGTGTCGCATGCTCCATCTCCGCATCCTCCTGCTTTTTACCAGGCCGAATCACCTTTCCGTCCGGCGTTGTGCCCGGCATTTTCTGCCATGCTTCTGGCTTTATTATAACCTGTCCACAAAGGTTTTGCACCCATTTTTATACAATTTTACTGCGGACCGGCTAATCAAACAACGTCTTCCAGTCCGGATCGGCCGCCGCATCAAAGCACATTTCAATCTGCTCCAGCGTATTCTTATCCCCATTCAGCGCCGGCAGCTCTTCCAGCGAAAAAAAGCCGCTCTCCGTCGTCTCTATGTTCTCCTGAAAGCTGCCGCCAAGAGCCCTGCAGAGAAAGAAAATCTTGCAGATCGGATTGGCATACTGCGGGAAATTGTGCAGATTTCTGTCCTGTATGGCAATCAGCTTCACGGGCTCCACATCCAGTCCTGCCTCCTCCTTTGCTTCCTTCACCGTATTGGAGGCCGGCGTCTGATTGTAATCGCACCATCCGCCGGGCAGGGACCACCCTCCCTGTTCCTTCACCAGCAGGATTTTCCCGTCCTGAAAAATGGCCGCACGGGTATCCAGCTTGGGCGTCTGATATCCGTATTCCCCGCAGAATACATTTTTTACCTTTTCCAGCGGAAGCTCCGTCTTCATTGCCATGATTTCCGCCGCAATCTCCCGGACCCGCTCAAATCTTTCCTTATCAAACGCATCTCTGGTATAGGCCAGGCCGTTCTGCGCGATTGACTGAAG
>UQVK01000056.1 GCA_900544445.1 uncultured Lachnospiraceae bacterium
CGGAAGCACCGTACAGAGCGCAGCGCGCTACGGGATCGCCAGAGGGCTTTTTACCAATGAGGCGGGCATCGGCACTGCCGCCATTGCCGCCGCTTCCTCCGGCACCCGGTACCCCCGCCGGCAGGGGCTCATCTCCATGACGGCGGTGTTCTGGGACACGGTGGTCATGTGCGCCGTCACGGGGCTTGTGATCATCTGCAACATCCTGAAAAATCCCGGCTCCATTGCAGGCTACAGCTCCGCAAGCCTGACCACAGCCGCATTCACCGTCCTTCCCGGCGGCGCTGCCATCCTTTCCCTTTCTCTGGTTGCCTTCGCTCTCACCACCCTCATCGGCTGGTGCTATTACGGAGAAAGGGCCGCCGAATATCTCTTCGACGGCCAGAGCCTTGTCTCCTATCATCTCTGCTATATTGTCATGATTTACATCGGCGCCGTACTGCCCATGGATCTGGTCTGGAGCGTCACGGACCTGATCAACGCCCTCATGGTTTTTCCCAGCTGTCTGGCACTCTTTGCCCTGCAGAAGAAAATCCGGATTTAGGCTGTCTTCCGGCTGATCTGTCAGAACGCCGTCAAAGGGAAACCGCGTCCTGTCTCGCCGTTTCTGGCTTTCACATCCGTTCAGGCCCGCTCCAGGATCCCCAGACCAAGCGGGTAAGGCCCCGTGTGCACGCCGATCGTCGCGCCGATCTGATAGAGGGGAAGCTCCTCCAGGCTGATCAGCCCTTCCAGTCGCTCCACCACCAGCCTGCGGTATTCCTCCGCCTCCTCTCTGTCATAGCCGAAGCCTGCCGCGAGCGAATACTTTTTAACCGCTCCGCCGCACGCCTGCAGGCAGTCCCTCAGAAGATCTATGGTCTTCTCCAAAGTCTTCCTCCGGGAACGGCTGATGCCGGAAGGAAAGATTTCTCCCTCCTTCATGGTGATCACCGGACGGATGCCCAGAAGGGATCCCGCGATTCCGGCCACACGGCCGATCCGTCCGCCCGCCTGGAGATATTCCAGATTTCCCACGGTGAAAAAAATACGTCCGGTGGACTTGATCGCTTCGATCCGCTCTGCCGTTTCCTCAAAGCCGGCGCCCCGCTCCTGCATGGCCGCCGCTTCCAGCACAAGAAGCCCCTGCAGCACGGTGCAGAGCGTGGTATCAATCACGCAGATTTTCGCGTCCGGATAGTCTTCCAGAATCAGCTCTCTGGCAGAGAGCGCCGACTGCATGGAACCGCTCAGTTTGGTGGAAATGCACAGCACCAGCATGGGAATACCCGCCTTCGCATAAGGCAGAAACGCATCCATATAATCCTGCACCGAGGGCAGGGAAGATCTGGGATACACCCCCTTCCTGTTCACCATTTCCTGATAAAATTCCCGGATACCGATCTCCTCCAGCTCCTTCCGGTAATTCGTCCCGTCAAAGGACACATAAAAAGGTATCACCCGGATCTGCTTCTTCGCCGTAAGCTCCGGCGGGAGATCACAGGATCCGTCGCTTATGATTTGAAACTGTTCGTTCATATCAAAGACCTCTTTCTTTTTCATCCTGTCTTTCTTACAGCTTTCTGAACTCTCCGCCAGCGATGCGGACCGGCTCCCTGTCCACGCTGATCCAGACATCCTGCGCCGACGGGTTGTAAACCATCTTCCGGTTTCGAGAAAATCTCAGGCTGCGGGCCGCCTGCACATAATCCAGAATCTCGATATTGGTAGCGTACCACACATCCTCCCGTCCGCCCGCCATCCGGCAGAAGTTCCCGATCTTCTCCCAGTTATGGTTCCGGTCAAATTCAAAGCTGTGTCCCCACACGTAAAAGAGAAGCATCTGCTCGAATTCCCGCTCCATAAACTTTTTCCATAGCCCTTCAAGATCATCGTCATGATGGGCTGTCGGATGCCATTTCATGAAATCCTGCGGCAGGTCAAAGGAGCCCGTCGCCGCCACCGTCCGGCTGTATTCCATTCCACAGGCTTCTGACAGGCTGATGGCATGATCCGTCCAGGCGCCGAAAGGCCAGGACATTCCCCGCACCGGATAGCCGCACAGTTCTTCCAGCCTTTCCTTATCCTCCAGGATCTCCTCAAGCACCTGTGCGTCCGGAATCTGGGTCAGATAGGGATGATTCACCGTATGCACCGATACCTCATGATTCTTGTACAGTCCCGCCACATCTTCCGGCCGGACCCGTTCCTTCTCTCCCAGCCTTCCGCTGTTTAGATGAAAGGTTCCCCGAATGCCGCTTTGGTTGAAGATCTCCACCAGCCGGTAATCATATTCCATCCCGTCATCATAGCTCATAGTCAGAGCCCGTCTCACCCCGCCCGGAAAAAGATTGTTTTTTACTACCATAAGTTTGCTCTCCGTTCAAATTCTCTTTTTTACACCGCATCCGCATCAGGCAGATACAGGGGAAGCGGAAACCATCCTGCAGGCGCCCCGTATGACGAAAGGACAGCCGAAGATGGACCGAACAGAAAGCGCACCAGCTCTCCCCTTTCCCATTCCTTCCCGTCTTTCCACTGCTCCGCCGCCTCTCCGGCCTCAACAGTGACGCAGACGTTTCCGTCCTTCACGCTGCAGCAATACAGCCTGCCCTCCGTCCGGAAGGCCCATTTTCCATCCAAAAGTCCTGTCAACCGCTGCTTTGCCCGCAGGAAGAATGCCAGCACTGCCTGAAGATCTTCCATATAATACTGATACCCCGTCCTGAGCTCATATCTTCCACAGATTTTTTCCAGGAAGGAAAATTCCTCTGTCCGGTACAGAGAAAGTCCCACCGAAAAACCCTCCGGCGCTCTCTGCTCCCAGTACGCCAGAAGCACTGCCGGATACAGCGTCATATCCGCAAGCTCCAGCTCCGTGATTTTATGCTCTCCATCCCGGACGGAATCGCACAGATATCCGGCAAAGCTGCCGTTTTTGCGAATCACGAGCGGAATACACCGGCCCGCTTTCAGATGCCGGACAAAATTCTCTCTTTTGCGAAGCGTATGCAGGGAAAGACGGGTAAAGAGCTCATAGGCCAGCCCTTCCTCTTCCCCTCCTTCTTCCAGTTCCGTAAAGGAAATGGCTTCGGCATCCGTACACGCACGCTTCAGCCCATGCTTTCCGTTCCCCGGCTCCAGCTGCATGTTGATCCGTGTCTCCATGGGTTCATATCCCCAGTAGGCGTATCGCTGTCTCTGCCCGGCGAGGACCGCAAAAGCATATCCCTCTTCCTTCATCCACTCCCGCACCGTTTTCAGCAGAAGCTGCATGAAGCCTCTTCCCCTCGCGTCTTCGGCCACGCTCACCGTTCCCACGCCGATTCCTTTCAGAATCTCGCCGCCGCTCACAAAGGATATGGGCTCCGTCAGCAGAAGCGCCCGGATCTTTCCCTCCTCCAAAACGAGAAGATGGTTCCCGTCACAGGGTGCCTCCGGTCCGTACACATCCGGAATCAGCTCCGCAAAGCCGCCCGGCTGCACATCCTCCCCGAATATCCTGTCCGCGAAGCGCAGAATTTCTTCCTTCCACTGTGCACCTGCTCTGATAACCTCCATTTTTTACCTTCTCCTTTTCAATGACCATTCTACAGGTCCTTTTTCACGACCTCTGTCCTTCACGTTCTCTGCCCTTCGAGGCCTCCGCCTCCTCCCGCATCCGCTGTCCGGTGGGCGTCACAGCCAGGCCGCCCTTCGCGGTTTCCCGCACCTCGGAAGGCATGGCCCTCCCGATGGCATACATGGCGTCCACCACCTCATCGAAGGGAATATAACTCTTCATGCCTGCGAGGGCAAGATCCGCCGAAAGCAGCGCATTGACCGCTCCGGAGGCATTCCGCTTGATGCAGGGAATCTCCACAAGCCCCGCCACCGGATCACAGGTCAGCCCCAGCACATTTTTCAGCGCCATGGCGGCCGCATGAAAGGCCATATCCGGCGTTCCGCCCAGCATCTCCACCACAGCCGCAGCGCCCATCGCGGCGGCGGAACCGCACTCTGCCTGGCAGCCGCCTTCCGCTCCCGCAAGCGTGGCACGGCTGCCGATCAGAATTCCCACCGCGGATGCGGTGAACAGGCCGTCGATCACCTGTTCCCGATCCAGACTACGGGTTTCGGCACAGGACAGAAGTACGGCGGGAACAATCCCGCAGGAACCTGCCGTGGGACAAGCGACAATGCACTGCATGGAAGCGTTCAGCTCGCTGCAGGAAAGCGCCATCGCCGCAGCCAGAGAAGCCGTATCTCCGAGAACGCTTTTTCCCGTCTGCCTGTAGGCTTCATACAGGCAGGCGTTTCCTCCGGTCAGCCCGCTGACCGAATGCACCGGCTCCTTCCGCGCCTTCTCCACGGATCGTTCCATCACCGCAAGCGTCTGGGCCATTCTGTCCCGAAGCTCCTGTCTGTCTCCGGTTCCCGCTTCCAGCTCCTGCGCCAGAGCGTAGTCACAGAGCCGCATATTTTCCTGCTGCAGATATGCAGTCAGTTTTTCCGTATCCATGATGAACATATGAATTTCCTTTCCTACCAGACTTCACAGGCCGCTTTTTCCGCCTGCCGCACATCAGTTCATATCCGCCGGATTCAAAAGCAGCGCGCGCTGTACGCCGTATACCTGCTCCAGCGCTCCCTTCAGAGCCTCCGGAAGCTCCCCGTCCAGCTCCATATACATGCAGGCAGTATGGTTATCTGCGGAACGGTTTACCTGCATATTTCCGATATTGATCCGATAGGCATACAGGATTGCCGTAATCCCCGCGATCACCCCCGGCTCGTCCATATGCCTGGTGGCCAGAATCGGACGTTCTCCCGAAAACTGAACTGCCACTCCGTCGATCTCCGTGATGCACACACTTCCGCCGCCGACGCTGCTTCCGGTCATGGTAAACTGACGTCCGCTTTCCGTAGTCAGCTCCATGCGTACCGTATTGGGATGTACCTCTCCCAGATCTGCCGGCTGAAAGCTCACCTCCATCCCGCTTTCAGCCGCCAGCTCATAGGCCTGCTTCAGCCGCTCGTCGTCATACCGGATTCCCTGGATTCCCGCCAGAAGCGCCTTATCCGTCCCATGTCCGGCATAGGTTTCCGCAAAAGATCCGTGCATATAGAAAACAGCCTTCTTCACGTTCTCTCCGCACAAATGTCTGGCAAAAAGGCCCAGCCTGGCCGCTCCCGCCGTATGACTGCTGGAAGGCCCAACCATAATGGGGCCGATGATATCAAAAACGCCGTAATGCTTCACCGCATCTCCTCTCTTCCGCCGCTGGCGAAATTCTCTTTTAGAAAAGCCCCCGGAAACCCAATATGGTTTCCGGAGGCTTTTATCCAATGACTGCCGTCCTGTAGAAATACTGCAGTCCTTTTCTCTGGGAAATTACAGTCCTGCCTGAGCAGCAACCTCTGCAGCAAAGTCATCTACCTTCTTCTCGATGCCTTCACCGGTCTCAAAACGCACGAAGCTCTTGATGGAAAGATTTGCGCCGTTCTCCTTGCCAACCTGCTCCACATACTTGGCAACGGTCAGATCGCCGTCCTTCACGTATGCCTGCTCCAGGAGGCAAACCTCCTTCAGCTCCTTGGCAAGACGTCCGGTGATCATCTTCTCGATGATGTTTGCAGGCTTATTCGCATTCTTGGGATCATTCTGCGCCTGTGCGATCAGGATCTGCTTCTCATGCTCCTTGTACTCTTCCGGTACATCGGCAACAGCCACATACTTGGGAGAAAGAGCTGCAACCTGCATGGCCACATTGGTCAGGCACTCTTTGATGGCATCATTTACCACATCGGTGTCAGCTTCCACGATAACGCCGATTCTTCCGCCGCCATGGGTATAGGAAACCACACAGCCGTGTTCCGCAACCACCTTCTGGAATCTTCTGATGTTCAGGTTCTCACCGATGGTAGCGATCTTCTCCACCAGAGCTTCCTTCACGGTCTTGGAAGGATCTACATTCCAGCTTTCAGCCAGAAGAGCGTCCACATCAGCCGCATCGGAATCCACCGCCTGCTTTGCAACAGATGCAACAAACTCCTGGAAGGTCTCATTCTTTGCAACGAAGTCGGTCTCGGAATTCACTTCCACAACCGCAGCCGTGGTGTCATCCTTCACCGCGATACGGCAAAGTCCCTCTGCCGCAATTCTTCCGGCCTTCTTCTCAGCCTTGGCCTGTCCGTTCTTTCTCAGGTACTCCATGGCCGCTTCCATGTCGCCGTTTGTCTCGTTCAGCGCCTTCTTGCAGTCCATCATGCCAGCGCCGGAAATCTCTCTTAATTCCTTTACCATTGCTGCTGTAATAGCCATTGTATTTTCCTCCATCCAAACTAAAGTTTAAGCTTCTGCTTCCGCTTCCTGAGCCGCAACCTCTTCGATATCGGTCGCTTCGGTCTCCAGAGCCTGCTCATCGTAAACCGCTTCGCCCTGGTTTGCCTCAATCACGGCGTCAGCCATCTTGGAAGTGATCAGCTTAACCGCTCTGATGGCATCGTCATTGCCGGGGATGATGAAATCAAGCTCTTCGGGATCGCAGTTGGTGTCGCCGATTCCGATCAGGGTGATTCCCAGAATGTGCGCTTCCTGTACGCAGATTCTTTCCTTCTTGGGGTCAACAACGAAGATCGCATCAGGAATTCTGGTCATGTTCTTGATTCCGCCAAGGTTCTTCTCCAGCTTCTCCCATTCCTTCTTGATCTGGATAACTTCCTTCTTGGGAAGCACATCGAAGGTTCCATCTTCCGCCATGGTCTCGATCTGTTTCAGTCTGTCGATTCTGCTTCTGATGGTCTTGAAGTTGGTGAGCATGCCGCCCAGCCATCTCTCATTTACATAATACATACCGCAGCGCTCTGCCTCGGTCTTCACCGCATCCTGTGCCTGCTTCTTGGTTCCAACGAACAGGATCGTTCCGCCCTGAGCGGCGATCTCGGAAACCGCATTGTAAGCCTCATCGATCTTTCCTACAGACTTCTGCAGGTCGATGATGTGGATGCCGTTTCTCTCGGTGAAGATGTAGGGAGCCATCTTGGGGTTCCATCTTCTTGTCTGATGTCCGAAATGAACACCTGCTTCCAGTAACTGCTTCATTGAAATAACGCTCATTGTTTCTACCTCCGTCTGGTTAAATTCTTCCGTATGCCTTGTGCGCCCTCAGGCGCCCTCCCGGGGAAAAAGTTTCCCCCGTCTGCCACCTCCCGCGTTAAGGAGGCACCGGCCGGAACCCGGCACACGTGATTTTTGGTCACAACAAATGGATTTTAACATAAAAAAGCCCCCTGCGCAAGGGGCTTTTCTCATTTTTACCATTTTTCATCCGATTTGTCCGGACAGCTTCTTCACCTCATCAAAAACCACATCGTTCTTCACCTTGATGTAGGTTCCCTTCATTCCTGAGGAACGGGACTCGATGATTCCAGCGCTTTCAAATTTCCGCAGAGCGTTCACGATCACGGAACGGGTGATTCCCGCGCGGTCTGCGATCTTGCTTGCAACAAGAACGCCCTCCATGCCGCCCAGCTCTTCAAAAATATGGACGATCGCCTGCGTCTCCGAATAGGACAGTGTGCCGATCGCAGACTTGACCACGGCGAGCTTCCTGCTTTCCTCCGCGCTCTCTTCGCTGACGGAACGGAGCATTTCCAGTCCCACAACGGTGGAGCCGTATTCGCAGAGGATAATGTCATCGATGCCGTAGCCTTCCGTCACCCGATAGATGAAAAGAGTTCCCAGGCGTTCCCCCGCGATCTCGATCGGCGTCACGACGGCGGCAAAGCGCTTTACATCCGTGCTTTCAAAGCCGAGCGTGGCAAGATTCACATTCTCCTTCGTGGACAGCACGGAAAGCAGACGTTCGTTCAGCATCGGATCGATGAAGCTTCCCACCTCATTGCGGATCAGCTCCTCCAGAAGTTCTCCCGAAGCCGCCGCTCCCGGAAGATTTCCGACTCCAAGGACCTTTCCCTTGCGGCTGATTACCAGAACGTTGGAAGCGAGAATCTCTCTCAGCACACTGCAGATATCATTGAACACAACCTTACTGGAATTATTGTTGTGCAGCAGTTTCCCGATTTTCCGTGTTTTATCCAGCAGTTGAACGCTACTCATCTATCTTCCCTCCGCCAGGACGCCTCTTTTGTAATGAATTTATTTTAACACAGGCATATCCCCGGTGCAACGCAAAACCGGTCAGTTTTCCTTCTTCTCCACAACGGTTCCGCATTCTTCGTTCCAGCAGACCAGCTTATTCCCCTTTTCCAGCATCAGAGAGCCGCAATTGGGACATTTTTCTCTGGAAGGCTTCTGCCATACCATGAAGTCACAGTCCGGATTACCTATACAACCGTAGTATTTACGTCCTTTTTTCGTTTTTTTCAGAACGATGTCCTTTCCGCATTTCGGACAGGGGACACCGATTTTTTCAAAATAGGGCTTGGTATTGCGGCATTCCGGGAAGCCCGGGCATGCCAGAAAACGTCCGTGCGGGCCGTACTTAATCACCATGTTTCTGCCGCACAGCTCGCATTTCTCATCAGAAACCTCATCTGCAATCTTCACCTGATCCAGATCCTTCTGGGCCTGCTCCACGGCTTTATCCAGGTCGGGATAAAAATTCTCAATGATGGTCTTCCATTTTACGCTGCCTTCCTCCACGCCGTCCAGAAGCGCCTCCATGTTGGCGGTGAAATTCACATCCACGATGCTGGGAAACGCCTCCTTCATCATGTTGTTCACCACCTCGCCAAGTTCGGTGACATAGAGGTTTTTGTTTTCCTTGACGATATACCTTCGCGCAAGAATCGTAGTGATCGTGGGCGCATAGGTACTGGGCCGTCCGATTCCCTGCTCCTCCAGCGCGCGCACCAGGCTCGCCTCCGTATAGTGAGCCGGGGGCTGGGTAAAGTGCTGTGCCTGGGAGAAGCTGTCGAACGAGAGTTTCGTATCCATATCGATGCTTCCGGCCAGCATGTTGCCCTCCGCCTTTTCATCCTCCTCCTGCGTATAGACGCTCATGAAACCATCAAAGGCGATTTTGCTCGCGGAAACCGTGAAGCGGTGGCCTGCTGCGTCAATTTTCACTGAGGTCGTCTCATATCTGGCGGGCGTCATCCGGCTCGCCACAAAACGCTTCCAGATGAGCTGATACAGCCGGAACTGATCTCTGGAGAGAGATTCCTTCAGTTCGGAGGGCGTCCGCTCGATGTCCGTGGGGCGGATGGCCTCATGGGCATCCTGAATTTTCTGACTTAATCCGCTCTGCTTCGTCTGGGTCTTTTCTCCCGCGTACTGGGGGCCGTAGATCTTCTCAATATAATCGGCGGCCTGATGCTCCGCTTCCTCTGAGACACGGGTGGAATCAGTACGCAGATAGGTGATCACACCCACCGTACCGTTTCCCTTGATGTCTACGCCTTCATAGAGCTGCTGGGCCAGCCGCATGGTTTTCTGGGTAGAAAAATTCAGCACCTTGCTGGCTTCCTGCTGCAGGGTGGAGGTGGTAAACGGCAGAGGCTGCTTTCTGATCCTCTCCCCCTTCTTCACCTCGCTCACCCGGTAATCGGCGCCGTTCAGTTCAGCGATCACCCGCTCCACATCCGCCTGGCTGGTCAGGTTCACCTTCTGCTGCGGCGTGCCGTAATACTTCGCGGTCAGCAGCTTCCTCTCTCCCGGAACCTTAAAGGAAGCGTCCAGCGTCCAGTATTCCTCCGGAATGAATGCCGCAATCTCGTCCTCTCTGTCACAGATCATGCGCAGGGCGACAGACTGCACGCGTCCGGCGGAAAGCCCGCGCTTTACCTTGGACCACAGAAGCGGGGAAATGCGGTAGCCCACCATGCGGTCCAGCGCTCTTCTCGCCTGCTGCGCGTCCACCAGGTCCATATTGATCTCCCGGGGATGCTTCAGGGATTCCTTCACCGCATTCTTTGTGATTTCGTTGAAGGTGATCCGGTACACCTTTTTGCCGCTCTTCCTTAAGTTCAGCGCTTCCATCAGATGCCAGGAAATCGCTTCTCCCTCCCGGTCAGGGTCCGTTGCGAGATAGATTTTTTCCGCCTTCTTCACTTCCTTGCGAAGATTCGCGAGGATGTCTCCCTTTCCCCTGATCGTGATATATTTGGGCTCGTAATCGTGCTCCACGTCAATTCCAAGCTTGCTCTTCGGCAGGTCGCGCACATGTCCGTTGCTCGCCGCCACCTCATAATTCGGCCCAAGGAATTTCTTGATCGTTTTCACTTTTGCAGGTGATTCCACTATTACAAGATACTTTGCCATAACTACCTCTTATATTGCCGCCGCAGGCGGCATCTTGTTTCAGCAGGAGCCTCAGGCTCATGCCGGCCTCTTTGTTTGCCGCCGCAGGCGGCATTTTTCTTTCTCTCCCTGCGCCGTCAAAAGCGCCGGAAGACCAGCAATCGTGAATCACTATACACCATATTTGGGGCTGTTGCAAGAAATTTTATAAAAAAATAAGGGATCCCGCCATAATTTACAGAATTTTTCAGACAAATCTGAAAAGAACTCTCTTTCCTGCCATCAGCCGTGCCGTCTACGGCATCCCGGCACGGAAGCGGTTTCCTTCCTGCACGCAGCTTCCCTCCAGCGTCAGTTCCACCAGAAGCTGCATGAGCTGCGTCAGGCTGCAGGATACCCCCGCTGCTCTCAGCTCCTCATACAGACGCTCCGGGGATACGGCTGAAAAATCCAGCCTATCCAGAACCGCTGTACGTAAGGGGTCCGCGCCGGAGGAATTTCTTCCCGCATCTGTCCGGTCCGTTCCCCCGCCTGTCCCGCCAGCCTTCTTCCGACCATCGCTTTCGCTTCCCGGCATCTCCCGACATGGAAATACAGCGAGCTTCTGAAGCTCTTCCAGAAGGGCCGCCGGAGAAAGGGCAGGCGAGGCTCCCTGCCAGATCAGCCGGTTGCAGCCACGGCTCAGTTCATCCGTAATTCTTCCCGGCACAGCCCAGACCTCCTTTCCCTGCTCCAGCGCCATGTCCACGGTGATCAACGTCCCGCTTTTCTCCCTTGCTTCGATGACCAGGACCATATCCGCAAGCGCACTGATGATCCGGTTCCTCTGGGGAAACAGGCCTGCCCTCGGCGGCGTGCCCGGCGGATACTCGGAAATGATGGCTCCCTGCCTTCCGATGCAGTCGTACAGCTGGCGGTTTTCCGGCGGATAACAGATATCCGCCCCACAGCCCAGCACCGCGCAGGTTGTACCTCCTGCCCTCAGCGCCGCCCGCTGTCCGATTCCGTCAATCCCCCGCGCCAGCCCGCTGATGGTACACACACCTGCGGACGCCAGAGCGGCAGCGAACTGCTCCGCCATATACGCACCATAAGCCGAACAGACTCTGGCGCCGATCACGGCAACTGCCGGAATCCGCTCCTGTGGCAGCTTCCCTTTCACATAAATGGCTTCCGGCCTGTCCGGAATCGGAAGCAGACGTTTTGGATAAAACGGATCTGATGCCGGATACAGTTCCATTCCACTGTTCTTCAGCATCTCGTATTCCCGCCGGATATGCGCCCGGTTTCTTACTTCCAGCAGCTTCTTCTGCTGGGCAGGGGAAAGCAGCAGTCCCAGCTTTTCCTCCTCCAGATAAAATACGCGTTCCGCACTTCCCACCGCTTCCATCAGTCTCCGAATGGTCTTACGTCCTATTCCTTCTATATTATATAGCCAGTGAAAAAATGCCCGTTCCCTTAGAATTTCCATTTCTTCCATCCCGTTACTTACCTCCATGGTTACAATGCTCCGGCATATTTTCCGGCCGTAAGACGCAGGCACGCCGCTTCGCTCAGGTGTACCTTTCCGATCCTTTCCTCTCCGTCCAGATCCGCCAGAGTCCGCGCCACCCGCAGAAGGCGGTGACAGGAACGGGCCGTCAGTTCCAGCCTGTCAAACATCAGTTCCAGAAACTGTTGTTCCTGCATTCCCAGCGCACAGTATCGGCTCAGTTCCCTCTGTCCCATCTGGGAATTGTACCGAATGCTTCCTTGCAGCAGGGGATCCTGCCTGAAACGGCGTTCCTGACGCTTCCGCGCTTCCATCACCGCAGTCCGCAGTCTGGCGCTGTCCATTTCCGTTCTGCCTTCCCGTTTCATCAATACGGCAAATTCCACCCGCTCCACCTCCGCGCACAGATCCATCCGATCCAGAATGGGGCCGGAGATTCCTGACAGATACCGGGCCACCTGCCCGGGCGAACAGAGGCAGCGGTTCCGATCCGGATAATACCCGCAGGGACAGGGATTCATCGCCGCCACCAGCATGAAATCGGCAGGATAGCAGTAAGTTCCGCTGCTTCTTAAGATCCGAACCTGTTTTTCTTCCAGCGGCTGGCGCAGCAGATCCAGCGTCGACCTTTTAAATTCTGCAAGTTCGTCCAGAAAAAGAACGCCTCTGTGTGCCAGACTGACGGCACCCGGCTTCGGCACCTGCCCTCCTCCGGTCAGCGCATGTCCCGTCACCGTATGATGGGGTGCCACAAAGGGCCTCCCGCCCCCATGCAGGAAGTTTGCAGCCGGAAGCCCGGCGATGCTGTAGATGGAGGCGGCCTCCAGCCGTTCCTCCTCCGACATCGGTGGCAAAATGGAGGGCAGACAGCGCGCAATCATGGTTTTCCCTGCTCCGGGCGGACCGATCATGAGCATATGATGAAACCCGGCCGCCGCAGCGGCAGCGGCTCTTTTTGCCCCTTCCTGCCCTCGAATCTCCCCGAAATCCGGCCCCTGTGCAGCCTGATCCAAACGTTTCTTCTTTCCCGGCGTCCTTTCGCCCTTTTCCCGGACCGCATCCGCAAGCTCCCTCAGTTCACGGATTCCCCGGAGATGGATTCCTTCCACCATACGCGCTTCTTCCACATTTTCTTCCGGAATGATGCAGCGCTCCAGCCCTTTCTTTCTGGCCTCCAGCACCATGGGAAGAATCCCCCGCACCGGCCTGACCTCCCCGTTCAGCCCCAGCTCTCCCGCAATCATGATCCGCTCCACATCCTCTGACAGAATCAGTCCCTGCGCGGCCAGGATTCCCGCCGCCACAGGCAGGTCATAAAAGGTTCCTGCCTTGTGCAGGCTTGCGGGCGAAATATTCACAGTGATCCGCATGGGAGGCAGCTCAATCTCCGCATTACGAAGCGCCACACGAATCCTTTCTCTGGCCTCCTTCACCTCACTTCCCAGAAGCCCCACCATCTCAAAGCCGGGCAGGCCTCTGGAGCAGTCCACCTCCACACGGGCCAGATAGCAGTCCAGCCCGTGCAGTCCTCCGGTTATGATTGTGCTGTACATTCCCCGTACTTCCTCCTCTCGTATTTCCTTTTTCATTTTTAAATGGATTTTTTCAGAAACTTTTTTAAGATTTGGTATAAGAACTGTCATTTTCCTGTCTTTCAAAGCCTTCCCTCAGCTTTAAAAGCGCTCTTTTTTCGATTCTGGAAACATAGCTTCGTGAGATATCCAGCTTTTTTCCAATTTCCCGCTGGGTCACTTCCTCTCCTCCCAGGAGGCCGTATCGCAGGCAGATGATTTCCTTCTCCCGCTCCGTCAAAAGAGAATTGATCATGCCGGCGAGCTTTCCAAGACTTTGTTCCAGCTCCAGCCGCTCCACGATATCCGGCATTTCCTGCGCCGTCACATCCAGCAGGCTGATCTCGTTTCCCTCCCGGTCCGTGCCGATGGGTTCGTAAAGGGAGACCTCCCGGGAAGTTTTTTTCTTGCTTCGAAGCATCATCAAAAGCTCATTGTCGATGCACCTGGCCGCATAGGTGGCAAGCTTGCTGTTCTTCGCGGCGTCGAAGGAATCCACCGCTTTGATCAGCCCAATGGTGCCGATCGAAATCAGATCCTCCATCTCCTCGTCCACGTTCTGATACTTCTTCGCGATATGGGCTACCAGCCGCAGATTTCGTTCTATCAGTTTCTGCTTGGCCTCCCTGGCTTTTACGCCGTCACTCCCCCCAAGTGCCTCAAGGCACTCTCTTTCCTCTTCTTTGGACAATGGTTTCAGAAAGGTTTTCAAAAGGAGCCCCCATAGTCAGTTTAATACTATTCTATGAGGCCCCGGGCTTCAAAGTGCCAGTACCCCGGCGGATTTGCCGCCTGTCAGTACCAGCGGGCCGCGCCTCCACGGCCTTTCAGGAACGGGCACGCCTGCCTCCTGCGGTCTGTGAAATCAACGGTTCTCAGAACAGAAACATGGCAAGGGCATAATTGCTCACATCGATCCCCCTGGCGCTCAGCCTGAAAAAGACGGATCCATCCTCCTTCTGATACCGGAGTAAAAGCCCTTCCCGGATCAGCCGTTCAACCGGCTCTTCATACACCGCTTCCAGAGGCTTTCCATATAATCTCTCAAATGTGGAAGCGCTCACCCCTTCCGTCTTTCGAAGCCCCAGGAACATGAATTCCTCCATCTGATCCTGTATGGAAAGCCGGGTCATCTCTTTTTTGATCCGGGTCTCTTCCCCCGTCTGACCGGCATGGGCGAGATATTCCGCCAGCTCCGCCGTATTGCTCCAGCGCACGTTTTCCCGGAGGGACGCCGCTCCCAGACCGAAGCCCGCATAGTCCGTCCGTTCCCAGTAAGCCAGATTATGCCGGCAGGCAAAGCCAGGCAGCGCATAATTGGAGATCTCATAGCGTCCGTATCCCCCTTTAGCCAGGTATTCCCCCGTCCGTTCATACATGAGCCGGTCCTCTTCCTCGGAAGGAAGCGGCTTTCTTTTCTCCATCTGCCGTTTCTCTGATGCAGCGTCCTGCGGACCATACCAGTCGTAAAAGGGCGTTCCTTCCTCAATGATCAGGCTGTATGCGGAAATGTGCTCCGGCTTAAGTTCCACGACGCTTTCCAGTGTATCCATCCAGCTCTCCACGCTCTGTCCCGGAAGGGCCGACATCAGATCGATGTTGAGATTGGAAAAGCCTGCCCTTCTTGCCGCCTCATACCCCCACAGGAACTCCTTCCTGGTATGGATTCTGCCCAGACTTTTCAGTTCTTCGTCATGAGCGGACTGCAGCCCGATGCTCAGACGGTTCACACCGGCCTTTCTCCAGGCCCGCAGCTTCTCTTCCGTCAGCGTTCCCGGATTGGCCTCCAGCGTGATTTCCATCTCCTTTTCCGGCAGAAAGGAAAACCTCTGATACAGCCGTTCCAGAATGGCCGCAGTCTGTTCCGGCATGAGCAGGGACGGTGTCCCGCCTCCGAAAAAGACGGTATGCACCTGAAAGCCTTTGTACAGCGGCGCCTGCGCGTCAATCTCTGCAAGGAGGGCATTCACATAGCTTTCTCTTATCGCGTCATCGGAAGGGGCTGAAAGGAAATCGCAGTACAGACATTTTTGAATGCAGAAGGGGATATGAACATAGATGCCGAGAGTTTTTTTCCTGAAAGGCAGAAGTGTATTTCTTTTGAATGGATCTTTCATCATATTTTCAACCATTTATATTTTTACCATACCAGAAACAGGGCAGAATTGCAACTTCTTTTTCTGCCATGTTTCGTGCGGTCTGCGCAGGGAATACGCAGACCCGAGCGGCAGCAGGCGGATACCCGCACGGGCACCCGCCTGCCTGTCTTTCGGGAACTGGCAGATGCATTTGCCGTTCCTGTGTCTATTTCCTGTCGTCCAGCTTCAGCACGCTCATGAAGGCCTCCTGCGGGATCTCCACATTTCCCACCTGACGCATGCGCTTCTTGCCTTCCTTCTGCTTTTCCAGAAGCTTCTTCTTTCTGGTGATGTCGCCGCCGTAGCACTTGGCGAGCACGTCCTTTCTGAGCGCCTTCACCGTTTCCCTCGCGATGATCTTGCTTCCGATCGCCGCCTGAATGGGAATCTCGAACAGATGCCTCGGAATCTCATCCTTCAGCTTCTCGCACATCCTGCGGCCACGCTCATAGGCGCTGTCCTTATGCACGATGAAGGACAGGGCGTCCACCTCTTCCCGGTTGATCAGGATATCCAGCTTCACCAGCTCCGACTGCTCATAGCCCTTCATATCATAGTCAAAGGAGGCATAGCCGCGGGAACGGGACTTGAGCGCGTCAAAGAAATCATAGATGATCTCATTGAGCGGCAGCTCATATTTCAGAAGGGCACGCTTCTCTTCCATGTATTCCATGCCCAGGTAACGGCCGCGCCTCTCCTGGCACAGCTCCATGATGGAACCGATGTAGTCGCTGGTCACCATGATCTCCGCGCTCACGATGGGTTCCTCCATGTATTCGATCACGGACGGGTCGGGCAGATTGGAGGGATTGGTCAGCTCGATCACCTCTCCGTCCGTCTTATGCACCTTATATACAACGCCCGGCGCGGTGGTCACCAGATCCAGATTGTATTCCCGCTCCAGCCGCTCCTGAATGACCTCCAGATGCAGCAGGCCGAGGAAGCCGCAGCGGAAGCCGAAGCCCAGCGCCACCGAGGTTTCCGGCTCGTAGAAAAGGGAGGCGTCGTTTAACTGCAGTTTTTCCAGCGCGTCCCGCAGATCCGGATACTTGGCGCCGTCCGCCGGATACATGCCGCAGTAAACCATGGGCTGAACCTTCTTATAGCCGGGAAGGGGCTCTGCACAGGGCCTGTCCGCATCCGTTACGGTATCGCCCACCTGGGTATCCTTCACGTTTTTGATGGAGGCGGTGATATAGCCCACCATGCCGGCGGAAAGCTCGTCGCAGGGGATGAACTGTCCCGCGCCGAAATAGCCTACCTCAACCACCTCTTCTTCGGCGCCGGTGGCCATCATGCGGATTCTGGTCCCTTTGGCCACGCGCCCTTCCATGATCCGGCAGAAAATGATAACTCCCTTATAGGAATCATACAGGGAATCAAAAATCAATGCCTGCAACGGATTGTCCGTGCTTCCCTTCGGCGCCGGAATTTTGTGTACAATGGCCTCCAGCACCTCGTCGATTCCAATGCCGTTTTTGGCGGAAATCAACGGAGCGTCATGGGCCTCCAGGCCGATCACGTCTTCGATTTCCTCCTTCACCCGCTCCGGCTCCGCGCTGGGCAGATCGATTTTATTGATGACAGGGAACACGTCCAGATCATGATCCAGCGCCAGATACACGTTCGCCAGCGTCTGCGCCTCGATTCCCTGGGCCGCATCCACCACCAGCACCGCTCCATCACAGGCGGCCAGCGCCCGGCTCACCTCATAATTAAAATCCACGTGGCCGGGCGTATCGATCAGGTTCAGGATGTATTCCTCCCCATCCTTTGCCCTGTATACGGTTCGTACCGCCTGGGACTTGATGGTGATTCCTCTCTCCCGCTCCAGATCCATGTTGTCCAGCACCTGTTCCTGCATCTCTCTGCTGGTGAGCAGGCCCGTTTTCTCAATGATCCGGTCCGCCAGCGTGGATTTGCCGTGGTCAATATGGGCGATGATACAAAAATTTCTGATTTTGCTCTGATCTATGGACATGTTCTCCTCCGTACTTCTGATTGAAAAACGCCGTACTTTCTTGTACGGACATGCCAAGTATAGCAAAATCGGCGGTTTCGGTCAATCCCCCGCCTGCTGCCTCCAGGACGCTCCGGCCCCCGACAGCTCCATATCCAGAATATGCGCGATGGGCGCACAGGCGTTCATGATCTCCTCCACCGTATTGGTCTGGGCGCCCAGCTCGATCAGAAGGCTTCTGGGGCGCAGGTGCATGTTATATCGGTAGCCCTTCAGATAGATGCGCCTGGTCAGGCCCGGATAATACTCATTGGCGATCACCTGCATCTGGAAGGAAAAGGCCAGGTTTTCATCTATGTAAGGGTTTTCCAGATAGGCGATATTGCCCGCCGCCCTCGTATAGGACAGCCCATTAAAAAACATGAAGGTGGCCGTGGGCTTTCCGTTCAGCTCCGTCACCAGCTTTCCCTCCAGCACCGCGTCCCTGTGCAGATCGATCACCACCTCGATGGTGGGATTCTCCGCCAGGATCTGTTCGATGGCGGGAAGAGAAACCGAATAGGCATTATCCCGGCTTTCCACATCATATTCCCCCGTATGATGGATGACATTGTAGCCGTACTCCTCACGCAGAATCTGTGCCAGGAGTTCTCCCGCTCCCACGATGCCGGTTGATGTATCTCCGGGAACGGAATCCACAAAAGTTTCCTGAGAATGGGTATGATAGATCAGAATCTGGGGAACATCCGGATTCTTCTCAATGGTCAGATCCTTACCCAGAAGCTGATCCAGCTGCATCTGATCCGGACTCGCCTCCGTTGTGGCGTCCACCGCATAAAAGCCCTTGATCAGCGCGTCAAAATCCTGATAGTAGCTCCAGTCATACTCCTGAGAGCGCACCTGAGCCTTCACGAAGCCAAAGGCGTCTTCCCCCGCGGTTTCTCCCTGCGCCATCTCCATCCCGTTTCCGGATACATTCCCCTGTATGCCGCCCTGTGCGCTCTCCTGTCCGTTTCCCCGGCCTGTCTGATTTTCCTCCTGAAGCTTCTTCTGCAGCGCTTCGTCCAGATGCAGCTTTCCCTCTTCTGTCTGCGGCATTTCCAGGGCATCTCCCGTCTCGCTTTCTTCATCCTCACTGACTCCCTCCTGCAGCAGAAACTTTTCCCGCATGCTTCCGCTTTCCGTCTGCAGCCCGTCCACATCACTCCCATCCTCCAGTCCATAGGCCAGCAGAGGCGACTGCTGGCCCAGAATGTCCTGAAGGAGTCCGCCAGCCTGTGCCCCGTTCTGTCCGGCAAAGGAAAATGCGGGAAGCCAGACGTCAAGGACCTCCTGCCCCAGCTGGTCTGCAAGGGCAGCTTTCCAGGAAAATCCATTTTCCCCGACCCTTTCATTGTCCTCTCCCCGTAGTAACAGAAGGTCCGCAACAGCAATTCCCACAAGAACCAGCATGAAAATATGAAAAACTCTTTTTCCGTTCCATTTTCCGCTCATAGGGAAGTATATGCATTTTCCATCCTTGCGTATGCCATCCGCCGGGAAATCTGTCAGGCAATCTGGAGCGCGATATTAATGGCTTCCGATATGGTGAAGCTCAGCCGCTTCACCGTCTCGTCAATGTCCTTGCTCGTCACGTACATGTTGTTCAGCTCGGAAATTGCCTTGGGATGATCCCGGTGAAAAAGCGTATTTTTCTCCCCGCTCTCCCGGACCATACTCTCGATCGCGTCCCCTACGATGGTTGCGGCATCCACCACCGTCGGAACGCCGATGGCGATCACCGGAATTCCAAGGCTCTCCCGGGTTATGGCATTCCGATGGTTTCCAACGCCGGAACCAGGATGGATTCCCGTATCGGAAATCTGGATGGTACGGTTCAGCCGCTTCGTGCTTCTCGCCGCCAGGGCATCCACTACCAGCACCACGTCCGGCCGTGTCTGCTCCACCACTCCCTTGATGATCTCGGCGGTTTCCATTCCCGTCATGGCCGTCACGCCCGGAACCAGGCTGCTGATCAGATTCATTTTTTCCTTTCCATAGGCCGCTTTTCCGTATTCCAACACCACATGCCGGTTGATGAAAAGATTATCCACCACCTCCGGCCCCAGCGCATCCGCCGTCACATCCCGGTTTCCAAGCCCCACCACCAGTACGGATTTTTCTTCCTTTTCCTCCGGGAACAGGGAACGGATCTGCTTCGCCAGCTCCTCAGAAACCTCTCTGTGATAATCTTCATCGGGTTCGTTTAAACCCGGAGCCTCCAACGTAATATAGGTGCCCATAGGCTTTCCCATCGCTTTGGCGCCGTTTCTGGTATCGATGATGACCTTTGTAATGCTCACTTCGCTCTTTTCATTCCGATATTCCTCCACCCGGACCCCTCTCAGCTCCCCGTCCGCATCCGTAATGCCCTCTCTGGCCTCCAGAGCCAGGTCTGTTCTCACCTGAAAACAACTCATCTGTACTCTCCCGCTCTTTTCTTTACTTTAAATTATGCCTGCATAACCGTCAACGCTTTTTATTTTTTGCAAAATCAAACAAAATATGTATTGACAGAAACGAAGACGTCCTATAGAATACATTTGTATGTTTCCATTAGAACGACCGTGTCCGGGTTTAATGAAACATTTTCAAAGAATGGAAAAATTCACTTGAAAATGGAGGTGAGTATCTTGGCTAACATCAAATCTGCAAAAAAGAGGATTCTGGTAAACAGAACCAAGGCTGAAAGAAACAAGTCTATCAAGTCTGGTGCGAAGACCGCTGTGAAGAAGGTTTATGCAGCGATCGAGTCCGGTGACAAGGCTGCAGCACAGAGCGCGCTTACTGCCGCTACCGCTACGATCGACAAGGCCTGCACGAAGGGCGTATTCCATAAGAATACGGCATCCAGAAAGGTTTCCCGCCTCGCCAAGGCTGTGAACCAGATGGCTTAATCCATACAGAATAAAAAACCCGTTCCTGTACCGTCATGCAGGAACGGGTTTTTTATTCTGTTTCGCTTGTTCCGTTCTATCCCTTTTCCCCTGCTCCGTTCATTTCGTCCACGAACTCCCGCCGTTTTACGGTCAACTCCACCCACGCGGGCCTGAATCCGCTTCGGATGGCGGTCCGGACGGAGCGGATATTTGACCAGGCGGCGCAGTAAAAGGGAACCTTCCCCCGCTCCATGGCCGCGAGCGCCAGACCTGATACCAGCGCCGAGGCAATCCCTTTTCTCCTGTGACTTTCCAGCACATCGATTCCGATCTGCCACATGTCCTCACAATCAGCCGAACAGCCTGCAAGCCCCACCAGCCTGCCGTTCTCATAGGCGCCCAGCCCCAGCACATCCAGTTCCTTCCTCTTTTCACACAGCGCATTGCTCCACTGATCCGTATAAAGCCCCTCAAAATCCTGCAGTCCAAGAAGCCTGACCTCACAATCGCAGGAAAGCTTTTTCAGCGCGTTCACGTCCGGAAGAAAATATTCCGCCATAAAGCAGACGCGCATTCCCTTCTTCTCCACCGCATCGTTCAGCACATGGAGGTTGGGCGTTTCAAAACAATGCACGGCAGGAAACCGGTTGATGTACCCGCGCACTTCCTCCGCCAGTCCCCCGCTCACGGACGCCACGATGCCATTTCCGTAGGAAACCAGGTTACAGGGAAGTGGAAGATCCAGATATTTTCTCGCGGCAGGATTCTTCCCCGAACGGACGATTCTGTTTTCCGGACTCAGAAAGTCTTCCGGCAGGCAGCCGCAGTCAATGGCCGACTGGCGAAGCGCCGTATCCCAAATCTCCTGATTTGTCATTCCGTTCTCTCTTCTTTCTTTTTCAGTCTTCCGCCTTATCCCTTCAGACCGTTCGCCTGCCGCTCCATGTTTTCGATGACCACATCATAAATCTCACCGAGAGAAGCGCAGTATTCCAGTACCTTCCAGGGAGTATTCGTATGAAAATGAATCTTGATCAGCTCCTCATCGCCAACGGCAAGAAGGCAGTCTCCCTCAATATTGTTGGTGATATATTCATTGATGTCGTCCTCTGAAAGATTTTCTCCCTCGATCAGAAGCTGCGTATCAAACTTATATTCCAGCATCTTCCGTTCTCCTCATTCTTTTCTTTTTTCTCTGTCCCTGCAGATCAGGATACGAAGTGCCTCCACCCCGCAGCGCACCGCCGCGTCCGTATCGTGTTCTACCGGATTGAACAACCCCGCCTTTTCCCGCTCCTGATTCGCAACCACCAGAAATACGGAGCCGCAGCGCACCTTCAGATAATCCGCTACCACAAACAGGGCGGCGGACTCCATTTCTGACGCCTTGCAGCCCAGTTTCAGCCAGGCCTGCCATTTCTGCTCCAGTTCGAAGCTCACCGGCATCAGCTCCGGCTCATGCTGTCCATAAAAGGAATCCTTGCACTGTACGATCCCTCTGTGCCAGTCATGACCGCTCTTTTCGGCAGCCTCGCTCAAGGCGCTTACCACATCGAAATCCGCAACGGCGGGAAATTCGATGGGCGCGTACTCCCGGCTTGTTCCCTCATTTCTCACCGCTCCTGTAGCCACGACCAGATCTCCGCTCTTCACGTCGATGTCCATTCCCCCGCAGGTTCCGACGCGGACAAAGGTGTCCGCGCCGCACCGCACCAGCTCTTCCATCGCAATGGATGCCGAGGGGCCGCCGATGCCTGTAGAGGTCACACTCACCTTCTCTCCCTCCAGCATTCCGGTCCAGGTGACAAATTCCCGGCTGTCCGCAACCAGTTCCGCAGATTCAAAATATGCCGCAATCTTCTCACACCGTTTCGGATCTCCGGGCAGGATCACATATCTGCCCACATCTCCCGCTTTCAGCTGAATATGGTATTGTACGCCATTTTCCGAATATTTCATCTTTCTTTTCCCCACGTTTCCGCAGCTATTTCACTTTCCATAAGCCTTTTTTGTTCATGAATGTCTTCCATTCTTCCAGCGTTCCTTTGGTAAAGGAATCCTTCAGAACGAGAAGGGAAAGTTTCTTCTGCACAACCAGCACATACAACGATTTCGACGCGGTAATTCTCGTTATATCACCGTAGCGGAACACGGAATGTGCACCGTTGTTGGAAAATACTTCAAGGCCGCTCATGTAAAAAACCACCCTGCGCTCCAGGGGTTTCCCGCCGTTCTTCTCCACCTGCTGTTTATAATTTTTCTTTTTGGAAGAGCGATAAGTTTTTTCCGGCAGAAAAATACACAGAAAAGTAATCACGAAGCAGAGCATCGCGGAAGGAAGCCTTCCGCCCAGTAAAGGAAACAGGCCGCCGAGAAAGCTCACTGCGCCGATAACATAATATATTTTCCTGTATCTGCCCAAAGTAGCCTTCAGAAATTCCTGATATACTTCCTGCGTGACGGTGAAGCTGTTTTCGTACAACATCGGGCCGCTGATGCGGATGCCTCTTCCGCTTCTTGCATAGGGAGGGACAGAAGGCTCTTCCACTTCCCCGTTTTCCGTTTCGTCCTCTGCTTCTTCCCCCGCCTCTTCTGTGACTTCCTCCGAACTCTCTTCTACGGCTTCTTCCGTAAGTTCCTCCTCCGTGTTCTCTCCGGCTTCCGCCATCTCCAGTTCCTTTTCTTCCATTCTCCTGTATATCCTTTCCTCTAATTTCTGATCTGAAACCCCCGCTCCTTTATGACGGGAATGGACTGCTCCTCAATATCAAGGATCCTGATCCAGCGGCTGTTTCTAAGCCTGTCCTTCAGGCAAACCAGCTGTTCGCTTTCGCCCTGAGCTTCCATTTCCACACGTCCATCGTCCAGATTGATGACCCATCCGGTCAATCCGAGTTCCTGTGCATATACAAAAGCCCGATACCGGAATCCAACCCCCTGTACCTCCCCGCTGAAAATCATGTGTTTCCTGATCTTCATGAGCGCATCCTCCGAAAAATTACAGCTTCAGATTCTTCAGAAGATCCCCGAGTGAGGTAGTCACCGCTTCTCTGGAGCTATATTGTGCGGCAGAAACTTTTTCCTCTTCTCCATTTTCCGTAGTCTCTTCCACCGCCTTCATACTCAGACTGATCTTATTATCATTGGTATTCAAAATCTTTACCTTTACCCGGTCTCCCACCTTGAGAACCTCGGAAGGCTTTTTGATCCTTCTCTGACTGATCTGGGAAATATGAACCAGACCGCTCAATCCATCCGAAAGGCTGATAAACGCGCCGTATGGCATCAGGCTTTCCACAACGCCTTCCGTAATCGTGCCGGGAACGAGCATCGCAATTTTATGGTTGGTCTCCTCTTCCTTACGCTCCTTTTCCACTTCCTTTGCGGACAGGACAAGACGCTTCTTTTCTTCATCAACGGTAATCACTCTGGCATCAACCTGTCGTCCAACCCACTCATCCAGATTCTCCACATAGGACAGAGATAACTGGGACGCAGGAATGAAACCGCGGATACCTTCCACATACGCCACCACGCCGGCCTTCACCGCTTCGCTGATTTTCACGGAAAGTACCTTTTTCTCTTCCAGGTCCTTCTTCAACTCATCCCAGGCCAGAACCTGAACAGCTTCTTTTCTGGACAACAGGATATTTCCCTCCCCATCATCCGTCTTCGCCACGGTAGCCTCCAGTGTATCTCCAGGCTTTACCTCATCCATAAGGCGGAAAGAGGGATCGCTGCTCATATCCGCCGCTTTGATCACTCCCTGTGCATAATACTGCAGGTCCAGGATCACTTCCTCTTCATTCACGGAAATCACCGTTCCCGTCACAATATCGCCTTCCCTGATGGTGCGGAAGGACGCTTCCAACTCCTTCGCATAATCCGCCATGCTCTCCTGTGTTTCCTTTACTTCCAGTTCCTTTTCTTCCATGTCTGTTACTTCCTTTCCGCTATGCTGTCAAGCATTTTGCCTGCAACTATTCTAGCACGACTTCCTCCAGGTTGTAAACCTAATCGGCCTTTCTAATTGTATACAAAAAAGGAATGGATTTTATCCATTCCTGCACTCTCAAATCTATGAAAAAAATTCTTCTCGGAAAATATCATAAATTTTCCCGTACCCTCAAAACCGAACACTGAATTCCAATCCTTAAGACTTTCGCCTGCTCCATCCGTCCTTTGGTTAAGCCCTCGACCGATTAGTACTTATCAGCTCCA
>UQVK01000057.1 GCA_900544445.1 uncultured Lachnospiraceae bacterium
CTTCTACAGAGGGTGTCTTTCTTTTGTGCAATATTTTGGATTTGCTCATTTATAGTTGTATATTTCGTTATATTATAGTTTTTTTCGTCTTTATGCCGTCAGATAATTTTTCATCACCTTTAGCGCGTTCTTTTCCAGTCTTGACACCTGCGCCTGGGAAATACCGATGATCTGCGCCACCTCCATCTGTGTCTTTCCTTCAAAAAAGCGCAGGGAAATGATTTCGTATTCCCTTTCGTTCAGGCGTTTCATCGCCTCGCTTAAGGAAAGGCTTTCCACCCAGGCTTCCTCCCGGTTTTTCTTATCGCTGATCTGGTCCATCACGTAAAGCGTGTCTCCTCCATCCGTATACACCGGCTCGTACAGGCTCATCGGATTCTGGATGGCGTCCAGCGCATATACCACGTCCTCCTTCGGGATTCCGATCTCCGTCGCTACCTCCGCGATGGTCGGCTCCTTCTGGTTCTGCTTCATCAGGTTTTCTCTTGCGTAGATTGCCTTGTAGGCCGTATCCTTCAGGGAACGGCTCACCCGGATAGCGTTGTTGTCCCGTAAGAATCTTCTGATTTCACCGATAATCATGGGAACGGCATAGGTGCTGAACTTTACGTTGAGTGTCGGATCGAAGTTGTCGATCGCCTTGATCAGCCCGATACATCCGATCTGAAACAGATCGTCCACGTTCTCGCTGCTCGCGGAAAAGCGCTTGATCACGCTGAGAACCAGCCGGAGGTTTCCCTTGATATACTGCTGTCTCGCCTCCTCGTCCCCTTCCCGGATGCGCTCAAACAGCTTCTCCTTTTCCTCATTGGTGAGCACCGTCAGCTTTGAAGTATTTACCCCGCAGATTTCCACCTTGTTCAGTGCCATTGCCGAATCCTCCATCTCATTTTCTATGATTAGAGAATTCTCACAATTGCGCCCAAATATACCATCCGGCGGGATGTAAAATCTGGAATTCCGCTTCTACTCGCGCACCATCTCCCGTTTCAGCCGTTTCATAATCTTCTTTTCCAGCCGGGAAATGTAGGACTGGGAAATGCCGAGAAGGGAAGCCACTTCCTTCTGGGTCATCTCCTGTCCGTCCGGGGTGTTCAGACCAAATCTCAGGTTCACAATGGTTCTCTCCCGTTCCGTCAGTCTGTCGATGGCCTTCATCAGAAGGCTTTTTTCCACCTCTGTTTCAATATCCCGGTAGATCACATCCTCATCCGTTCCGAGAATATCTGAAAGCAGAAGCTCGTTTCCGTCCCAGTCCACGTTCAGCGGTTCATCAATGGACACCTCCATACGGGTTTTGCTGTTTCTGCGCAGATACATGAGGATCTCGTTCTCAATGCACCGTGAGGCATAGGTAGCCAGCTTGATGTTCTTATCCGGCTTGAAGGTGTTGATCGATTTGATCAGGCCAATGGTTCCAATGGAAATCAGGTCTTCCACCCCCACACCTGTATTATCAAATTTTTTCGCTATGTAAACCACAAGCCGCAGATTGTGTTCGATCAGGACGGATTTTGCCTCATTCTCATATTCCGTTCCGAGATCTCCGATGATCTCGCTTTCCTTATCCGCCTCCAGCGGCGGAGGCAGAACCTCCGCCCCGCCGATGTAGTGAATATCCCCCTGTCCCGGAAGCAGGAATCCCGGATCCCTGCGTATGATCTTAAACTGTATTTTCCCCGGCATTGCCACTTTTAATATCATGCTTCCCTACTCCTTTACCGCCTCCGGCGGCATTTCATTCTGTGAAAGAACAGCGCCCGCTGTTCTTTGGTACGAACCAACGGTTCGTACCGGCCTTCATTTTCGAAGTTCTTTTGCGTTGAATCTGTCATGTCCGTGCCGCCTGCGGCGGCATTCCCATTGCATCAGTGCAGGGTGCAGAATCAGTCGGTAGCTTCCGTTTCGTGTCACTTCCCCGTTATAAAGGCCGAGAAGTGCATGTTCAAACAGAAGCTCCTGTCCCGCCCTCTTCACCTTCAGCTTTTCAATTTCAATCGCCTGCATCAGCCCTCTGCTTCCCAGCGTATGGTAGGGGATCAGCCGGAACCGTTCCGGCCGTTCCAGTTCAATCCTCCCCTCCAGGACACCGCGTTCCACCACGCTCACCGGTTTTCCGCCGATCGGGTCATACAGGGTATTTCCGCTGTCGATCAGCGCTTCTGTCACAATCCGTACATTACCCTCGATCAGTTCTGCCGTCACCACCGTCTGTTCCCGCCTTCTTCTCTCCCGTTTCCAGAAAAGAGCCGTTCCCGACGCTGCCGCCAGCATCAGAGCGGAGATTGCAGCCGCGCTTTCCCGGAAAAGTTCGGGAACCGCATACATAACTCCGGCGAGCAGAAACCCCGCGGTGCAGTAAAAAAGGACGGCCCGCAGCAGGAGTCCGGGCAGGCGGATCCGAAAAATCAGAAGCAGCCCGGCCAGCGTTCCGGCCGCGAGCAGAATCCTTTTGGGCAGGCTTCCGATTCCGGGCAGCAGAAATACCGCACAGAAAAAAAGCGCCTCCGCGCCTGACCCCAAAACCAGCCTGAAAATGGACGTGGCAACAGAGGGCGCACGCCAGTTCAGAAAGGCCCCGGTCAGGAGGAGAAGCGCCAGTGTCTGCACAGCCTGCAGCAAAAACAGACGGTCTATGTAGACAATATACTTCACCTCTCACCTCCTGTTAGGTATGGGAACATTATACGGACAGACAGCCGCATTTTTTGTCAAAATTCTTCGTATTACCAGCGAAAGCCGTCTGCATTTTTCGACAAAATTTCCGACCGTTTCCCTGCTGCCCTTCGAATCGCATTTTCGAAATCGTGCCGGATGCCCAGCAGTCTCCCCTTCTCGTCCTCCTGTCGTACCATTCTCCATACCGAGCCTTGAGAAAAGGCTGCAAGCCGCTTTCCGGAACAGAGAGCCTCCTTGCCCGCCTCCTGTCCCTTCGGGAAGGAATCGGCTCTGCCTCCCCGATTCCAGACTGCCGGAAAGCACAGAAGCATGCTGAGAACCGCCCCAAGAAGAACGAACCCTGCTCTTCTCCGCCAGCGTTTTTCAGACCGCTTTCCCTCTTCCTTTTCCAGAAAGCTTTCCAGCGCCTTTTCCATTTCACCCGCGTCTGAAAACCGCTTTTTTCTGTCCCCGCGCAGTGCACATTCTGCAATTTTCCACAATTGCTCCGGCACGCCCTCCGGTTTTTCCGGCTCCGCCTGCGGTTTCTTTCCGGTAAGCATCACCTGCAGCACCACTCCGAGGCTGTAAACATCACTTCCGGCATCCGCCTTTCCGTCCTCATACAGCTCCGGCGCCGCAAATCCCGGCGTTATGGCCGGAACACGTTTCTTTCCGGACTCGTTTTCCCTTTCGCCCGCAAGTACGGCGCTTCCGAAATCGATCAGACGGGGACCGTCCTGCGTGAGGATGATGTTTGAGGGCTTCAGATCCAGATGCAGAATGGCAGGCTTTCCCCCATGCAGTTTTTCCAGCGCTCCGCAAAGCTGAAGCGCGCAGTCTGCAGCCTCCCTCCAGCCGAAGGGACCATCCTGGATCAGCTTCTCCTCCAGGGTCTGCCCCTGTACCCAGTCCATCACCAGATACCGCTTTCCGTCTTTCCAGAAATATTCCACAAGGCGCGGAAAGCAGGGGCTGTCCAGCTCCCGCAGGATTCGGAATTCCTCTTCCCCGCTGTTTTCCCCGGTTCCATCCTCCATTTCTGCTTCCGGCTTCCACTCCTTCATTGCCCAGAGCTTGCCAAGCTTTCTGTCCCGCACCAGATAGGTCCGCCCGCAGCCTCCCTCTCCCAGCTTCCTCAGAATTCTGTACCTTTCTGTCGTCATGCACGCCTCCTTTCCCGTGCCGTCCGGCCCGCTGACAGACATGAATATTCTCAAATACAAAATGGTAAAATAATAAAAATGAGATCAATAGAAAAAGAAAAAAGAAATGTTGAAAGAAAGTGGAAGAAATTCCCGCCCCAAAGCTGTTTCTTCCAGAAAGACAGAGAAGAACCGGCGGCGCGGATGCGCCGCCAAAGTCCTTCCGCTTATGAAAATACCGGCAGTCTGCCTGCCTGTGCAACCGCTATGTAGGTCTTTCCCTGGTTCAGCTGAATCTCGTTTCCCGCATCGTCAAAATACCGGGTAGGGCTGTAGTCCGCCGTCTTCTGCCAGGTGATATGAATGCATTTTCCCTTTGTGAAATACCAGCCATCCTGCGTGGTGTCATAGTTGACAAAGGCCAGATAGCCTTTTTCATCCACGGGCATCCATGACGTGTTCTGAACGATCACATTCGCGAAGGAAAGCTGTGTGCCGTCGGCATCCTTATGGGCTCCGCCGTGAATGGTCTTATCATACAGTCCTGTCGCGGGATTATAGCTAAAGCCTGTCCGCGTATAAGGGAAAATGTTCGACAGGTCAATCACATTTGCCGAAGCGGCGCCCGCTCCATACTGGGCCAGCGTATTGACCCCTTCCGCGAAGCTGAAATGCTTCGCGCTGTAATATCCCGGCCGGATGGTCAGGGAATAACCGAGCTGGGCGCAGGCCTCCGTAATGCCTGCCGCACTGATGTAAGCGTTGTGCGGCGCCCTCCTGTCCGAGCTTCGGAAGAACTTGTCCGCGCCCGGCGCGCTTCCGCCCGTCCCGTATTCGTAGGTTCCGGACAGATTGTTGATGTCCGGCAGGCTGATCCGGTCGCGCATATACCACACGCCCCCGAAATGGATGAGAATGGGATCCCATTCCGTGGCGATGGGCAGATAATAGGCCCGGCAGCTCCGGATGTTCCCGATCCGGGGAAGTCCCTGCCAGTCGTCGATGATGGCAAGCTGTCTGGAAATTTCCCCCTCCTCCATGATCTCGTAAAGCACCTTTGCATGTCCGATGCCATAGGATGGCTGAGCCGCCCTGTCCGTCGGCATCATCACCGCAATGGGCCGCTGCCCCGCCTGCGCAGCCGTCACGGGCTCGTTGGTATAGATGCTTCTCACATACCCGGCAGGCAGCTCCTCCGCCTGCGCGCCGGCCGCCGGGGCCGCCGCCAGAAGGAGGGCCGCACAGAGCCCCGCAAGAAGCCGCCTGCCCGTCCGGCGTCCGCCATCCCTCCTGTTTTTCCAAAAGATTCCGTTTGTTTCTCTTTTTTTCATGTGTTCCCCCTTTTCTCTCCTGCTTTCCCGCCGTTTTATCTCAACAGCCGGGAAATGTCGTTGAACATGACGACCACCATCAGCACCATCAAAAGAACGAAGCCCGCAAAGTGCACCATGCCCTCCTTATCCGGCGGCACCGGCTTTCCGCGCACGGCCTCCACCAGGAGAAAGACCAGCCTTCCCCCGTCCAGCGCCGGAAGGGGAAGCAGATTGACCACGCCCAGGTTGACGCTTAACAGCATGGCGATGTTGACGATATTAAGGGCCACCACCAGCGGCCCGTACGGCGCCGCCTGCTGCTGCACCTCTCCAATCATCTGTGCCATTCCCACAGGCCCGGATACGTCGTCCACCCCGGCTTTTCCGGTCAGAAGCATGCCGATGCTCTTGACCGTCATTTTCAGTCCATAGCGCACTTCATAATAGGCATATTTGAAAACTCCCGCATTCCGGCAGTCCACATACTCTGTAAAGCCCTGAAAGCCCAGCAGATACCTTCCTTCCGTCTCGTCGTATTCCGGAACCAGCGTCGCCGTGCGCCGCTCTCCATCCCGCAGATATTCCACCGTCACGGTCCTGCCCGGATTCGCCATGGTATAAAGGTCGATTTCCCTTCCCAGATAAATCCGTTCGCCGTTCAGACGGGTGACCACGTCCCCGCTCTGCATGCCTGCCTCCTGAGCCGGATAACCGTCCATCACATCCTGGATCACCGGCCTGTCGCTTCCCGCATACCACACCACAAACATGGCGAACAGCCAGGCAAGAATGAAATTGAAGAACGGTCCCGCGAACACCGTGGAGATTCTGGCCCAGACCTTCGCTTTGGGAAACGCGCCGTCGGAAAGCGTTCCCTGATCCTCCTCCAGACCGCTCTCCCCCTCAAACATACAGGCGCCGCCTATGGGAAGCAGGCGCAGCGAATATTCGGTTCCCCCCTTGCTGAAGTGGAGCAGCTTCGGCCCCATGCCGACGGAAAACTCCACCACGGTGATGCCGTTCGCCTTCGCCAGGAGAAAATGTCCCAGCTCATGGGCGATGACGATCACGCTGAATACAATGATGAACAGAATTACAGTTGTCAATGAATCTCAGTCTCCTTTATGCTTTGATGCTTTCTATATATTCATAGGTTTCTGCCTCTGTCTGCAGGATCTGTTCCAAACTCGGATTCTCTATCCTGCGGTGATGATCCATACACTTTTCAATCAGCTCCGCAATGGATAGGAAGCCGATCTGCCGGTTTAAGAACAGGGCGACCGCCTTTTCATTCGCCGCATTGAATACGGTGGGCATGCTGCCGCCCTCTCCGGCAGCCCGAAGCCCGAGGGAAAGCCCCCGGAAGGTTTCCGTATCCGGCCGTTCGAAGGTGAGGGTGGCGACATCGAACAGATCCAGCTTCTCCCCCTTCATGGGCCGTCTGTCCGGATAGAACAGGGCGTACTGGATCGGCAGTTTCATGTCCGGCAGGCCCAGCTGGGCGATCACCGCGCCGTCCACATATTCCACCGCGGAATGAATGATACTCTGGGGATGGACCACCACCTGGATCTGATCCAGGCCGACTCCGAACAGCCAGCAGGCCTCCATCACCTCCAGCGCCTTGTTCACCAGCGTGGAGGAATCCACCGTGATCTTTTTTCCCATGGACCAGTTGGGATGCTTCAGCGCATCCTCCACCGTCATGGAAGAAAGCTCCTGCCTGCTCTTTCCGCGGAAAGGCCCGCCGGAAGCCGTGAGCAGGATTTTGGAAACCCGTCCCGGATCCTCTCCGTTTAAAGACTGGAAGATGGCGCTGTGCTCGCTGTCCACCGGCAGAATGGACACGCCGTGCTTCTTCGCCAGGGGCATGATCAGATGTCCGGCCGTCACCAGCGTCTCCTTGTTGGCAAGCGCGATGGTCTTTCCGCTCTCGATGGCCGCGATGGTGGGACGAATTCCGATCATTCCCACCACCGCCGTCACCAGCACCTCATAGCCGTCCATTGCCGCCAGTTCCAGCAGTCCGTCCATGCCGCACAGCACACGGACGTTCAGATCGCTGACTCGATTTTTCAGATCTTCGGCGGCCTTCTCACTCCACATGACTGCAGTATCCGGTCCAAACTCCCGGATCTGTTTTTCCATCAGGGCCGCATTGCTTCCGGCCGCAAGTCCCGTCACCTTCAGATCCGGATTTTCTCTTACGATTTCCAGTGTCTGGGTTCCGATGGATCCGGTGGAACCCAGAATTGCGATTTTCTTCATTACAGTATTCCCTCTCTATTCAAAACGTATCAGAAGAATGGCAAGATAGTAAATAATGGGCGCCGTAAAAAGCACACTGTCAAACCGGTCCATCACTCCGCCGTGGCCGGGAATCAGCTTCCCGTAATCCTTGATTCCGTGATTCCTCTTAATGCCCGAGGCCGCCAGATCTCCGATCTGTGAAATCACCGCCCCGGCGCCGCAGATCAGCGCACAGATCCAGACCATGTTCTGTCCCTCAAACAGCCGGTTCAGGAACAGATATCCGAACAGGGCGCCCACCAGGGCGGAGCCAAGAACGCCGCCGACAGCACCCTCCACGGATTTTTTCGGGCTCAGCACCGGGGTCAGTTTATGCTTTCCCAGCGCCATTCCGGACAGATAGGCGCAGGTATCGCAGATCCAGGAGCTGATGAAGATCAGCCAGACCATATAAATGCCGCCCGGAAGCTCTCTGGTCAGCCAGATGAAGGAAAACAGGACGGGGCCGTAGAAGAAACAGAAAAAAGCGGTCATCACCTGCCCTGCCTGCAGAGACGGGAAGGTGACCACATAGGCCGCCATCATCCCGAGAAATACCAGTCCCAGAACGCCCAGCCAGTAAACGGGCTCCGCCTCCAGCAGAAGGACTGTATAATAGACGGCGGTTCCGAGAAAGCCGATCCATTCCAGAATTCCGAAGCGGCCTTTGCCCGCTTCCTTCCCTTCATCCGTCTGCCGCCCCGCTTTCGCGGCGCGCATCAGCTCCCGGAACGCAATCAGGGACAGGACGAACAGTCCGGCCGCCAGCACCCATCCTCCCGTCAGCAGCAGAAAGAGTGCGGCGATCACCAGAATTATGCTGCTTCTCAGTCTTATCCAGAACATATCCTTCCTCCTCGTACGTCTTCTGTCTTATACATCCTTTACAAGCCCGTACCGTCTGTCTCTATGATTATATGCCTCCACAGCCTTTTCCAATTCTTCCTTCGTAAAATCCGGCCAGGCCACGGACGTAAAGTAAAACTCCGTATAGGCCAGCTGCCACAGCAGGAAATTCGAGATGCGCTGCTCCCCGCAGGTACGGATCAGAAGATCCGGTTCAGGAAGTCCTGCCGTATCCAGCGTGCTGCTGATCCGCTCCTCGTCGATCTCCTCCGGCGCAAGCGTTCCTTCCTGTACCTGTTTCGCCAGGCTGCGTACGGCCCGGCAGATTTCATCCCTGCCGCCATAATTTAAGGCAATCTGAAAATGCAGACCGCTGTTTGCCCGGGTGGATTTCTCCAGCTGGTCGATCCGGTTTCTGATATCCTCATCCAGCCTGGTCTTATCTCCAAGCACCCGGACGCACATATTGTTCTTGGCCGCGGTTCTTAAACAGGTCTTCATATAATTGCGCAGAAGCCCCATCAGCGTGTCCACCTCATCCTGGGGCCGGTTCCAGTTCTCCGTGGAAAAAGCGTACACCGTCAGATACTTAATGCCCATCCGGTAAGCCTCCTCGCAGATGTCCTCCACCCGCTTCGCCCCCTGAACATGCCCGTAGTTTCTCGGCATTCCTTTCGCCTTCGCCCATCTTCCGTTTCCATCCAGAATGATTGCCACATGATTCGGTATTTTTCTTTCCGACATTTTACTCTCCATTTCTTCATCGCCACTAAATCATTTCCCGCCGCCCGAAAGTGACGACAGGAAAAGGGCTTTCCTGCCGTAGAACAAAAAGGGACAAGCTCCCTGCCTGCCCCTCATATTGCTCAGACGAAATTCCTACACGGTCATGATTTCTTTGGACTTCTCCTCTACCAGCTTATCCACTTCCTTGATGTACTTGTCGGTCAGCTTCTGAAGCTCGTTCTCCAGCTCCTTGATCTCGTCCTCGGAAACATCTTCCTTAGCCATCTTCTTGAAGGCGTCGTTTCCATCCCTGCGGATGTTGCGGACGGCGACCTTGCTCTCCTCGCCCTTCTTCTTCACATCCTTCACCAGAGCCTTTCTGCGCTCCTCCGTCACCTCAGGGAAAACGAGACGGATCACATTTCCGTCATTGGAAGGCGTAATTCCCACATCGGAAGCCATGATCGCCTTCTCGATCTCCTTGATCAGAGATTTCTCCCAGGGAGCGATCTGAATCATTCTGGGTTCGGGAACCGTGATGTTTCCCACCTGCTGAATGGGCGTGGGAGATCCGTAATAATTCACTTTGATCTTATCAAGCACATGGGGATTGGCGCGTCCGGCGCGGATCGTGGAAAATTCCGCTTCCAGATGCTCGCAGGTCTTCTTCATCTTGCTGTCAAACTGCTGTAATTTTTCATTCATCCTCTATATTCCTCTCATTCTGCCGCGCAGGCGGCTTTTGGGGCAGCTCTGCAGCCGCCTTTTTTCTGTCATCCTCCGTCCTTTCAGGCTCAGACGGTTACCTTCGTGCCGTGGAAGCTGCCGTTTAAGGTATTGACGATGCTGTTTTCCTCATTCAGTCCAAATACCCACATGGGCATATGGTTGTCCCTCGCCAGGATGGAGGCGGTCATGTCAACCACCTGCAGGTTTCTGGCAATCACCTCATCAATGGAAACCTCGTCATACTTCTTCGCCGCCGGATTCTTCGCCGGATCGTCGTCATATACGCCATCGATGGACTTGGCGAGCAGGATCACATCCGCCTCCACTTCAATGGCTCTCAGCAGGACGCCCGTATCCGTGGAAAAATAGGGATGTCCGGTTCCACCCGCAAAGAAGGCCACTCCTCCCGCTTCCATACAGGCTACCGCTTCGTCCTTGGAAAACAGCTTCGTGAAGGAACCGCAGGCAAACGGCGTGAAAACTGCGGTCTGAAGGCCTTCAGCTCTGCACATTTCGGATACATAAATACAGTTCATGACCGTGGCCAGCATCCCGATCTGATCCGCCTTGGTCCGGTCCATGTTCTCGCTGGTTCTTCCCCTCCAGAAGTTGCCGCCGCCGATCACAACTCCGACCTGCACGCCGCCCTTTACGACTTCGGCGATCTGGGCGGCGACCTTTCTCACCGTCTCTTCATCGAAGCCGTGCTTTTTATCGCCTGCGAGGGCCTCCCCGCTCAGCTTCAGCAAAATTCTGCGCATAACATCCTCCATTCTTTTTCTTTTCTAACCGGCACCTTTTCTGCCAGTCCTGTCTGGCAAAATTATAGCATCCCTCCATGCAGATGCGCAATCATTTTTTCCAGGTATAGGGGACAAACAGAAGCAGCAGCGGAAAGATCTCCAGCCGTCCGGCCAGCATATCGAACATCAGCACAAATTTGGACAGGTCTGAAAAAAAAGCGAAATTTCCCATAGGCCCCACCAGGGACAGGCCCGGCCCCACATTGTTGAGAGCCGTGATCACCGCGGTCACCGTGGTGGTAAAATCGCTGCCGTCCAGACTCACCACAAGAATGGAAAGGGCAAGAATTCCCAGATAGGTGATGAGGAAAATGTTTGCCGCCCGCACCACCGTGTGCTCCGTCCGCTTTCCGTCCATCATGACCACCTTCACGCTTCTGGGATGAACCAGGAATGCCAGTTCCTTTTTGATGGTCTTTAAGTAGATCAGTATTCTGGAAACCTTGATTCCGCCGCCGGTACTGCCCGCGCAGGCACCGATGAACATCAGAAGCACCAGAAGCGTCCGGGAAAATTCCGGCCACTTATTAAAATCCGTAGTGGCGAAGCCGGTCGTCGTCATGACGGAAGAAACCTGGAAGGCCGCATGCCGGAAGCTGTCTGCAAGATTTCCCACCTGGGAGAGGATGTTCAGGGCAATCAGCACGGTAGCCGCCGCAAAAATACCGAAATAGGCCTTCACTTCCTCAATCTGGAAGGCTTCCTTCACCCGCTTTGTCAGAAGCAGATAATAAAAACTGAAATTCACGCCGAACAGGAACATGAAAATGGTGACCACAATCTGAAGATAAGGGCTGTATCTGGCCATGCTGTCGGACCAGATGGCAAAGCCTCCGGTTCCTGCGGAGCCGAAGGTGGTACACAGGGTATCAAAAAGAGGCATGCCTCCGATCAGAAGGAAAAAAATCTCAAGCGCCGTCATCGCGATATAAATGCCATACAGCACCAGCGCCGTCTCGCGCACTCTTGGAACCAGCTTGCTCACCGAAGGCCCCGGGCTTTCCGCCCGCATCAGATACATGGTCTGGCCGCTGGAAAGAGGAATGATCTGAAGCAGGAATACCAGCACGCCCATGCCGCCGATCCAGTGAGAAAAGCAGCGCCAGAACATGCCGCCGCTGGAAAGGGCCTCCACATCCACCAGAATACTGGAGCCTGTGGTTGTGAAACCGGAAATGATCTCAAACAGCGCATCCACAAAGTGGGGGATATCCCCTGTAATCCACAGAGGGAGCGCGCCGATCAGACTCATCATCACCCATCCCAGTGCGACAGACACATACCCTTCCCTCGCAAAAAGCCGAAAATTTCCGCTCCGCTTCAGGGAAAGCAGCACGCCGATGGCAAGCGTCAGGAAAGCGCACACCAGATAAATCGTCCAGATGTCTTCGCCATAGATCAGAGCGACGATCACGGGCAGAAGCAGAAACACTCCCTCTACCCGCATGATCCACCCAAGAATATATGTAATGCTTCTGTAATTCATGAAATGATCCCTCGATTCCGCATTTCCTTTTTCAGGCAAGAATATCTTCAATCTCATCCAGTCCCTTGTGCGTCGTGACAACGATCACCGTATCCCCGGCCTGAATTCTGTCCTGCCCGGAGGGAAGAATGATCCTTCCCCTTCTTACAATACTGCACAAAAGCAGGTTGTCCTTCAGCTTCATTTCCGCAAGGGGAATGTCAAGGACCTTCGCCCCCTTCTTTACGGAAAACTCCAATGCCTCCACCTTGTTATCCACCATTCGATAAACGGCCTCCACAGCGCTCCCCATGGAATTCTGCATGCAGCGCACATACTGGCTGATCAGCTCCGTCGTCAGATGTCTGGGGCTGACAATGCTTCCCACATCAAAGCTGTCGATGATGCCTCCATAGCTGATTTTGGTAATCTTGGTGATGATCTTGGCTTTGGACACTCTCCCCGCATAACAGGACAGCATCACGTTTTCCTCATCCACGCCGGTAAGGGATACAAAGGCATCCGCGCTCTCCAGCCCTTCCTCCTTTAACAGATCCGTATCCGTAGCGTCTCCGTAGATGATCATGGCTTTCGGAAGGAGCTCGCTCAGCTCGTCGCACCTGGCCCGGTTGTTTTCAATAATGCGCACCTGAATTCTGGACTGCAGGAGCTGTTTCGCCAGATAATAGGCCAGCCTGCCGCCGCCCGCAATGATCACGTCATGAATCATCCTGCTTTCGATTCCGATGCTGGAAAACAGAGCCTTCATCCGGTCCGGCGGCACAATCACGGAAATATAATCCCCTTCATGCAACACCACATTTCCATCCGGAATCAGCACCTGATGATTTTCCCGCTCAATCACACAGATCAGCAGATTTCCTCCCACCTTTTTGCTGGCATCGATGATCTTCTTTCCTCCCCATGCGGAGCCCTTCGGAATCCGGAAGCGTACCAGATCCACCTTCCCCTTTGCAAAGGTATCCACCTCCATGGCGGAGGGAATCTGAATCAGCCTTGCGATATCCGCTGCTGCGGCCAGTTCCGGGTTGATGGCCATGGACAGCCCCAGTTCCTCTTTAATGAATCCGATTTCCGCATAATAGCCGGGATCACGCACCCTGGCAATGGTCTGGCAGTGTCCTGCCTTTCTCGCGATCAGACAGCACAGAAGATTTACCTCATCCTTGTTGGTCACCGCAATCAGCAGGTCTGCCTCCTTCACGCCGGCCTCTTCCTGCACATGGTAGCTGGTTGCATTTCCCTGAATGCACATCACATCCAGAAGATTACCCACCATGTTGATCTTCTCCTCGTTCGTATCGATAATGGTAATCTCATGTCCCTCTTCATTGAGCTGCTCGGCCAGAATATAGCCAACCTTTCCGCAGCCTGCGATAATGATTTTCATCAGTATTTCCTTTCTGCAGCGGTTTACCCGTTCTGCGTCAGTTTATCCAGATAAAATGCGTACAGTTTTTCGTAAGTATCACTGGAAAAATGAAGCCCGTCCGTCAGCGTATATCCTTCTTCCACCAGCCAGGAAAAACTGTCAATCCACTCCACCGTCGCGTCCAGATCCTCCTGCAGGCCTGCATTGAAGTCTGCCACCTTCTCCTTTGTGACATAACGGCCGTCCTCAACCGGGTTGACAGAGGAATAGTAAACCTCCGCCCCCAGAGCTTCCCATTCTGCTGCCTTGCGGTTCACCAGTTCGGCATAGGCCGCCTCGTTAGCCACATCATTGACCCCGAAATTGATCAGAATCTTCGTCCCGCTCTGCACGGCGGCATCAATCTGCGCTACAGCTTCCTCGACAAACCAGTCATAGCCCTGGGAACCCTTGGCGATCCAGCGGTAGGGATTCTCCCCTACAGCATTCTTCATCTGTACGAAACGGGAATCCCCAACGAAGATGATATCCTCCGGCTGTTCCATCGTCTCTTCCGTATGGTTCTCAGCCGTAACCGCCGGCTGAACTTCCTGCGCGCGTACCGACAGAGGCAGGAGAATCAGCATCCCGGCTGCAAAAGCTGCAGTCATGAGGCCGTATCTCCTGCCCGTACGTGTGTCTTTCATTTTCTTAAATCCTTTCCTTGAAAAAGAAACCCTTCCAAATTTGCATCCCTATTATACGTTGGGTTTTCAAAAAAGGCAATCCCCTACCTGCAGGGGAAAAAAAGAGGAAATCCGCCGTCCGTTTTTCAACAGGCGGCGGATAACAGCTTTCCACATCTTCCGGCATTTGCGGCATTATTTTTCTCTCACGAACACCTGCATTTCGCCCTCTCCCCGGTTTGCCCAGGCGAAATAGGGAACGAAGGTAAGCTTTGCGGCTTCGTATTTTGCTCTGTGACGAACATGATAGAGTTCCGACTGCATCTGTTCCTCTTCCGGCTCCTGTTCCCGGCGGAGTCCGTCCACGATGACCTTCACCACAGGGACACCCAGAATATCGCTCTTTTCCTCCACTGCCACGGTCTCCTCCGGAAGCGCACACAGATACAGATCTTTGCCATTGTCCGCTTCTTCCATGCAGTAGACCACGGGTCCTCTGGTCACAGCTGCCCGGCCGATATCCTCACGCACTCTGCTGTCCGCTTCCATGATACGGACAGTCATGGGAAAATCCAGCTCCAGCCGATCTCCGTCTCTCCAGGTCCTGTGCAGGTAAAGATAACCGTCCTTCACGGTTCCGTCAGCTTCTGTGGCAGACGAAGCTTCCACAGCGCCCGGTTTTCCATTCACCGTGTAGCCCTCACACCAGCCGGGGATGCGCAGCGCCAGCGTAAATTCAGCCTTTTCCTCCAGTTTCAGTTCCACAGAAACCTTTCCATTCCAGGGGAAACCGGAAGTGATGCGGATGTCTGCCTTTTTCCCGCCGAACTCGCATTCCAGCACGCTGCCCATATACAGATGGACATACAGCGTATCCGCCGACTGTGTGTACGCATAGGAAGCGATGGAGCTGACGAGCCTTGCAATGTTGGGCGGGCAGCAGGCGCAGCCGAACCATTTCTGGCGGACAGGCTTCACATGAAATTTTCTCTCATCCTTATGGCAGGCCTCCGGAAGGCTTTCCAGGGGATTTACATAGAAAAAGCTCTTTCCATCCAGCGCCATACCGCTTAAAACGCCGTTATAGAGCGCCCGCTCCATCACATCCGCATAGCGGCTGTCCGCTTTGATCTGCAGCATTCTCCTGGCAAAGAATACCAGCCCGATGGAAGCGCAGGTCTCCGCATAGGCGGTGTCATTGGGGAGGTCATAATTGAAGGAAAAGGCCTCTCCGATATGGGTAGCGCCGATGCCGCCCGTAATGTACATCTTTTTCCGGGTCATGTTCTCCCAGAGTCTTTCGCAGGCTGCGAACAGGCTTTCATCTCCGGTCAGCCTGGCCACGTCCGCCATCCCGGAATAGAGATAAACCGCACGCACCGCGTGCCCCACCGCTTCCTCCTGCTGTCGGACCGGCAGATGCGCCTGATTGTAGGCATAACGCTGTTCCTCTTCATGTCCCTTTTTCACCCGGTCAGGCTGCTCCAGATCGAAATAATAGGGTCTGGTTCCCCGCTGGTCCACAAAAAAGCGGCTCAGTTCCAGATATTTTTTCTCCCCGGTCTGCTCATACAGGCGCACCAGAGCCATTTCCGCGATCTCATGGCCGGGATAGCCCTTTTTCTTTCCTTCTTCCGGACCGAAACAGGAGGAAATATAATCCGCATACCGCTCGGCGGCCTTCAGGAGTTTATCCTTTCCTGTGGCCTGATAGTAGGCCACCGCTCCTTCCGTCAGATGACCGAAACAGTACAGCTCATGGTTATCCTTCAGATTGGTGAAAATCTGATCCTGATCACTGATGATATAGTAGGTATCCAGATAGCCGTTTTCCAACTGGGCGGCACAGACGATATCAATGGCCTCATCCGCCGTCGCTTCCAGTTCCGGGTCCGGATGCTGGGTAAGGGAATAGCCCACCGCCTCGATCCATTTGGAAAAGTCGCTGTCCTGAAACAGGCAGCCGTAAAACCGTTCCTCCAGATGATTCATGTCATCCGGAAGAGGCTGAAACTCCAGCGGCCATTTCACAGGACGGTAAGCGTCGCCCTCCGCCTTCCTTCTGGCGTTCAGCCTTCCCGCCACCTTAAAATTACGCATGGAAAAGCTGGGGTCCGCATCCGGGATCCGGTCGTTTAACGCCTCCCACTGATAGGGAATGACCTCCTTTCTCACCAGTTCCATCTCATTTTTCCAGAATTCGTCCGTCACCTGCACCTTTCTCAGGGAAATCGGACTGCTGTATTCCTTCTGATTCATCTTACCCTACCTTTCCGCTGCCGCAGGCAGCATTTCAATCATGGACTTCTGCCGCCGCAGGCGGTATCTGCTGTCCCTCCATTCATTGCCATACTATCAGGAACTCTTCCGCGTTTCCATTGCCATTTTGGAAAGCAGCATGTATAATGTGGAAAAACCATTCAAAAGGAGGCCGGCGGCGGCCTGCCGGCCGCTGACACACCGGCATGAGGTCAGCCATGAGTGTCTATTTTCATTTTCTGCAAAACCGGCAGATCGTCTCTGCCAATCATATCACCATGATCCATCCCACTCCGCATCCGGACCGTATGCTGAAAGAACATGACTTTCTCTATATGCTGGACGGCACATGGGAAATCGGTGAAGAATATCCCGCAGGCGGGCCAAAGGAAACCTTCCGAATGCGTTCGGACGATCTTCTCATCCTTCCCGCCGGCCGGCATCATTATGGCATCTCTCCCTGCTCCCCCCATAACCGGCACATGTATATTCATGTAAAGCCCCTGTCGGAGGAACTGACTGCAAACACGGATGCGTCCATCGCTGCTTCTGCCGCTCCGGGCCCCCCGCCAGACGGTCTGACCGCTTTTTCCAGTCTGATCCATTGCCAGGATACGCCGCGCATCCGGTCGCTCTTTGAGGAAATTATTTCGGAGAGCTGGACAGACTCTGATCTGAAAGAGCAGAAGCTTTCGCTTCTGTTCAACCTGCTGTTGTGCGAACTTCAGGAACAGCAGGAAAAGGGAGAAAGCCTGTCCGGCGCCGCCACCCTGGCAGAGGAAGTCTCCCGCCTGATTCAATCCACACCCCAGACTTTTTTTACAGGGAAGGAACTGGCGAACCGATTCTATGTCTGCGAACGCACGCTGACCAATCATTTCAAAAAAGCCTACGGCAAGACTCTCCATGCCTATCAGATGGATCTGAAGCTGGAAATGGTGCGCCAGTTTCTTCTGACACAGCCCGGCGTCAAGCTGCATGAAACCGCTCTGAACTTCGGTTTCTGCGACGAGTTCCACTTAAGCAAAGCCTTCCGCAGGAAATATGGCCTCTCCCCGGATCAGTACCGCAGGAAAAACGGTTGACTTCCAGGTCCAAACTATATAGAATGATGTCTTGCGGATTTTATTGTTCAGGAGGCTTACAGATGATAACCATATGTGTGATGTGTGCGGGAATTCTCGTGGGAAAATTCTTTTTTTCAGAAAAATTCAGGAAGGGTAACGAGCTTCTGCAGACCATCTGCACCGCGCTTTTGATTTTTGCCATGGGTGTAACGCTGGGCCGGAAGGAGGACCTGCTTGACAATCTTCTGTCTCTGGGACTGGACAGCCTTCTGTTCTTCGCCATACCGACAGCGGCGTCCATTCTGATCGTCATCTTTCTCACCAGAAACTTTCCCTGCGCCGGGAAAGGGAAAAAGAATCTGAAAAACGGGGAGGATAAGGCATCATGATCGTCATCGCGCTTCTTGCCCTCTTTGCCGGCATTCTGTGCGGCACATCCGGAATGGATAACTGGTTTCTTTCCGCCCTTTCCACCCACAAGGATCTGGTTTTATACGTGCTCATGTTTTCGGTGGGAATCAGCATCGGCCTGCATCACGGGCTGCTCCGCAGCATCCGGCAGTATCATGTGAAAATATTCATCATTCCCTTTGGCGTGATTCTCGGCTCCCTTCTGGGAGGCGCGGTCTGCGGCATTCTGACCGGGCGGAGCATTTTCGACGGTGCAGCGGTGGCGAGCGGTCTCGGCTGGTACAGCCTGTCCGGCATCACCCTGGAAAACCTGCTGGGCGTACAGATGGGAAGCATCGCTTTCTTAAGCAATCTGATGCGGGAGCTGTTTTCCTTTTTCAGCATCCCTCTTCTGTCCCGTCTGAACTATTATGCCTGCATCGCGGCGGCTGGCGCGACCAGCGAGGACACCACCCTGCCGCTGATGATCAAATATACCAATGAGGAAACGGTGATCCTTTCCGTATTAAACGGCGCGATCTGCTCGGCTTTTGTGCCGGTGCTGATATCGCTGTGCTTTGAGCTGTCAGGAAGATAAAACTTTTATACAAGACGTTGATGCGCACTCGCGCACAAGGTAGATGTTGCCTGAAGGCAACCGCGCTCGGCGCGAGTGGTGCGCATGATGCGTCCCGCATCAGGGCGCACACTTTTTTATCTTTCTCAGATCAGTCCCACCAGCTCTGAAAGCTTCCCGTCTCTTAAAAATACGGGAATCACCTCAAGGGGCGCGTCGGCGGTGACGGTCTGTCCTCCTTCGTACACCTTTCCGTCATGCACGCATGTCCACTTTGCTCCCGCGGGCAGGTAAACCTCCCGCTTCGTCTGTCCTTCGTAGAGGACGGGGGCCACCAGAATATCGCTTCCGAACATATACTGTTCCTTCATATCCCAACAGCATTCCTGATCCGGAAATTCATAGAACATGGGACGCATCACCGGACGGCCAAGGGTATGAGCCTCCTCCATCACCCGTCTTGTATAGGGGCGCATCGCCTCACGGAAACGGATGTATTTTACCAGCGTATCCGTATTCTCTTCCCCGAAGCTCCACACCTCGTTCGCCGCTCCGGTGGGATTGAGCGTCTCTCCCGCCTGATTTTTTAACGGCGTGGACGGAACCCGGTCTCCGTGCAGACGCATCACCGGACAGAAGCAGCCCCACTCGAACCAGCGCACCAGAAGCTGACGGAAGGCCGGATCAAGCGGATTGCCGCCGGAAAAGCCGCCGATGTCCGTGGTCCACCAGGAGATTCCGGCGATTCCCATGTTCAGGCCCGCGCAGACCTGACGGCGCAGCGTTTCCCAGTCGGAATGGATATCCCCGCTCCAGACCAGTGCGCCGTAGCGCTGGCTTCCCGCCCAGGCGCAGCGCAGAAGGTTGACCACCTTCTCCTCTCCGGCCTGCTTCAGGCCTTCATAAAAGGTTCTCGCATAGGACTGGGGATAGATGTTGCCCACCTGAGCCGCCGGTCCCTGGAAATAGCGGTAATTGTCAAAATCATAACCGGTAAATTCCGGTTCCGCCTCATCCAGCCAGAACACACGGATTCCCTTATCGTAATAGTTCTGTCTGCATTTGTCCCAGACATATTCCCTGGAACGGGGATTGGTGGCGTCAAAGAAAGTGCTGTTGCCGTTATAGAGCATGGCGATATCCACGCCCTTTTCCGCCTTCACCAGCAGGCCCTTCTGCTTCATTTCCTGATAGTTTTCGCTGCGCAGATCCACCTGCGGCCAGACGGAAACCATCAACTCCATCCCCATCTCCTTAAGTTCCTTGACCATGGCGTCCGGATCCGGGAAAAATTCCTCGTCAAACCGGTAGTCGCCCATCCGGGGCCAGTGGAAGAAATCGCAGACGATCACGTCAACCGGAATGCCCCTCCTGTGATATTCTCTCGCCACGGAAAGAAGATCCTCCTGATTCCAGTAGCGCAGCTTGCACTGCCAGAAGCCAAGGCCGTATTCGGGCATCTCGGGAGCCGTTCCCACCGCCCTTCCGTATGCCTGTTCGATCTCATCCGGCGTATCTCCCGCCGTGATCCAGTAGTCCATCTGCTTCGTGCTTTCCGCATACCATTCCGTGGTATTGGAGGCAAAGCTCACCCGGCCGATGGCGGGATTGTGCCACAGAAAACCATATCCCAGATCGGAAAGGACGAACGGCACGCTGGCCTGGGAATTGCGGTGTGCCAGCTCCAGGTTGCAGTTCTTCACATTCAGAATATCCTGCTGGTACTGTCCCATTCCGTACAGCTTCTCCTTCGGATTGGATGCAAAGGTCACCGTCAGCCGGTAATCCCCGCCGATGATGGGCTTGAAGAAACGGTTTTTCTTATCCAGCGCACCGCCTTTTCCCGCTTCCTTTAAAAGCAGCTCTCCCTTCTGATTATAAAAAGCGATGTCACAAGAATGGCTCCAGGAATCCACGGTGAGCTCAGCCGTGATTTTCCCGTTTATAATCCGCGCGGTATACTCCTCCACATGGATATCCGCCTCTGTTTCTGTCGGAGGAAGCAGCGCATAATCCGTATCCTCCACCTCTCCCAGCACGGTGGAACGCACCCGGAAGCTGTTCTCTCCCCAGGGCATGATGGAAAGCACTTCCCCGTCCCAGCGGTATACCAGCGCGTTTCCTTCCTGATTCATGGTGTACATAAATACCCTCCTTTTTGCGTCTTAAATCCGGCACAGTCTGCAGATGCCTGCTGCCCCTGCCTGTGTCCCCTGCAGAGCGGTTTTTAAAATTATGATCTCATTATATTCATTTTTTCCCTCTGCTTCCTTCCTGATATTGACGCATTTCTTCGTTATTTTGACCTTTTCTGTATTTCTGCGGGGTGGTATGATAATACTTTCCGAATTCCGTGGTGAAGTAATTTCCGCTTCCGAAGCCCACATCCAGAGCGATCTTTCCTACGGGATCGTCCGTTTCCAGAAGGAGCCGGGCAGCCTTCTGCAGCCGAAACCGCTGCACGTATTCCACAAAGGTCATATGGAAATTCTTACGGAAGAACCGGCAGAGATAGCCCTCGCTCATGGACAGCTGCGCCGCCAGGTCTCCAAGACGCAGCTTTTGGGTATAATGCTCCTCCACAAACCGGACGATATCGCGGATCAGGCGGCTTCTGCCTTCGCTGGAACGTACCCGGCCCGTTTCCTCTCCGCCGTAGCGAAGCAGTACGTACATCGCCTCCAGAAGCCAGGCCCGCGTCAGAAGCTCATAACCCTTCTCCTTTTTCTGGAAAACGTCAAAAAGACGGTTCAGCAGAGAAAAAAGCGCCGTCATCTCCGCCTTTTGCTCTTCCGTTCCGTCCTTTTGCGACATCAGAAAAAAACTGCTCTTCTCTTCCAGAAGCAGAGGGCGCAGATACTCCTGTTCAATCCTGTCGTTTTCGATTCCTGCCAGGAAATGATAGTCGAATACCGCCGCCCGGAAACGCAGGCACTCCTTCAGGCAGTCATGGGAGCCATGGAGCGCGTTCGGCCGGATCAGAAGCACATCTCCCGCCTCCAGCTGAAATTGTTCTCCCTCCACCTGAAAGCTGAGACTCCCGGCAGTAATGAAAAACAGCTCCACCTCCGGATGCCAGTGATAATAAAGGGGCACCTGTACCCCCTTTTCCAGACTGGTCTCATAGATATTTACCGGAAACAGGAAATCCCCGTGCTGCCGTTTTTCCCTCAGGGGTCTCGCCTCTCCCACTATCTATAGTCCTCCACATCAAATTCCCGGTTCTTAAAGTAATATTTTCGGTCCTCCTCCGTGATGCTGCGGATCACCCGGCAGGGATTTCCCGCCGCGATCACATTGTCCGGAATATCCTTCGTCACCACGCTGCCGGAACCGATCACCACATTGTTTCCGATGGTCACGCCCGGATTAATCACGCTGCTCCCGCCGATCCAGACATTGTCTCCGATGGTGATGTCAATCCCATATTCATAACCGGAGTTCCTGGAATCCGGATGCACCGGATGTCCGGCGGTGTAAATGGATACATTGGGCGCAATCTGGGCGTTTTTCCCGATCTTCACCCTGCCTACGTCCAGAATGGTGAGATTAAAGTTGGCAAAAAAATTCTCCCCCACCTCAATATTGCTTCCATAATCGCAGTGAAAGGGCGGCTCGATCTTCAGATTTTTCCCATGCTTTCCGATAATCTGGCGGATCAGCACCGCCTGCTCCTCTTCATTCTCCGGCGGGGTATTGTTAAACCGATAGACTTTCTTCCTGCTCTCCAGCCGTTCTTCCTCAAGCCCGTCCAGCCATGCCTTATACGGCAGGTTTGCGAGCATTCTTTCCTTCTGATTCATGTTTTGTTTCCTTTCCGACTCTGCCGGCAGATGTCCGTTTTCCCCAGACTGCCGGCCTTTTTGGGTTTCTGCCGATTTTCCGCGGTTCCGGTTCACAGACTCAGACCGTTATTGTTCAGGCCAGATCATCCATCCTGCTTTCCATTTCCCTGACCGCAAGTCCGGTCATGCCTTTTTCAAAATCCTCCTGCAGACTGTAGGAAGCGGTCACCTTTGTCCGAAAACTTCTTTTCAGCCGCCCCGCAAGCACATCCTCCAGCCGCCCTGCAAGCGCGTCCGTCACAAATTCCCCGTACAGGACGATCTCCTTCGGAGCAATCAGGCAGCAGACCGTAAGAAGCAGAGCGGTGAGCTGTTCTTCCACCTGCTCCTCATTTCCATAATCCAGTTCTTCCCATAAAAAGGGAACCGGAAGCTCCCCGATCTCTCCCGCAAAATGCTCCGTTCCATAAAAGAGCCTGCCGCCGATGAGAATGCCTGCGCCCGGACGGTAATTTCCGGGGAAATAGATGCCTGCAAGCGGCTCAAAGGGACTGTGTCCAGGTCCCACGCCAAAGCCGTAAACCATGGCGTTGATGTCATTTTCAAACAGGACGGGAAGCTGATACCTTTCCCGGATCCGGGGAAGGAACTCCGTTCCCGTAAGCGTCTGAAAATCACAAATGCTCACCTCGTCCTGCCAGGCTTCTCCCGGAAGGCCGAAGGCTATCAGAAGCGCATCCGGGAAAAGCCGCGTGGCCTCGTCAATCGCCTCGTCAAAGCTGTCTATGGCGATCTCCGCCTTCATATCCCGCCTCTCCCAGAGGCGTTTCCCTGAAAGATCCGTCACAAAGGTACGATGCACGGTCTTTCCCCGTTCCTGATGGGCGCAGACGATCACCGCCTTGCGGAAACCATAGTGATAGGCAAACTGCGCACAGGGACGGCCCCCATTGGAAGGGACCGTTCCCTCCTCCGTCACCTCTCCCCATTCCAGCATTCTTGTGATCAGGGCGTTCACCGTCACCACACTCAGGCCCGTAATCTGCGCCAGTTCCGGCTTTGTGGCCTTCTGTCTGGCCATCAGCACATGCCGCAGCTTCCGCATATTGATTCTTCTGGTCACATTGGACTGCATTTCCGAACCGGACTGCTTTTTCAAATCTGTTCTCCTTTTCGGCACTTTTTAAAGAGGCTTTATAAATATCCTTTTTAAAGCCTCTTTAAAATATACCGGACATTTTCCCGGCTGTCAATCCCCCGGCCGGACTTCTTTTTCCTCGATTTCCACTTTGTATTCGCCGTCAATCAGGATGTAACGGAGCCCCTGCTTCTCACACATTTCAAGATACCGCGCATTGTCCTCAATGGCTGTCTCCATGGTAAAATCCGTATCATCCAGACGCTCTTCGATTTCGCCGGCATACTTTCTGATGTCGGAGAAATGCTTCTCAATATATGTTCTGCTCATCACAAGGCAGTAAAAACGGATTTCTCTCAGATATCTGTCCGAAAAATCCTTCCTCCAGTCCTGCGGAATGTAGCATCCCTCAACGATAAGATTCTGCCTGTTTTCCACAGCGGTTTTTATCATTTCCCGGACAATCGGCCATAAATAGGCGACCAGTTCCTCATCATCTTCCGGCGTAAGGCCGGTATTCCCGCTTCGTATAAGCCCCATCTTCAAATGATCAATCGACAAATACGGATAATGATATTTTTCAAGAAGCCTCTGTGCCAGCAGGGTTTTGCCGGTATGGGAAGCGCCGGTAATTAAAAAAATCATTGCCGCGCCCGCCTTTCTTTCTCCAGAAGCTCCATCAGCGCCTCGT
>UQVK01000058.1 GCA_900544445.1 uncultured Lachnospiraceae bacterium
GCTTACTATCTGAAAGGCGTGATTGAGCTGGCTCAGGGAGATATGGAGGCGGCTTCCGCGGATTTTGATACGGCGGTATCCATTGATCCCCAGGATTATGATCTCAGGATCGATATCTTCTGCAGCTGCGCGGAAAACGGCCAGCAGGAGCTGGGACAGGGGTATCTTCAGACGGTTCTGGACGATGAGGACAGTAAACTCAGTGATTATAACAGAGGCCGTATGAATTACTATCTGGGAAATTATGATACGGCGAGAAACGCGCTGGAAAGCGCCATGGATACGGACAGCTCCTCCGAGGTGGTGAGTCTTCTGGGACAGACCTATGAGCAGCTGGGGGATTATAATTACGCGGCCAGCGTTTACAACAACTATCTGAGCCAGACGCCGGATGCCCGGATTTATAACCAGCTCGGCCTGTGTGATCTGCGTATCGGGGACTATGAGGCGGCTCTGACCGCCTTTCAGTCGGGGATCGCCATGGAGGGAAACCAGATCATGCAGACGCTGCGGTTCAATGAGATCGTCGCCTACGAGTATCTGGGACAGTTCGATCAGGCACGACTGAAAATGGAGGAATATCTGGCCCTGTATCCGGATGATACAAAGGCGCAGCGGGAATATGAATTCCTGCAGACCAGATAATCCAATGCGGCAGAATCTACAATATTTGGAACATGATTCGGACGAAAATACAATATGTAGTATCTGCCGTTGACTTGAAGGGGGAAAGGTGCTACAATAGGTTCATCGCCCGTTTTATGGATGAATGTCCATCCGTCAGGATGGACATTTCTTTATCATAAAAGGCACAGAATCCATTCAGGAAATCAAATACAAGGGGGAAAGCTCATGTTCCAGGTCATTAAGAGAAACGGAGACAAGGCGGATTTCACGCTTACCAAAATCGGAGACGCCATAAGGAAAGCCTTTGACGCCACGGATACGCAGTACAACAATGATATCATTGATCTGCTGTCTCTGCGCGTGACGGCAGATTTTCAGGATAAGGTGGAAGAAGGAGCCGTGCATGTGGAGGACATTCAGGACAGTGTGGAGAAGGTCCTTGAGCAGGCGGGCTACGCGGAAGTGGCCAAGGCTTACATTCTGTACCGCAAGCAGCGGGAAAAAATGCGGAACATGAAGTCCACGATCCTGGATTATAAAGAAGTGGTCAACGGTTATGTGAAGGTGGAAGACTGGCGCGTGAAGGAGAACTCCACCGTTACCTATTCCGTGGGTGGATTGATCCTGAGCAATTCCGGGGCTGTGACTGCCAATTACTGGCTTTCCGAGGTGTACGATGAGGAGATCGCCCAGGCGCACAGAAATGCGGATATCCACATCCATGACCTGTCCATGCTGACCGGCTACTGCGCGGGCTGGTCCTTAAAGCAGCTCATTCAGGAGGGACTTGGAGGCATTCCCGGCAAGATCACTTCTGCTCCCGCAAAGCATCTTTCCGTGCTGTGCAACCAGATGGTGAATTTCCTCGGCATCATGCAGAACGAATGGGCCGGTGCACAGGCTTTTTCCTCCTTTGATACCTATCTTGCTCCTTTCGTGAAGGCGGATCATCTGACCTATCCGGAGGTGAAGAAGTGCATCGAATCCTTTATTTACGGCGTGAACACTCCCAGCCGCTGGGGTACGCAGGCGCCATTTTCCAACATCACTCTGGACTGGACCGTTCCGGACGACCTGGCGGAGCTTCCGGCCATCGTGGGCGGAAAGGAAATGGATTTCTGCTATAAGGACTGCAAGAAGGAAATGGACATGGTCAACAAGGCGTTCATTGAGATCATGATCGAAGGAGACGCCAACGGACGGGGCTTCCAGTATCCGATCCCCACCTATTCCATTACCAGAGATTTTGACTGGTCCGATACGGAAAACAACCGTCTGCTCTTTGAAATGACGGCGAAATACGGCACGCCCTATTTCAGCAATTACATCAACTCCGACATGAAGCCCAGCGATGTGCGTTCCATGTGCTGCCGCCTGCGTCTGGACTTAAGAGAACTGAGAAAGAAAACCGGCGGATATTTCGGTTCCGGCGAGAGCACCGGGAGCGTGGGCGTGGTGACCATCAACATGCCCAGAATCGCATACCTGTCCGCAGATGAAGAGGAATTTTACAGGCGCCTTGACCACATGATGGACATTGCAGCCCGTTCCCTGAAGATCAAGAGGGAAGTGATCACCCGGCTTCTGAACGAGGGCCTGTATCCCTATACAAAGCGTTATCTGGGAAGCTTCGACAATCATTTTTCTACCATCGGCCTGATCGGCATGAACGAGGTGGGACTGAACGCCAACTGGCTGAGAGCCGATATGTCCAGTGAAAAGACGCAGAAGTTCACCATTGAGGTGCTCAACCACATGAGAGAGCGTCTCTCCGACTATCAGGAGCAGTATGGCGACCTTTACAATCTGGAGGCCACTCCTGCGGAGAGCACAACATACCGTCTGGCGAAGCACGACCGGAAGAGATGGCCCGGCATCAAAACCGCGGGCAAGGAGGGAGATACCCCTTATTACACCAACTCCTCCCATCTGCCGGTGGACTATACCGTGGACATTTTTGACGCTCTGGATATTCAGGACGAGATGCAGACCCTGTATACCTCAGGAACCGTGTTCCATGCCTTCCTTGGCGAAAAGCTTCCCGACTGGAAGGCGGCCGCCAATCTGGTGCGCACCATCGCGGAAAACTATAAGCTGCCTTACTATACCATGTCTCCCACCTACTCCATCTGCCCGGAGCACGGGTATCTGACCGGAGAGCAGAAGGTCTGCCCGAAATGCGGCAGGGTAACGGAGGTATGGAGCCGCATCACCGGCTACTATCGGCCTGTCCAGAACTGGAACGATGGAAAGGTCCAGGAATTCCAGAACCGGACCGAGTACGATGTTTCAAAGTCCGTTCTGAAGCACAAGGGTCCCCGTGTGGTTGACATTTCCGATTTTGAGAAGAGGGAGCCGGCTGTGCAGGAACAGCATCCCGATGTGGTGAAGTACCTGTTCACCACGAAGACCTGTCCCAACTGCCGTCTGGCAAAGGAGTATCTGAAGGATATGGACTATATTCCGGTGGATGCCCAGGAGAACGCGGAGCTGGCGCAGAAATTCGGCGTGATGCAGGCCCCCACGCTGGTGGTTGCGGACGGCGATTCCTTCACCCGGTACGCGAACGCGTCCAATATCCGGAGGTATGCGCAGGAGAACGCAGGTTTAAGGCCGGATGTGGTGAATGCGTGAGTGAATATATCATATAGCGAGAATATTTTTCAATCAAAAAACGGTGCGGAATCTGCGCCGTTTTTTGATTGTGGAAATTCCATTTATGTAAGCCCCTTGAATTCGGGTTCGGCCTATGGCAAAATGAAGGCAGAAAACAGCTGAAATAAACAATCAGAGGATATGAAAGGAAGTAATCCAACCATGATGCTGTACATGCCGACCAAAGTGTATCAGGAGAAAAAATGTGTGGAAAACCACAGCAGGGAACTGGCTGCCCTGGGGACAAGGGCGCTGATCGTGACGGGAAAGCATTCCTCCCGGATCAACGGCTCCCTGGATGATGTGAAAAATGCGCTGGACAGGGAGAAAATTCCCTATACTGTCTTTGACGAAGTGGAAGAAAATCCTTCTGTGGAAACGGTGAAGAAGGCGGCTTCGCTGGGGATTTCCGCAGGTGCGGATTTCGTCGTCGGAATCGGCGGCGGCTCTCCGATGGACGCGGCAAAGGCCGTCGCCCTTCTCATAGCCAATCCGGGGCGGGATACGGATTTCCTTTATCAGAAAGTCAGGCCGGAGGGCGGTGTACGTCCGGCGGTTCCGGTGGCGGAAGTGCCCACAACGGCGGGCACGGGCTCCGAGGTTACGCCCTATGCCATTCTGACGAAAAATGTGCTTCCGGAAATTGTGCTCACCACCGCGCCCGGAGCGGATGTGCGCCATGATTTTCCCCATCTGGAAAGGAAAACCAAACAGAGCATCAGCCACCACATTTTCCCGGCGCTGGCGCTGGTGGACATTTCCTATCTGCAGACTGCGTCCAGAAACGGCTGCGTCCATACGGCGGTGGACACGCTGGCCCATCTGATTGAGAGCCACCTGAATGCGAATACCACCGATTACAGCCGTTTTTACAGCGAGATGGGCCTGCGTACCTGGGCGAAGGTGAAGGACCGGCTTCTGCGTTATGAGATCGGAGAGGAAGAACGCCGCCTTCTGATGAACGCCTGTACGCTGGGCGGCATGGCAATCGCCCATACCGGTACCAGTCTGCCCCACGGCCTGAGTTATCCGGTTACCTGTGAGATGGGCCTGCCCCATGGAAAGGCGGTGGGAATCTTCCTGCCCGGATTCCTGCGCTGCTACGGCGACAGGGAGGAGGCCATGCGCGTGCTCTCTTTGCTGGAGTTTGGAAGCGAGCAGAGCTTCTCGGAATACATCCGCGCGCTTCTGGGGGAGGTTTCCATTCCCGACGAATTGTGGGAGCGGGATGTGAACGAGCTTCTGGAAAATCCGCGGAAGCTGAAGAATTATCCCTTCCAGCTGGATCATGACCGGCTGTGGGCCATGCGGTAAGAGCGTGACGCTGGCTTTCGAATCTTTCAGTGTCAGCCGTGTGGAACAACAGCATATTATTCAGTCAGGTCTGCGCATGAACTGCGCAGACCCTACGGAAACGAACCGGTAGAAATCGATTGACATTTCAGGCCCCTATGTCTTATGATAGTTTCATCAAAAACATATCTGACGATCTGCGTTATTCTTTTGGCGAGTCTGCCGTATTTACACAGAGGTTGGAAAACAACAGAAAAAAGGAAAACGGCAGGGGCAGTTTCTGCATGCCTGCCGGGAAAGGGAGGCTGTAGAAAATGGGTGAAAAGAATGATGCCATTCTGCGTTATCTGGAGGACAATGCCAGATTTGCCGATCTGATGAACGGCGCCGTATTCGGCGGCATTCAGGCGGTTGATCCGGAACAGCTTGAGGACGCATCGGAGCATTATACCGAAAAGGAAGGAAAGGGGCGGAACATAGGGTACCGTAGCCGTACGAGAGATATTATTCGGCGGGTCAGAAACGGAGGGAGTATTCTGCGGCTGGTGGCACTGGAAGCGCAGGAGACGGTAGATTACGGAATGCCGCTTCGCTGCATGAACTATGACGTGCAGGAATACTCGCGTCAGGCAAGGGCACTTCAGAAGAAGAATGAGAAAAGAAAGGGCTATCAAAACGCCTCAGAACGGCTCGGACGGATACGGAGCATGGACCGGCTGCTTCCTGTCTATACCGTGTGCCTGTATCACGGAGCAGATCCCTGGGACGGTCCTTTGTGCCTGAGCGATATGATGCAGTTTGAAAAGGAGGATGCTTTTCGCAGCTTATTCTGTGATTATCCGATGATCCTGATTCGGGCGGATGAGCCGATGGATTATGGAGCATTCCGGACTTCTCTGAGAGAACTGCTTGCAGTGCTGCCCTTTCGGAAGGACCGAAAGGAAATGCGGAAGTTGATCAGGGAGCAGGAAGCCTACCGAAAACTGGACAGAGACACGCTGGAAGCGATTGCGGTGATGACGGACAACAGAAAACTTTTAGAGAAGGCGGAGAACTACCGGAATGAGAAAGGGGAATACAATATGCATGAGGAAATGGGAAGCTTTTTTATGGATGGAGTAGAAGAAGGAAGAGAAGAAGGAATTCGGGCGATAATTCTGGATAATATGGAGAATGGAAGCAGCCGGGAGCAGATACAGAAAAAACTGGAAAGGTACTTTGGAATGTCGGAAAAAGGGGCGTCAGAATATCTGGAGCACTTTTTACAGGAAGAGGAGTGTCTATCTGCAATTTAATCTTTCCTTGCCCCTGTAAATATGTTACAATTCTGCACAGATAACAGGGCCAGATCGCCCCATCAGAAAGGAACCGGAATTATGATTAATACACTTGTGGAAAAGATTCAAAAGACCAACGCCCCCATCGTCGTGGGGCTGGACCCGATGCTGAAGTACATCCCGGAGCAGATTCAGAAAGCGGCATTCGCGGAGTATGGAGAGACTCTGAAGGGAGCCGCGGAAGCCATCTGGCAGTTCAATAAGGGAATTGTGGATGCGGTAGCGGATCTGATCCCGGCGGTAAAGCCGCAGGTCGCCATGTATGAGCAGTTCGGCGTGGAAGGCATGATCGCCTATCAGAAGACCGTGGATTACTGCAAGGAAAAGGGCCTGGTGGTGATCGGCGATGTGAAGAGAGGAGATATCGGCTCCACCTCAGAGGCCTATGCGGTGGGCCATCTGGGAAGAGTCCAGGTGGGCGAAAACCGTATCCCTGCCTTCAACGAGGATTTTGTTACGGTAAATCCCTACCTCGGTTCCGACGGCATCAAGCCCTTCCTGAAGATCTGCAGGGAAGAACACAAGGGCATTTTCGTTCTGGTGAAAACCTCCAATCCCAGCAGCGGAGAGTTCCAGGACAGGCTGATCGACGGAAAGCCCCTGTATGAGCTGGTCGGCGAAAAGGTGGCCGAATGGGGCGACGAGGTGATGGGCTGCTCCTACAGCTATGTGGGAGCCGTTTTCGGGGCCACCTATCCGGAGATGGTGCCCGTGATGCGTAAAATCATGCCCAAGGCTTACTTCCTGGTACCCGGTTACGGCGCGCAGGGCGCAAAGGGTGCGGATCTGGTGGATTTCTTCAACCCGGACGGCCTGGGAGCCATCGTCAATTCCTCCAGAGGAATCATTGCGGCCTGGCAGCAGGAAAAATACGTGAAGTTCGGAGCGGAATGCTATGCGGACGCATCCAGGCAGGCGGTGAAGGACATGATCGAGGACATTTCCGGAGCGCTCGCCGCTACAAAGAAGGGCATCTGAAGCCCGGAAAGACGGATGCAATGACCTTTTACGAACTGATGTTAAAATCATTGTCCGATATGCTGGAAGACGGCGAATCCCTGCAATGCTCCATATACGGGACACTGTATCAGAAAAGCCGTCATGCTTTCGGGTATTTTGGCCTGACCGAAACCAGCCTGCTGATTGTTCTTTTGCTGGGGGATTCCAGGGAAATCGGCTATTCTGGTCGTATTCCACTGAGCAGGATCCGTAAGGTGAGGGTGAAAAACAGCCTGATTCCTCTTCAGCGCAGGATCTTCATTGATTTGGATCATGGTGAAACTGTGAAAATAAGGGTATCAGGTAAGGTATATGGTTTCAAAACACAGGCAGAAAATCTGGACGCCTTTTTGAAACGCATCAAAAGGTGACGGAAAATCCCGGATTTGCGGGAAGAAACCGGGGCTGAAAGAAATATGGCTGAAAAAACGGGAAATACGGAGGTTTGAAAGATATGGAACAGTACAAACAGGAATTCATTGATTTTATGATCGCATCCGACGTCCTGAAGTTCGGGGACTTCACCTTAAAGAGCGGAAGAAAATCTCCCTTCTTCATGAACGCGGGCGCCTATGTGACGGGAACCCAGTTGAGAAAGCTGGGCGAATATTACGCGAAGGCGATTCATGACAATTACGGGTTGGACTTCGACGTCCTCTTCGGGCCCGCCTATAAGGGAATCCCCCTTTCTGTGGCCACCACAATGGCCATCAGCGAGCTGTACGGCAAGGACGTCCGTTACTGCTCCAACCGCAAGGAGGTCAAGGACCACGGAGACACGGGAATCCTTCTGGGAAGCAAGCTGAAAGACGGCGACCGGGTAGTGATCATTGAGGATGTGACCACCTCCGGAAAGTCCATCGAAGAAACCTTCCCCATTATCCGGGCACAGGCGGATGTGGAGATCAAGGGGCTGATCGTTTCCCTGAACCGCTGCGAGAGAGGAAAGGGAGAAAAGAGCGCTCTTGAGGAGATCCGGGAGCTGTACGGCTTCCCCACCGCCGCCATCGTGAGCATGGAAGAAGTGGTGGAATATCTGTATAACAAGCCTCACAACGGGAAGATTATCATTGATGATGCGATGAAGGCATCCATCGATGCCTATTATGCGCAGTACGGAGTCGTAAAAAAGGCATAAGGCTTTTTGCGGGAATGGGATGCCGCCCTTCGGCGGCAGAAAGCAGAGGTAAGATGGAAGAAAAGATTTATAAGACATTAGGCGGTTCCGGAGCCCTCAATATTGCGGTGGGCGTGGTGGTTCTTGTGACGGGAATCGTGAGCGGCACGCTGCTGATCATCGGCGGGGCGAAGCTGCTTGCGGGAAAGTCAAAGATTTTGTTTTAAGGACCGGAAAGGAGCCTGGCCATGGGCCGCAAATATATTTTTACAGATAAACATGAAACGAAGAAAGGGGTCATGTCCACGGTGCTGGGCGTTTTATCGCTTACGTCCATCGTGCTGGCACTTTACGGCACCTTTCAGAATCAGGGGGAGGCTCTGGTGAAATACGGGGCGGCAGTGCTGTTTGCACTGCTGTTTGCCCTTGCCGGGCTTGTGCTGGGGATCCTGTCCAGAATGGTACAGGATCGCTTTTATTTTTTCTCCTATGTGGGAATGACCCTGAACGGGCTGGCACTGCTCAGTATCGGCTTTATTCTTTATGCAGGAGTGTACGGGCTATGAAAAAAGAGAATGAAAGAATGCAGGAGATTTTGGAGCGGCTTGCGCTGGGACGGGAGCGGCTCTGTCAGATTCCGGAGGAGGCGTCCGCCATCCGAAGCGGGGATCTGACCTCCTTTGCGGATTATTTTGCAAAGACGGCGGAGGTGATCCGCCTGTTTCTGGAGGAATATGACTTCGTTGCGGGCGGTGGACTAAAGAAGGCTTCTCTGGAGGAACTCGCAGGAAGAAATGAGCGGCTCTATGCGGATGTGCTTCCGGAGCATTACGGGAAAAGCTATGCCAATCCCCGGTTTGCCGTGGCGGCGCTGGGAAAGGAGTTCGGACAGATGCTTTCCTTCCTGGCGGCGGAGGTGCGCAGCCTGATCGCCTTTGCTTATGAGCAGGACGTGGAATCCATGGTAATTCGTCTGGAACTGTTCCTGGAAATTTACCAGATGTTTGTGTGCGCAAAGGAAGAGGAGGGCGGCCTTCCGGACTCCGCGCAGGTGAAGGAGACGCTGTACTGGTTTGCCAGCGACTATTCCGAAACCATGCTGGAAAAAAACATGCGCGCGACCTTTGACTGGGAAGAGGATTTCGCCCTGCGGATCATTATGGACAGCGACCTTTCCGATCTGCGCTATCTGTACCGTTTTGGAGAGTATATTTCGGAAAATGAGCTGCACATGGCACGCTATCTGAACAGCCTTCCGGAAGAAAAAATCGCTCTGATGGCGGACACCTATACGGAAGGGTATCGGATCGGCTTCGCGGTGACGGGCAAGGACATTACAAAGAAAAAATCCGTCAATATCCGATATTTCCTCGGCTTTGAACGCGTGGTGCGCCGGGCGGTGGAAAATTTCAGGAGGATCGGGCTGGAATCCGTCATCTACCGGGCGCCCCAGAGCATTCTGGAAGGCCGGAAGCTGGGGAAGAACGGCTACTATGGCGCCATTGCCAACAAGCAGTTTGAATATGATCACGAATACGACCAGGCGCTGTTTTATGACAAGCGGTATGTGAACCACCGCCTGGAAAACTATCGGAATGCGCTGGAGAGCGTGAAGGAGCTTGCCGCCGTGCACGGCGGGCCTGCGGTCATCGAAAGCTTTGGGGAGACGCCCTTTGAGCCGGAGCACAAGGAAGAAGCGCTTCGCTTGAACGAAGAGCAGCAGAAGCTTGCCGTTTGTTTCCAGTCGAAGGCGGGCGCGCTGATGAATGAGTATGTGAAGGGCGAAGAGAGAAGCTTTACCATCATCGCTTTTCCTGTGCCGGAAATCGGGGAGAATTTTGAAGAGATCTTCGACGGCGTCCTGAAGCTGAACACCCTGGATTACAGACTCTATCAGGGTATCCAGCAGAAGCTGATCGACGCACTGGACCAGGCGCAGTATGTGCGGATCAAAGGAATGGGAGAGAACCGGACCGATCTTCGCATCGCTCTTCATACGCTGCATGATCCGCAGAAGGAGACCAATTTTGAAAACTGCGTGGCGGATGTGAATATCCCTGTGGGAGAGGTGTTCACCTCGCCCGTTTTGAAGGGGACCGAAGGAAAGCTCCATGTGACGGAGGTATATCTGAACGGCCTGAAGTATCTGGATCTGGAGATCGATTTTAAGGACGGCATGATTTCAGACTATACCTGCGCGAACTTTGACGATCCGGCGGAAAGCCGGAAGTTTGTCCGGGAAAATGTGCTGTTCCATCATGATACCCTTCCCATGGGGGAATTCGCCATCGGAACCAATACAACGGCCTATGTGTTTGCGGCGAAGTACGGAATCGGAGACAAGCTGCCGATCCTGATCGCGGAGAAGATGGGGCCTCATTTCGCGGTGGGAGACACCTGTTACTCCCATGAGGAGGATCTGGCGACGTATAATCCGGACGGAAAGCGGCTGATCGCCAAGGAGAACGAGGTTTCCGCTCTGCGCGGAGAGGATCCCGGAAAGGCATATCTGAACTGCCACACGGACATCACCATTCCTTACGACGAGCTGGGAGAGCTCGCTGCGGTATGTCCGGACGGAACGGAAATTCAGATTATTGAGAAGGGAAGATTCGTTCTTTCCGGCTGCGAGGAGCTGAACCGGGCGTTTGAGGAATAAAGAAGCGCAGATAAGGTTTTTTCGGGAAATAGAAAAAACGATGAAAAGGAAAAAGGAACCGGAAGTGCCCGATTGAGAGGCATCTCCGGTTCTTTTCCGTAATGGCTGTTTTGTCTGATTACTGTTTTATCCGATGACTTTCCAGTGCTTGTCCACCTGGTTTAACACTTCGCAGCCGTCCCTGGTCACCAGAACCAGATCCTCCACCCGCACGCCGAATTTCCCGGGAAGGTAGACGCCGGGCTCGATGGAAAAGGTCATGCCTTCTTCCACGCAGGCGGTATTTGCCGAGCTCACATCCCCCGGCTCATGATCCCGCAGCCCGATGGAATGGCCCAGTCTGTGGTTGAAATATGGGCCGTATCCCGCTTCCGTGATCAGATCCCGTGCGGCCTTGTCGATGTCGCAGAAGCGCACGCCGGGCTTTATGATGCTTTCCGCCTTCTCATTGGCCCGGCGGACCAGATCGTGGATGGCTGCGTATTCTTCCGGCGCTTCTTTGCAGAAAAAGGTGCGCGTCATGTCGGAGCAGTAGCCGTCCTTCACGCAGCCCATGTCGATCACGATGCAGTCCCCTGCCTTCAGACAGGTGTCGTCCGGCTCGTGGTGCGGGTCAGCCGCATTGGCGCCAAAAGAAAGGATGGTGTCGAAGCCCTCCGGGCACCCCTCTTCTTTGTAGAGAGCGCGCACCTGGTCCGCACATTCCTTCTCCGTCATTCCCTCTTTCACAAAGGCTGCGATCTTTTCCATGCAGGCATCGTTGATCCGGGAGGATTCCCGCATTTTTTCCTGCTCATATGTGTCCTTGATGGAACGCACCCGGTCCACGCAGCAGGAAGCGTTCACATATTTCGCCTCGGGATTTCTTTCCATCAGCCCCAGCAGAAAGCCGGCGGACCAGCTTTTGTCGATGCCGACGGGCTCCTTTTCGCCGTATGCGGCGATGTGAGAGGCCACAATGCCTGTGCAGTCGTCCGTGTCGGACATCCAGACTTTATCCAGATCCACCTCCGGGACCACGAACAGATTGTTCAGAAAGAAGCAGTGCTTCCCATCCGTGCGCACATACAGGGCGTAGAGACGTTCATAAGGCTGCACCCATACGCCGGTCAGATACCAGATGCTTAACGGATCGCTTACGATCATCTGACTCAGTCCCATTTTCTGAAGCTCTTCACATACCCGGTTCAGCCGGACACCATAAATTTCTTTCAAACCTACCTCTTTTCCTGCCGCCGAAAGGCGGCATATTATAATGGAAGAATGGCAAAAGCCATTCTTTGGCACGAACTGGCGGTTCGTGCCGGCCTCTTTTCCTGCCGCCGAAAGGCGGCATATTATAATGGAAGAATGGCGAAAGCCATTCTTTGGTACGGATTTCTGCCACTCCTCATTATAGCGCATCAGCGGAAAAATGGAAAGGGATTCTCAACAAAACAGGTACCTGTTGATTGTATATAATCAACATAAAAAGTGCGATAATGAAGAAAAAGTTGTAAAAACTGTTTGAAACATATATAATAAATTTTATCAAAGAGCATTGCAGAAATGCAGAAAGGGAGAGGGAAAAAAGGGTATGGAAAACAAGGTGATGAAGTTCTACTCAAAGGCAGGAAATAACATCATTCTGAGGGCGGTTCCGGGACATTTCGCGACCAGTCACTCCCACATTAACTATTATGTGGACATGACGGGGCTGAAGACCAGACGTTCGGAAGCTGCGGCGGTGGGAAAGGCATTTGTTCAGGGATTGCCTGGAGAAACGGTGGTGGATACGGTCTGCTGTCTGGACGGCTGCGAGGTGATCGGCGCCTATGTTGCAGAAGAACTGGAAAGAGGAAATTTTCCCTCTATGAACATGCACAACACTGTCTATGTGGTGACGCCGGAGTTCAACATGAACAATCAGATGATTTTCCGGGACAATCTGGTGGGTGCGATACGGAATAAGAACATCATTCTCCTGCTTGCCACCACAACAACTGGAATGACGCTGCGGAGAAGCCTGGAGTGCATCGAATACTACGGAGGAAAGATTCAGGCCATCTTTTCCGTGTTCAGCGCAGTGAAAGCCATCAACGGAATTCCCGTGCAGTCCATGTTCGATACCAGCGATATTCCGGGATATAAAGCCTTTGAGCCTCACAATTGTCCGTATTGCCGGGATAAGCAGAAACTGGACGCGATGGTGAATGGTTACGGCTATTCCAAACTCTGAAAAGAAAATGGCGCGGATATGAAAATCCGCATACATACAGAAACGGGAGGCGAGGAAATTCCTGCACCTCCCGTTTTTCAGTCCGTTTTTTACACGGAGAAAGTTTTTTCCGTGGAAGAATCCTCTTTCATGGAAGAAGCCTTGATGAACAGAATCAGTCCGATGGTAAAGGTGACGATCAGCACGCCGATGCCTTTGTTGACACTTCCGGTCAGCTGGCTCACGATGCCGATCAGCGTGGTGCCGAGAAAGGAAGCACCCTTGCCGCAGATATCCATGATCCCGTAATATTCACCCGATTTTTCCGCAGGGATGATCTTGGCGAAGTAGGAGCGGGAAAGCGCCTGGATACCGCCCTGGAACATGCCGACGCAGACCGCCAGAATCCAGAAATGTAGCTGGGTGGACATGAACAGCGCGAATACAGTGATGCCGAGATAGGCTGCAATACAGATTACAATCAGCTTTTCCGGCTTGTGCTTTCCGGAAAGCCGTCCGAACAGGATGGAGAACGGGAAAGCCACGATCTGGGTGACGAGAAGGGCGATCAGAAGCCCCGTGGTGTCAAGCCCGAGAGCCGTACCATAGGCGGTAGCCATATCTATGATGGCATATACGCCGTCGATATAGAAAAAGAAGGAAAGAAGAAACAGAAAGGTCTTCTTTTCCTTTTTTATGCTCCGAAAAGTTGAAGCAAGCCGTTGGAAACTGCCGGCAATCGCGGATTTTCCGCTGTCTGTGGAATAGTGCTTCTGCCGGTAGCGTTTCAGAAGGGGAACGGAGACGGCGAACCACCAGACCGCCACGATGAGAAAGGAGATCATCATGGAGGAGGAGAGCGTGAGGCCGAAAGCGTCCGCACCCAGCACCAGGATCAGGCAGGCGGCGAAGGGAATGCAGCTTCCGATGTAGCCAAGGCCGTAACCATAGGAGGAAACCCGGTCCAGCCGTTCCGGCGTAGAAATATCCGGCAGCATGGAATCGTAAAAAATCAGGCTGACGGAGTAGCCCACACGGGTGATCACGAAGAGGACCAGAAAGAACAGCCAGTTGGTCACAAAGCCCAGGAGGACGCAGCAGATTACGCCCACAAGGAGGGCGGCGAGAAACAGCTTCCTTTTATAGCCCTTATGGTCTGCCAGCGTGCCGAGCACGGGGCCGGAGATGGCAACAAACAGCGTGGCAGCGCTGGCGGCGTATCCCCAGCTCGCCAGATAGTCCACGGAGGAAATGCCCGCGTTTTCCGCAAGATAATTAAAGTAAATGGGAATGATGGTGGAAACCATCAGGATAAAAGCGGAATTGCCGATATCGTAGAGAATCCAGCTTTTTTCCAGTTTGGTGAGTTGGAATTTCATGATTGGTTCAGACTCCTTTTTCGATTTCATTCTGTCAAGAGGACCGTTTTATCCGAAGGTCAGGCGGAGGGAACTGCTCAACTTTTCCCCTCCTTCTGTAAACAGCCGGTAGTTTCGAATCAGATCTGCGGCAAGGGGAAGGGCTTTGTGATAAAGCTCTCCCAGCCGTCTGTTGCTCTCCCGGCAGGCGGGATCTGCGTGCATGGGAATCAGGACGCCCCGCATGGAGGCGGCGTTTCCGCTCAGGGCGAACACGGTATGGATGAGAAGCCGTTTCGGAAGGTGCGGGGCCAGAAGCAGACGGTTGCAGGTGATCATGGACTGAAGCGTATCCTGAATCTGTTTCGGCGTGACGGAAGGAAAAAAGGGCGCGATCGCCGCTGCATTCCGCCGGGACGGAATGATGTGACCCGCCGGAAAATGGGACAGGGGATTCAGACCGTCGTGGATCATCAGCATCCGGTCAAATTCCGCTTCCAACTCCATGTGCGCAATTTCCGTCCGCTTAACCTGCGCTTCCACGTAAGGGTGGCAGACGCTGTCCAGCGCGAAATGACAGAGAAATCCATATAAATAGGAAAGCCCCGCCTGACGGTCCGGATGGAGAGAAAGCCTGTTCGATGCCGGACGGAAAAAGGACTCAGCGGGCTCTGCGTGCATCCGGTGTCCCATCTGCCTGATGGGAGAAGAACTGAGCGGATGGTGGTAAAAGAAAATGTCAGGCCCGTGCAGGCCAATGAGAAACGGCTCCGGTGCGGAAAGAATCGTCTGCTGCGCTTCAGAGTCCAGCCGAGGGCAGACCTGACGGCCAAAGCGGTAATGTGCGTAAGCGGAAGGCATGTCTTATTGCTCCTTTTTCATTTTATGATCTTCTTTATTATGACACATTTCATTCAGGAAAAAAAGAGGAGGATGGTAAAGGGCCGGTAAAAAGTGAAATGGTGTGAAACGGGTTTCCAATATGGATTCAATAAAACAAATACCACAAAACGCAATAAGGTAAAAACATATTAAAAATGCATAAAATGGAGGGCGATGTGGTACGGATAAGAAAACAGAAATATACAGATTTAACAAAATAGGCACTAACTTTTTTTTTTTTGTGCAAAACGTTGACTTTGGCAGAGATAGTGAGTATAATCAAATCATGAAACGGGATTCATAAAAAGAAATCACCAATCAAGTAACCGGGTTAATTGGACAATCTGCCTGCAATGTGCCTGGGGAAACAGGAGGGAAAGTAGTGAAAAAATCGAAAACAGCATCACCTAAAGTGCAGATGCAGAACGGCGTACCTAAAAGATCATTTTTACAGAATCTGGTGCGCTATCGTGTACTGCTGTTGATGTGTCTGCCGGCCATTCTTTTTTTCTTTTTTATGAGTTATGTGCCGTTGCCGGGCATCTGGATCGCGTTCGTGGATTACAATGTCCGCGATGGTATTTTTGGAAGTGAATTCGTGGGAATGAGGAATTTCGAGTTCCTGGCATCGTCCGGAAAACTTTGGAGCCTCACAAAGAACACGATCCTGTATAATCTGGCGTTCATCCTTCTGGGTAACTTTTTGGCTGTGTTCATTGCTATTCTGCTCAATGAACTGCAGAGCAAGTGGTTCAAGAAGGTTTCCCAGACACTGATGTTTTTGCCTTATTTTATTTCACAGGTTCTGGTCGGTATTCTGGTTTATAACATGCTCAACTATGATACAGGTTTTGTAAACGGAATTCTGGAGAACCTTGGATTCGAGAGATGGCAACCTTATTCTGATCCGAATGTATGGCCGGTGATCTTGATTATCGTATACCTGTGGCAGCAGACCGGTTACAATTCCGTCGTATATTTTGCCTCTATCATGGGTATTGACATGGAGATGATTGAGGCTGCAAAGGTGGACGGTGCCAACGGTTTCCAGAGAATTCGTTACATTCTGCTTCCCAGCCTGAAACCAACGATTATTATCCTGTTGCTTTTTGCATTGGGCGGCATTGTAAAAGGTAACTTTGGACTGTTCTACAATATCATCGGAACAAATACCCTGCTGTACAATACTACAGATATCATCGAGACCTATGTTTACCGTGCAACAATGGCAGAGTTCAATTTCTCTACCGCATCTGCAGTGGGCTTTTATCAGTCAGTAGTCGGTTTTGTAATCGTTATGGTTGTGAACTATATTGTTAAAAAGATAGAACCGGATTATTCCCTGTTCTAAGAAAGGTTGGAAACGATATGGCAAAGAACAGTAATAATGTTGAGCAGGGTACCAAGGTAAAGCTTGGCGCATCGGATTTGTTTATCCGCGGTTTTGGCTATACACTTGTTACCATTTATGCCGTTTGTTGTATAGTCCCTTTTCTGATTATTTTGGGAACTTCATTTACAAGTGAGTCTTATGTTACGTCACAGGGTGTAACTCTTATCCCGCATGACTTTACGCTTGCAGCCTACGAAATGGTCGTAAAGGGTGGACGGATCTGGCAGTCCTATATTCTGACCATCGCGATGACGATCATTGGCACTTTCCTTGGTTTGATGTTTATCTCGATGGCGGGTTATGCCTTACAGAGAAGGGATTTCCCTTTCCGCAATGTAATTTCCTTTTACATTTATTTCACCAGCCTGTTTTCAGCAGGATTAGCGCCATATTATCTGACGATGACCCAGCGCTATCATCTGAAAGATAATTACCTCGCAGTTCTGATTCCGCTTTTGATGAGCCCTTGGCTGGTCATCTTGATGAAGAACTTTGTGAAGGCGATCCCGCATGAGATTTCCGAATCCGGCAAGATTGACGGTGCAGGCGACATGAGAATTTTCGTTTCTCTGATCCTTCCCATGCTGAAGCCGGCTTTGGCTACCATTGGCCTGTTTCTGGCGTTAGGTTACTGGAACGAGTGGTATCAGTCCTCTCTGTTCTTAAGCAGCAAGGTGGATATAAAGCCTCTGCAGTATTATCTGTATGAAGTGGTAAACAAGGCAGATGCTCTGAAAAACTCGGTAGCGGCTCAGTTTGTTACCATCGGTAATCTGCCTACTGAGACAGTAAAGATGGCGAACGCCATGCTGGCTACCGGCCCTATTATCCTTCTGTATCCCTTCGTGCAGAAGTATTTTATCAGCGGTCTTACCGTAGGTGCGGTAAAAGGATGACAGAACTGGCAGAAATGTGGCGGAATTATGTTACATATGGTCTTGATTCCCGCAAGTGGGAGTTTGAGATAAATCTTACCCAATAATTTAAGAACGGAGGTAAAGTATGAAAAAGAAGTTAGTAGCAATCCTGCTGACTGCGGCCATGACCCTGAGTCTGGCAGCGTGCGGCGGAAGCGGCGATACCGCGTCCAGCGCTCCTGCGGACGATGCTGCGGCCAGCACCGAAGAGGCAGCTGCGGATGACGCTGCTGCAGACACGGAAGAAGCGGCAACCGAAGAGGTGGCGGAAATCGACCCTAATGATCCCTGGGCCGGTTGGGCGAATGTCGATACGTCTGAGCCTGTAGTCATCAACTACCTGTGTGTCAGCGATAAGCCCACCAATCCGGATACGGATGAAATGATGGTTGAACTGAACAAGATTCTTCAGGAAAAGGTGAATGCAACTCTGGAGTTGAACTACATCGGGTGGACCGATTATCTTGCAAACTACAATCTGACACTGGCTTCCATGGATGGATCTGTGGATTTGGTCGTAACAGCTGACGACTGGCTGGATGCCTGGCAGAACGTAGAGAGAGGCGCCTTCATGGAGATCCCTGAAGAAATGCTTCAGACCTACGCTCCCGCTACTTGGCAGCAGGTAGAAGAGTTCGGAGATTGGGATATGTGCCGTTACACTGACGGACAGATTTATCTGATCCCTGAAGATAACTACAAACAGTGGACCAATCATGGTTTCATTTATCGTCTTGACTGGGCGAGAGAGGCTGGACTTGAGGACGGCGTACACAGCTGGGATGATATGACTACCTACTTCCAGTACTGCCTGGATACTTTCCCGGATATGATTCCCTGGGATGTGAACGGCGGAAGCTCTGTAGCAGAATGTACCGGTGGATATCTGGCTTCTGCTGGCGTTGAAAGCTATCCTCTGATCGGTATCAGTGCCGGTATCGAAGGATATGCTGACAACCAGGTAAAGTGTAAATATCTGGAAGAGACCGATGCTTTGGTTGCTTACGGCAACCTGATGAAGAGCTGGGCAGAGATGGGAGTTTGGAGAACTGATGTTCTGAATAACTCCACTTCTGATACCAGACAGGCATTCAGAGAAGGCCGCGGCGCGGTTGACCAGCATCATACTGAGACTTGGACTGACCTGTGCAGCCCTGGAAATCCGAACAATGTTTTTTATCAGGAAGATGAAGATGCAGAAGCTGGCTTCTTCTGGTTCGGCGAAGAGAATAATTTCCTTGTAAATCTGTCCATCCTTCATGGTGCAATGGCACTTTCTTCTGGAAGCCAGAACCCTGAAAGAGCACTGATGGTTTACGACCTGATCAGAAATGATCCTGAATGCTATCGCCTGTTTATGTATGGTATCGAAGGCGAACAGTATGTATTGATTGGCGAGAATGAATATGAGAGACCGGAAGGCTACAATGATACTGAGGATAAGGTTGATACCGCATTCTGGGCTGGCCGTAACGATGATGTTGGACTGAGAGACGCTACCCGTAACTGGGATGCTATTGATGCTCTGTACGCTGAGTACGACGAAGTTGCAGTTGATAACCCGTATCTGCAGTTCATTCCTGTAACAGATGAGATCAGTGGTTCTCTGAGCACCCTGAACGAGATTGTTACCAACTATACCAAGCTGCTGACCCATGGACAGTTCCAGGGAACTGCAGAAGAGTGTGTCGCAGAGTTCCAGGATCAGCTCCGTGCTGCCGGCGTTGAAGATGTAATTGCAAACATACAGGCACAGATGGATGCTTTCTACGGAACGGCTGCAGAATAATTTGACAGTCATAGCCGAATAACAGATACAGGGTCTGTTTTCATACGGCAGGTAAGAGGGTATAGACAGTGAATGTCCATACCCTCTTTTTTTCAAAGGTCCGTTGACGGCGGATAGAATGGAAGGAAAGCGGCGGAAGTCGCCTGGACGCTTGGAAAAGTGAGGAGGTTGAGAATGAGCATATTTGAGATTACTGATAATTTTTATCTGGATGGAAAACCATTCCAGATCATATCCGGCGCGATTCATTACTTCCGTACGGTACCTCAGTACTGGCGGGACAGGCTGGAAAAGCTGAAGGCCATGGGAGCCAACACGGTGGAAACCTATATCCCCTGGAACATGCACGAGCCGAAGAAAGGAGAGTTCCATTTTGATGGGATCCTGGATATCAGAAACTTCGTCCTGCTGGCACAGGAGCTTGGCCTGTATGTGATCCTGCGTCCTTCACCCTACATCTGTGCGGAGTGGGAGTTCGGCGGACTGCCGGGCTGGCTTTTAAAGGAAGACGGCATGCGCCTGCGCGGCTGCTATGAGCCCTTCCTGAAGCATATCAGGGACTATTATGACGTACTGTTTCCGATTATCACACCCCTTCAGATCGATCAAGGCGGTCCGGTGATTCTGATGCAGGTGGAAAATGAGTACGGCTATTATGGGGACGATACGGCTTATCTGGAAACCATGAAGAAATACATGGTGGAACGCGGGGTGACGGTGCCCCTTGTAACTTCGGACGGCCCCATGGACGAATCCCTTTCCTGCGGCCATCTGGAGGGAGCGCTGCCCACGGGAAACTTCGGCTCCCGGACGAAGGAACGCTTTGAGGTGCTGAAGAAATATACGGACGGAGGTCCCCTGATGTGCACGGAGTTCTGGGTGGGCTGGTTTGACCATTGGGGAAACGGCGGGCATATGAGAGGAAACCTGGAGGAAAGCGTACAGGATCTGGACGACATGCTGGATATGGGACATGTGAACATCTACATGTTTGAGGGCGGAACCAACTTTAGTTTCATGAACGGCTCCAACTACTATGACGAGCTGACGCCGGATGTGACCAGCTATGACTATGACGCGGTGCTTTCCGAGGACGGACAGATCACTGAGAAATACAGAAGATACCGGGAGGTAGTCGGGAAATACGCGCCCCTGCCGGAGATGAAGTTCTCCATGGAGATCAAACGGAAGGCCTATGGAAAGCTGACCTGCCGGGAGAAAGTGGGACTGTTTGAGGCCCTTCCGGATCTGTCGAAGCCGGTGAAGAACACCTTCCCCATCTGCATGGAGAAGCTGGATCAGAATTATGGCTATATCCTGTACCGGACCAGCCTGGAGCGGGAACAGAACCTGGAGAAGATCCGCCTGTGGGGAGCGAACGACCGGGCCAACATCTTCGTGGAAGGAAAGCCTGTGGTGACGCTGTATGACAGAGAGCTTCTTTCCGAGGCAGAGGTCAAAGTGGAATTTGACCGTCCGGCCCGGATGGATATCCTGATGGAGAACATGGGCCGCGTGAATTTCGGGCCGAAGATGGAAAGCCAGCGAAAGGGAATCGACGGATGCGTGCAGTTGAACGGCCACATGCATTATAACTGGGAGATGTATCCGCTGCCGCTGGACAACGTGGAGAAGCTTGACTTCACGAAGGGATACGAGGAAGGCCTTCCGGCATTCTACCGTTTCACCTTTGAGGCGGAGGAATGCTGTGATACCTGGCTGGATTTTGAGGGCTGGGGAAAGGGCTGCGCATTCCTGAACGGGTTTAACCTGGGAAGATACTGGGAGATCGGGCCGCAGAAGCGGCTGTACATACCGGGGCCTCTTCTGAAGAAGGGAGAAAATGAGATCATCCTGTTTGAAACGGATGGAAAGGCGCCCGGAGAAATTACGCTTACGGATGAGCCGGATATCGGATAAAGCCGGTACAGACAGGCACGGGGGTGCAGGCACTCCTGTGCCTGAAGCTTTGCAGCCGGAAGAACGATAAAAATGAATACAGAGAATGCGTCCGGGAACAGAGACCGATCTGCTTTTCGTCCCTGAACCGGTGCATTCGTCCCGGCGGCCTTGCGGACAGGGCCGCTTTTTCGTATACTGATCTGGAAAGGATGGCGGGAGAGCGGATGATAACAGTTGCAGTCTGTGACGATAATATACCGGTGCTGGAAAAGCTCGCCGCGATGCTGAAGGAGCTGATGCGGAAGGATATGGAGGACGTGCTCCGGCGTCTCGCCAGGGAGTTTCAGTAGGAGAGGCTCCTGAGGCTGGAAACGGCCTATCATGTGGCGGAGTACGTGAGAGTACGGGAAATCATCTATCTGTACAGCGAAAGAAATTATGTGATTTACATGCTGACTGAAAACCGCCGGGTGAAGGTACGCAGGGCGCTGCAGGAATGCGGGGAGGAGCTTGGAGGGCTGGGCTTCTTACGTGTGCACAGAAGCTTTCTGGTCAACATGGAACACATCAAAAATATCAGCCGGAGGGACAACAGCATCTGCCTTTCCAATGGAGAGATGCTGGAGATTGGAAGAACCTATAAGAATGAAATCGAAGAGCGGTTTCTGACCTGGCTGCAAAAAGGAACGGAGCATGGCTGAGGTATTATCTTTTTTCACGCGCGCGGCAGTCTGCCTGATTTATCTCATCTGGGCAGGGAGAGAGCTGACAGCGCGTTTCGCGCGCAGAAGGGCGGCTGCGGCATATGCCGTGATTTTTCTCCTGTGGACCGGGGCGGACGGTATGTTGCTCCGTCTGATTGCATGGGCGGCGCTGCCGCACAGATGGGCAGGAGTGGTTTTTCTCATGGCGCTGGCGGACGGCCTTCTTTTTCTGGGAGCCATGGCCGTGCTGTTTCGGAAGGAAGAGCCCTCTTTGGGCGGAGGGCGCAGGGAAAAGGCGTGGATGGCGGCGGTCTGCTTCCGGGGGAATGCTCTGGCGAAGGGAGAAAGAACAGAAGCTTTCAGAACTTCTGTCCATGCAGGAGGAGACGGAAATTCCGGAAAAAGAATTGAATACCGGATAATTTCGGGAGAAAAAGGAGTATCATGGAAAAGGAAACCATCTGGCGCGGATGGACTTCAAGATTGCGGTGGAGCCTTCCAAGCTGGCGCAGGTGATCGCATACACGCACGAAGTGGAGGAAGCGGACATGAAGCGGCTGCATGCCAAATGTGTGGATGAGGTGAGGCGCATCAATGGAGCGGTTGATTTTGAGAGCGCATACAGATACCAGAAAGGGGAAAACTGAAAGGATAAAATCTTTCCCAGGGTGTGGTCTGGATAAAACGAAGGAGATGCAGTTCGATATGGAGAAAGAAGAAATTTATGAAATGGTCATTCAGGAGATGACGGAGCATGCTCTGACGCAGCGCAGGGAAGCCTGCAGTGAGGAGGAGAAAAAGCTCTATCAGGAAGAGAATGAACTTTCTGAAAAAGCCAGACATGTGCTGGAGGGCCTCCCTGCGGAAGAACGCCAGGTGGTGGATGATTATGTTGCCACGATGAATCTGATCGCGCAGCAGGAGTGTGAATATCTCTATATACAGGGGGCAAAGGACTGTGTGGAGCTATTGAGAAAGCTGGGAGTTTTGTAAAGCGTATTGCAGATGAGCGATAAGAACTGTATTTTGTGCAGGAAAGCGGTTGAAGGGTCAGACAGGGCTGTGCTATAATCGGGCCAGAGAAAGGGAGTGGTAAAGTTTATGTTGAAGCTGGAAATCAGACTGGATGAAAAGAAAATCTGCGCGGAAGGAAAATATGCCCCGGACAGTTTATATCAGACATTGATCCGCGCATTTGACAGAGAGCAGCTTGATCATACGGAACAACAGAACGGGACACTGGTCTTTACAGGGAGAGGGCGCAGAAAAGACTATGGGTGTTTCGGAAAGCTGATCACCGCGCTGAAAAAGCAGGCGTGGTTTATGGATTATGTAGAACGGTGGGTGTGGTATAACAGCGACGATGGTGAGGATGAAAACGACTTTGCTGTGGAGGATGTGCTGCTGCATTATACGAACCGTGCGAGTGTGGCCTGATGGCGAAAAGGGAAGCGAAACAGTACAAAGTCCTTTATTTTGATCTCCATGTGCAGTCCCTGAAACAGTTTTATCCGAAGAAAAATCACCTGGGCGCATACGGAGATATCAAGCGTTATCTCTTAAAGCATGGTTTTACCCATGAGCAGTGGTCCGGGTATCACTCAGAAAAGAAGATGACGGATCTGGAAATCTTCGATCTGGTCCATGAGATGGCAGAGGAGATGATCTGGTTTTCTCAATGTATTAATCATTTCGAAGTGACGAACGTGGGGACGAATTATAACCTGGTTGAGATTCTGAAACCGGAGGATGCAGAACTGGATCTGGAACCAACGGTATTGTGAAAAATTTGTTTATGAAAGCGGCGGCTGG
>UQVK01000059.1 GCA_900544445.1 uncultured Lachnospiraceae bacterium
GTAGCTCAGCTGGATAGAGCAACGGCCTTCTAAGCCGTGGGTCGGGGGTTCGAATCCCTTCAGGCACGCTGTGGTGGGTATAGCGCAGTTGGTTAGCGCGCCAGATTGTGGCTCTGGAGGCCCAGGGTTCGAATCCCTGTATCCACCTTTTTGGGCTATCGCCAAGCGGTAAGGCACAGGACTTTGACTCCTGCATTCGCTGGTTCGAATCCAGCTAGCCCAGTTTTTTGCAGGGGATTTGAATGATCTGCTGTAGAAGCTGGTTCTTTTTTTAAACAGGTTCATGGAGCACTAGCTCAGTCGGTAGAGCACCTGACTTTTAATCAGGTTGTCGGGGGTTCGAATCCCCCGTGCTTCATTTTTCTTTGGCCGGAAGCCCAGTATTTATGCGGGTTTCCGGCGTTTTTTTAGAAGTCATAAGAAATGCGGGAAGGGGTACACCCGCCGATCATCTTCCGGTTAAGCAGATACAGATCGTGGATGCCGCCTGCCAGAAACGGCCGGTGGTATTTTTGTGCTCAAATGCAGGCAGGACATCACGCTGCTGTATGCGCAATCATCCCATACCCGCCGGTCATCGGGTCCTGAAAGAGCGGCAACGCGGGCGGGAAGAAGGTCAGCAGGAAGAAAAGCAGTACGAGCAGAATCAGTACGGAAAAGGAGAAAAAGAGAGCGGTACGACCGGGCCGGATTCTTTTTTCCAGAGAAAAGCGCAGGAAAAAGGTCAGAACGACGGAGATCAGAAAAATGAGGATGTCGGCCCAGAGCGCATGAATTCCCGTGACGCCTGTAAAGGTATAGAAAAGAACGGGAATGGACGCAAGACCGGCAAGGATGCCGCAGGTGCCTGCCGCATAAAAGGCGGGACCGGGGCGGCGGATCAGGGCTTCCAGAGCGGAGAAGAGGAGGAAGGGAAAGAAAAGCAGCTTCAGGTGTTCCCAGACGGATTCGTTGACGGGAGCGATCAGCGCTGCCAGAATCAGACGGCCGGACCAGTCAAACAGGAAATGCAGAGCTGTTCCGGCAGATATGGTGAAAAGGATTCCTGACAGAAGAAAGACGCGTTTTTCATATTTTTTCTGTATCATGATTTCCTCCGGGATGAAGTGTTTCCGGAACTATTATAGGCAGAATGGGGAGATTTCATGCCGCATATCCGGACAGAAGTGAAATTGGGAAAACGGGTAGATTTTAAGGGGAGGAATGTGGTATATTATTGTCAGGATTTGAGCCGTATCGTGTGAAGCATGAGATGGAGTTCTGGGCCGGATCAGGACACAGGCTGAGGCTGTCTGCGTCCGTCCGGCAGATTGTGAGGAAGGATGCGAAAAGGGATCAGAAGTATCAAATATTCTCTGGATAAGGATCTGAAGGATCTTGGGGGAATCTGGAGCCGCATTGACTTCAGAACCTTCATCAGCAACAATCTGATTATCACTCCCGGAAGGATCAGAATGTTTAACAACTGGTTTCAGGCGGGATGCCTGCTGCAGCGGCCGGCAAAGGGGATACGGAGAAAGAAAAAAACGCTCAGAGTATCGGGAAACGGGAGGATTCCGATTGTCATTTACGAGCCGGAAGGACTGAAAGAAAGCGCTCCCTGTCTGGTTTACTATCACGGGGGAGCATTTGTATTAAGGGACAGGCCTGCAACACACAGGCTGGCGCAGGTTTATGCGGAAGCGGTGGGCTGCCGCGTTGTGCTGGTACAGTACCGGGTGGGTCTTCCTTATCCGGAGCCGTTGAAGGACTGCTACCGCGGGCTGTGCTGGGTATGGGAGAACGCAGAACGGCTGGGGATCGACAGGGAGCGGATCGCGGTGCTGGGAGACAGCGCGGGCGGCGCGCTGGCAGCAGGAGTGACGCTTCTGGCGAGGGACCGTAAGGGGCCGAAGATCTGTTTTCAGATGCTCATCAGCCCGGTTACGGATGATCGGATGACCTCATGGTCCATGCGCCAGTTTGTGGATTCTCCGGGCTGGAATGCCAGGCTGAACCGGCAGATGTGGAAGCTGTATCTGCATGAGGAAGGAAACGGGCGTCCCAGATATGCTGCGCCCCTGTGCGCGAAATCCCTGCGTGGGCTGCCTCCGGCATACGTGGAGACGCTTGAGATTGACTGTCTGCGGGACGAGGGAAACGCTTATGCGGACAGGCTGGCGAAGGAAGGGGTCCCTGTGGAGCTGAATGAAATCAGGGGAACCTTCAACGGTTATGACGTTTATGATAAAAACCGGCTGGTGAAGCTTTCGCTCAAGCGGCGGTGTCTGGTGCTGGTCAAGGAACTGAGGAAAAAATGAGAGAGAAAAAATATGAGCTGATCGCGCTGGATATGGACGGAACCCTTCTGGATTCCGGTCAGAGGATTACGCCGCGCGCAAAGACTACCGTTCGGGAGATTCTGGCGCGAGGAAAACAGGTGGTCTTTGCCACGGGACGGTGCAGGCCGCAGCTTGAAGAATATCTGGAATGCTTTCCGCAGATGCGGTATCTGATCTGTGAAAACGGAGCCTGTGTCTGTGATCTGAAAACGGGGGAGGATCTTTTCCGCAGAGCCCTGCCGCAGCAGCAGGTGCTTCGCGTGATGGATGCGGTGGAAAAGGAAGATGTGCTGGCAGCCTTTTTCATCGGAAACCGTTCTTTTATGGACAGAAGGACCTTTTTGCGGCTGGAAGAATTCGGGCTGGAGAGCTACAGAGCAGTCTTTATAAAAAGCGCGGTCTGGGTAGAGGATCTGTTTTCCTTCTACCGGGACAGGCCGCTGGAGGTGGAAAAGATCGCACTGTTTTTCCCGCCAGGAAAGCGAAAAGCGCAGGACGGGCTGCGCAGAAGGGCGCAGGCATGCGGCAGAGTGCTGGAACGGATCCGCACCCTTCCCGTTACCCTGGCGGTGTCCGCTTCCGGAAATCTGGAGATCACCGGAAAGGATGTGAATAAGGGAACAGGACTGAAGCTTCTGTGCGGGTATCTGGGGCTGCCGCTGTCTAAAACCGCTGCGGTTGGGGATGGCGAGAACGACAGGGAGCTTCTGCAATTGGCAGGGCTTGCCGTGGCGATGGAGAACGCGGCAGCCGCCATCAGTGCGGCGGCAGCCGTGACGGTTCCGGACTGTGACCATGACGGGGCTGCCATAGCAATGGAACGATATATGCTGTGAATAAAAAGGTGGGAGCCGGAATCCATTTTGGATTTCCGGTTTCTTTTTTTATGGAAAAGTTTAAGAAAAATTTCGATTTTTGAAGGCGGTATTTTAAGGTTTGACGGTTAATATGATTTCATCAGGCGGACAGGCAGGGATGCCTGATACAGACGGCAGGAAAGAAGGACAATGGTAATGGAGAAATCAATGGAAAGAGGCAAGGGAACGCTCATCCTTACGGCGGCAGGGCTTGCGGCCTGTGCGGTGTTTTTCGTATACGGGATAAGAAACGGACTGTTCACATCGGAGGAAGCGATGGCGCAGTTTCTTTCAGGACTGGGTATGTGGGGACCTTTTGTGTTTGTGGCGCTTCAGGTGGTGCAGGTGGTGATACCGATTATGCCGGGAGGAATTTCCTGTCTGGCAGGAGTTCTGCTGTTTGGACCGGTCTGGGGATTTCTATATAATTATGTGGGAATCTGCATCGGTTCCGTGCTGGCTTTTCAGATTGCGAGAAGGTTCGGCATGCCTGCTGTGGAGCGGGCGGCAGGCAGCCACAAGATCGGCCGGTATTTGAAGTGGATGGAAAACGGTGTGTTCGACAGACTGTTTGCAGCGGCCATTTTTTTCCCCGCAGCCCCGGATGATCTGCTCTGCTTCCTTGCGGGAGTGACAAGAATGCGGTTCCGGAAATTTCTCATGATTATTCTGCTTGGCAAACCGCTTTCCATTGCGATATATTCTCTGGGCCTTACGGTCATCTTCGATCAGATTCTCAGACTGGCAGGATAAATGACTGTTTGCGGGGCGGATTCAGCTTGTACCGGAAAAGGAAGAGAGGTAAGTATGAAGGTGCTTTTATATCAGGGTGGAAGGAAGCTGGTAGGACGAAGCGGCGTGGGACATGCGCTGGAACATCAGAGAAGAGCGCTGGAATCGGCCGGAATTCGATATACACTTGATCCGAAGGAGGATTACGACATTGTGCATTTGAATACGGTGTTTCCGGATTCTCTCTGGATGAGCCTGCGCGCCAGGGCGGCGGGAAAGACGGTGATCTATTATGGACATTCCACCATGGAGGATTTTCGGAATTCCTTTCCAGGTTCTAATGCGGCGGCGGGGCTGTTTCGCAGGTGGATTGAAAAATGCTATTCCAGCGCAGACCTGGTGATTACGCCAACCCCCTATTCCAGAAGGCTTCTGGAAGCATGCCGCCTTCATGCGCCGGTTACAGCGCTTTCCAACGGGATTGACCTGAAAGTGTTCCGGCGTGATGAGCAGGGCGGGGAACGGTTCCGTAAGCGCTATGGTTTTTCTCCTTCGCAGAAAATCGTGATGAGCGTGGGACATTATATGGAACGCAAGGGGATTCTGGATTTCATGGATATGGCGGAACGGTTTCCACAATATCAGTTTGTGTGGTTCGGCTATACGCCGCCTGCACTCATGACCGGGAGAGTGAGACGGGCGATCAGACGGATGTCCCGAAAGCTTTCCAATCTGTTTTTCCCGGGATATGCGGACAGGCAGGCCCTTCTGGACGCCTACAGTGGAAGCGATCTGTTTTTCTTTCCGACAAGAGAGGAAACGGAGGGAATCGTAATGCTGGAGGCGATGGCGATGCGCCTTCCGATTCTGGTAAGGGATATTCCGGTGTATGAAGGGTGGCTGGAGCAAAAAAAGTGTGTGTATAAGGGAAAGAATCAGGAGGAATTCGCCTTCTTTCTTGAGGGAATTCTGGAAGGAAAGTTTCCTGACCTGACGCAGGAGGCTTATCTGGTGGTACAGAAAAACAGCATCGAGCACATTGGCTGTGCACTGGAAGAAATCTATGGAGAATTGGAGGGGTTCAGATATGGAAGGTATGAAAATTTTAATTACAACCGACTGGTATAAACCGGTAATCAACGGTGTGGTAACCAGCGTGGTCACGCTGAAGGAGCAGCTGGAAGGGCTGGGCTGCAGGGTCCGGGTGGTGACGCTTTCGGGAAACGGTCACGCATACCGGGACGGAGATGTATATTATCTGCCTTCGGTGAACGCTTCGCGGATTTATCCGGGCGCCCGTGCGGTGTGTCCGCCTTGCCGGGGAGTCGGTGAGATCCTTTCCTGGAGGCCGGATCTGATTCATTCCCAGTGCGAATTCAGCAGCTTTCTGATCGCAAAGTGGATCGGAGAGAAACTCCGGATTCCCATCGTGCATACCTATCATACGGTTTATGAGGATTATACCCATTATTTCAGTGCGGGAAGGCCATGGGGAAAGCAGGCGGCCGCACTTTTTTCCCGCTTTATTCTGGAACGGACGGACCGGGTGATTGTGCCGACGAAGAAGGTGGCCGGTCTGCTGGCGGGCTATGGGGTGGACAGGCCCATGGAGGTGATTCCCACAGGAATCCGGACAGAGCGTTTCGTGCCCATAAGGAGCGGGAGCGGTGCGAAGGAGCAGCAGGCGGAGAGAAGCCGGATCCGGCAGAGTCTTGGAATCGGAGAGGAAAAGACAGTGCTGCTGGCGCTGGGACGTCTGGCAAAGGAGAAGAACCTGGAGGAGCTCATCACCTTTTTCGGCAGGCTGGATGAACCGGGGATGGAACTTGTGATCGCGGGGGATGGGCCGGAAAGAAAGGCGCTTGAAGCGCTTGCCGGGCAGCAGAAGGGACGGGAGCGGATTCACTTTGCCGGAATGATTCCCTTTGAAGAAACGCCTGCCTGGTACCGGGCGGCAGATCTGTTTGTCTGCGCCTCCCGGAGTGAGACGCAGGGAATCACCTATCTGGAAGCGCTCAGCGCGGGACTTCCCGTGATATGCAGAAAGGATGAATGTGTTGAGGGAATCGTCATGGATGGGCTGAACGGCTGCGTCTATGAAAACTGGATGGATTTTTCTCTGTGCTGCCGTCTGCTCGCGCAGGATCCGGGAAGGAGGGACCTGTTCGGCGCGAGGGCCATACGGACGGGGATGGAGTACAGTGCACAGCGGTTCGGAGAGAGGGTGCTTCAGGCGTATGGGAAAACGCTCAGAGAAAGAACGCCCGGGTGGAGAGAAAACAGGGAATGGATACAGGGGGCGGTTTCTGCACCGGCCCGGATCGGGAATCAGAGACGGAAGGCTGTTTAAGCCTTCCTTTTTTTGCAAAATCCGATTATTTTCTCTTGCTATAATCGAACATATGTACTATAATAATAAAAGAACAAACGTTCGGCAATGCCGGGCGGACAGCGGCGACAGGGAAGAAGGAAATTATGGACTACAGGATCGGTGACGGCCACAGGAACATCATGGAAAAGCTTGGGATTCTGACGGACGCGGCGAAATATGACGTGGCCTGTACGAGCAGCGGGAGCGACAGGCGGGGTGATGGGAAGGGAATCGGGAATGCCATAAGCGCGGGCATCTGCCACAGCTTTTCGGGGGACGGACGCTGTATCAGCCTGCTGAAGATTCTGTTCACCAATGAGTGCATTTATGACTGTAAATACTGTATCAACCGGCGCAGTAACGACGTGCCGCGGGCATCGTTTACGCCGGACGAAGTATGCAGGCTGACCATTGAATTCTATCGGAGGAACTATATCGAGGGACTTTTTTTAAGTTCCGGCATCCTGTACAGCCCGGATTATACGATGGAACTTCTGTATGCCACGCTGTACCGGCTGAGGAAGGAGTATCATTTTCAGGGTTATATCCATGTGAAGGCGATTCCGGGGGCGGACCCGGAGCTGGTGAGAAGGACGGGCTTTCTGGCGGACCGGATGAGCGTGAATCTGGAGCTGCCGACGGCAGAGGGCCTGCGGAAACTTGCACCGAACAAGCACAGGAAGAACATCCTGATGCCCATGCGCCAGATTCAGAACGGAATCACGCAGAATAAGCAGGAGCTGGCCGTATACCGGAATGCCCCTTCCTTTGTTCCCGCAGGGCAGTCCACGCAGATGATCATTGGGGCGACGCCGGAAACGGACTACCAGATCATGTCGGTGGCCCAGTCCCTTTATGATAAATTCAGCCTGAAGCGTGTTTTCTATTCGGCCTTTGTGGCGGTGAATGAGGATAAGGAGCTTCCAGCGCTTCCGGGCGGGCCTCCGCTGCTGCGGGAGCACAGGCTGTATCAGGCCGACTGGCTGCTTCGGTTTTACGGTTTTCGGGCGGAAGAGCTTCTGGATGAGAAGAAGCCGAATTTCAATGTGCTTCTGGACCCCAAGGCGGACTGGGCGCTGCGGCACCTGGAGTGCTTTCCCGTAGAGGTATGCCGGGCAGACTATCAGATTCTCCTGCGGGTACCGGGGATTGGTGTGAAGAGCGCAAGACGTATCGTAGGAGCCAGAAGAAACGGCCCTCTCAGATTTGAGGATCTGAAGAAAATGGGCGTGGTATTGAAGAGGGCCCTGTATTTCATCACCTGCGGGGGCAGGATGCTGTACCCGGTCCGGTTGAATGAGGACAGCATTGCGAGGGAGCTGATTGGCGGACAGGGCAGGACCAGGCGGGAAAGGGAACTGGAGGCGGGATATCTTCTGGGAACGGAAGGCGTCACCTACAGGCAGCTTTCTTTGTTTGACGACGTGAATTTCGGGCCGGAAAGGATGCGTGGAAATGGAATGGAATCAGATCCTTGTCTGTGAGGATACGCAGGAAGGAATTTTTACGGGAATCTATGAGGCATATGAGAGAAAATGCGATCCGGCCCATACGGTGATCCAGGCGGGAGAAGATGGGGAGCTCTGCCTGTTTTCCGATTACAGGAAGGTGGTCCCGGATATGGAAAAGGCCGAAAAGGTGGCGCGCACTCTTCGCAGAAGGTTTGGAGAAGAGTGCTTTGAACAGCTCTGTCTGGCGCTTTCCTCCTGGCAGCCGGATAAGGGACAGGCTGTGTACCGGACCGTTGTGGAGGGGCTTTCCGGCAGAGTGAAGGGCGGACTGATGGAGCATCTGGGAAATCCGTATGTGGCGCGCGCCTTTGAGCTTTCCCGCGCTGCAGGAAACGAATCCCATCATCTGCTGGGCTTTCTGCGTTTTTCGGAAACCTCAGACGGTCTTCTGTTTGCACAGATCGGACCAAAGAATAACGTGCTGGCCCATATGATGCCCCATTTCGCGGATCGTTTTCCGGGAGAGAATTTTGTGATCCTGGATGAAAACAGAAGAATCTATGGCGTTCATCCGGCCCATAAGGAGTGGTTCCTGGCACATTCCCAGGACGGACCGGAAAAAAAGGATCTGGAATTTACGGATACAGAGCTTCAGATGCAGGAACTTTTCCGGTTCTTCTGCCGTAAGATAATGATAAAGGAAAGGGAAAACCGGACGCTTCAGCGCCAGATGCTTCCGTACAGATTTCAAGAATATATGGTGGAATTTGGCGGAAAATAGAGAAAAATTGTGTTTTCCCGAAGAAGGAAGAAAAGAATAAACTGCGCTTTTCTTCCAAAAAAGGAGACAATTTCTGAAAGGAGGCAGGACAAAATGCCTCAAAAATGCGGATGGCAGGGCAACTATGTGGGAAAATGCGGACTTTACATTTCAGGCTTTTCGGGTATAATATCTAAATTCGGAAAAACAGTTTTCTGCTCCTGTCTCTTTGCAGGAGCGATTTTGGAAAGGATGTGAAATATTGTGACGACGAGTGGAAATGGATTCTTTCAGTACAGAATCATGTTGAGGCCCAATGAAGTAAAGGATTTCGTCCGCGCCGCCTCAAACTGTGATTTTGACATTGATATTTCCTACAACAGCTATGTGGTGGATGCGAAGTCGATCCTGGGGGTTTTGGGACTGGATCTGAACCGGGTGCTGACGGTGGCCTGCCACGGCTACAGTGAGGAATTTGACGGATATGTAAAACAATTTTCCCTTGCGGGATGATTCCTACGCAGAATGTGAAGAGGACGGCGCAGCCGTCCTCTTTCCGTTTAAGAAGCGCGTCCGGCTGCGTGTATTTCTTAAGAGGGCAGCTTAGGAGGAGATTTTCCAGAACGTTTATTCGAAAAGAAGTTGTACACGGTCAACGGAAATGATAGTATTATAAATACAGAAAATTACGGGTCCCGGTTTCCGCCGCCAGAAGGGGATGGAAGCCGCACGAAGGACATTCGTGCCGGAAGGAGGCAGTCGGATGGAGATCAGGATTTCGGTACGCGCTCTGGTGGAATTCATTCTGCGCAGCGGGGATATCGATAACAGAAGAAGAACATCGCCCGACAATGCGATGGCGGAAGGCGGGCGTATCCACCGGATGATCCAGAGGCGGATGGGAGCGGATTATCAGGCGGAGGTGACGCTCCGCTATGTGTATGAAACGCCCTCCTATGCTCTGGTGGTGGAGGGACGCGCGGACGGCGTGATCCATGGGGACAGCGCGCTGTCGGAAGCCGTGACCATAGATGAGATCAAGGGAACCTACCGGGATCTGGAGAAGATGAAGGAGCCTGTGCCCGTGCATCTGGCACAGGCGAAGTGCTATGCCTATATGTATGCGGCAGGGCAGAACCGGGAGCGGATGAAGGTTCGGATGACCTACTGCAATATGGAGACGGAGGAGCTTCGCTATTTTACGCAGGAGTATTCCGTAAGGGAGCTGGAGGAATGGTTTTTCAGCCTGCTGGAGGAGTACAAAAAGTGGGCGGATTTCGGATATGAATGGCAGCAAATCCGCACGGATTCGATCAGGGCGCTCGTTTTTCCCTATGCGTACAGAGAAGGACAGAAGGAGCTTGCCGGATACGTGTACCGGAGCATTGTGAGGGGGAAGAAGCTGTTCATTGAAGCTCCCACGGGAGTGGGAAAGACGCTCTCCACGGTTTTCCCGGCGGTGAAGGCCGTGGGCGAGGGAAAAGCGGAGCGCATTTTTTATCTGACGGCGAAAACCATTACAAGAACGGTGGCGGACAACACCTTCCAGCTTCTGCGGGGGAAGGGACTGCGTATGAAAACCGTCATCCTGACGGCGAAGGACAAGATCTGCTTCCTGGAGGAGGCGGACTGTAACCCGGCTGCCTGCCCCTTTGCAAAGGGGCATTATGACCGGATCAACGAGGCCATGTATGACCTCCTGCTGCATGAGGATCATTATCACCGGGAGACCATCGAGGAATATGCGCGCAGGTACCAGGTCTGTCCCTTTGAACTGAGTCTGGATATGAGCCTGTTTTCCGACGGGATCATCTGTGATTATAATTATGTGTTCGATCCCCATGTTTATCTGAAGCGTTTTTTCGGAGAAGGGAGTCAGACGCAGGGAGCGGGCGGACCGTATCTGTTTCTGATCGATGAGGCACACAATCTGGTGGAGCGTGGGCGGGAGATGTACAGCGCCGTTCTGGTAAAGGAGGATTTCCTTGCGCTGAAGCGGATGGTGAAGGAATATGACAGAAAGCTGGAGCGGCAGCTGGAAAAGTGCAATACGGCTCTGCTCGCCCTGAAACGGGAATGCGAAGGCTTCCGGGTGATACCCGTTAAGGAAATCGACGACCTGGTGAACGGAGTAGAGCGGCTTTCAGAGACCATGGGAAGCTGGCTGGAGGAGCATGACGAGAGCCCGGTACGGGAAGAAATTCTGGAATTCTATTTCCTTCTGACCCATTTTCTGGATATCTATGACAGGCTGGACGACAACTATGTGGTCTATACGGAACTCCTGGGAGAAAACGGGGAATTTCTGCTGAAGCTGTTCTGTGTCAATCCTTCGGTCAATCTGAAGGAGTGTATGGACCGGGCGGCAAGCACGGTTCTCTTTTCCGCCACCTTTCTTCCCATCCAGTATTATAAGGGGCTGCTTGGCGGTGACGGAGAGGATTATGAGGTTTATGCCCAATCCTCCTTTGATCCGCGCCGGAAAGGGCTTTTTATCGGAAGGGATGTGACGAGCCGTTATACCAGGCGGGGAAGGCAGGAATACTATAACATCGCCCGCTATCTGCATGAAATCACGGGACAGCGGCATGGTAATTATCTGATTTTTTTCCCGTCCCACGCCTTTCTGCAGAATGTTTATGAGATTTATGAAGAATGCTTTCTGGATGAGGAACAGGAGGAGTGCCTGATCCAGGAGGACTATATGACCGAGGAGGACCGGGAATATTTCCTCGGGAGGTTTGAGGGGAACAGGGAGTGTGAACTGGAAGAAATGATCCACATGGAGGTGGAACAGGAGGAGGACAGAAGCCTGCTGGGTTTTTGCGTGATGGGAGGAATTTTCAGCGAGGGAATCGATCTGAAAAAGGACAGCCTGATCGGTGCAGTCATCGTGGGAACCGGACTGCCTCAGGTATGCACCGAACGGGAGATTTTAAAGCGGTATTTTGACGGGATGGGAAAAAACGGATTCGATTATGCCTACCGGTATCCGGGAATGAACAAGGTTCTGCAGGCGGCAGGGCGGGTGATCCGCACGGCGGAGGATGTGGGAATCGTAGTGCTTCTGGACGACCGTTTCCTCACGGGCTCCTATCAGCGGCTGTTCCCCAGGGAGTGGGTGGAATATGAGGCCGTTACCGTAGACCGGATTGCAGGCAGAGTGGAACGGTTCTGGGATGAGTGGCTGTAAAAAGAAGACTTGTGGATAAGTGTGTGAGAAAAGGAGTTTTTGAGAAGAAATTGGGGCTTTTTGTTGAAACCGATGGTGGACAGGCCGTGATTGACTGGATGGATTGTGGATAAGTATGTGGAAATTGGGGATTACTTTGACCGAAAGAGCAGGCAGACAGCGGGACCAGAGGGTTTTCCACATTTTCACACAAAGGGGAAAAAGGAGAATATGGAACTGAACTGGTCAATCATATTTTCGCCGTTTTGTGGAAAACTTTTGCCGCTTATCCACAGGATTCAGGGTGTGGATAAAGGGACAGGGGGAAATGTGGATAGCTATTTCGTTACAGTTTACTCGTCCGCCAGAAAAAGAGTGACGCAGTCCCTGCGCGCGTGGTATAATGATTGCGCGAAGCGCAATCCGGCACGATTGTATCGTGCCGCCCCGCTGTGCGGGGATTATACCGTCAATCCCCGGCTTGAGAGGAAAATGCCGCCTTCGGCGTCGCTTTCCCCTCTGCGCGCGTGGTATAATGATTGCGCAGTGTCTATTTTAGAATAATGCCGTCATGGCGGCAGGAAAAGAGGATATATAAAATGTGGGCATATGAAAGCGTATTTTATCAGATCTATCCGTTGGGCTTCTGCGGGGCGCCGTTTGAAAATGATGGTGTGGAAAAGTCCCGTATTTTGAAGGTAAAGGAGTGGATTCCCCATATCAGGGGAATCGGCGCGGATGCGATCTATTTTTCACCGGTATTTGAATCTGATACCCACGGTTATAATACAAGAGATTTCAGAAAAATTGACTGCAGGCTTGGAAGCAACGAGGATTTTGCAGAGGTGTGCAGGAGCCTGCATGAGGCCGGAATCCGCGTGGTGCTGGACGGTGTGTTCAACCATGTGGGAAGAGGCTTCTGGGCCTTTCAGGACGTGTTGAAAAACCGGGAGAACTCTCCTTATCTGAACTGGTTTCATATTAATCTGGGCGGAAATTCCAACTACAACGACGGTCTGTGGTACGAGGGCTGGGAAGGCAATTACGATCTGGTGAAGCTGAATCTGAAAAATGAAGAGGTGGTGAACCATATTCTGGAGAGCGTCCGTTTCTGGGTGGAAACCTTCGATATTGACGGACTGCGTCTGGATGTGGCTTATCTGCTGGATCATGATTTTGTGCGCAGGCTACGCAGCTTCTGCGACGGGCTGAAGAAGGATTTCTTCCTGGTGGGTGAGATTCTCCATGGAGATTATAAGACGCTGGTGAACGACCAGATGCTGCATTCCTGCACCAACTACGAATGCTATAAGGGCCTGTATTCCAGCTTTAACAGCATGAATCTGTTTGAGATCAACCATTCCCTGCTGCGGCAGTTCGGGCCGGAGGGATGGACCTTATACAAGGGCCTGCATCTGATGACCTTTGTGGATAATCATGATGTGAGCCGTGTGGCGAGCATTCTGACCAATGAAAAGCATCTGCCGCTGATTTATGCGCTCGCGTTTGGTATGCCGGGAATTCCGTGCATTTACTATGGAAGCGAATGGGGAGCAAAGGGGAATAAGAGCGACGGCGATCCGGCGCTTCGTCCCAGCTTTGAGGAACCAGTGGAAAATGAGCTGACGGAGTTTGTCGGAAAGCTCTCCGCAGCGAAAAAGGGGTCAAAGGCGTTGAATTACGGTGGCTTCCGTTCTGTGGTTCTGACGAATAAACAGTGTATTTTTGAACGTGCAGTGGAAGGGGAGAGAGTGCTTGTCGCTATCAATGCGGACAGCGAACCCTACACCGCTCATTTCGATGCCGGCTGCGGCATGGCGGTGGATCTGATCACCGGCAGAGAGCATGACTTTGGAGGCGGAAGTGAACTTCCGCCATACAGCGCGTTTTTCTGGCGTTGCGAAGCATAAAGAAGGGCCACAGCCCTTCTTTATGCCGAAGAATGCCTGGAGGGCATTCTTCTCAGGTTGCGAGGCGTCATAGGACGCCGATTAAGAATTTTTACTGGAGCAGGCGGCGGACGGCGCGGATGGATTCCGGGTCGGTCCGCCATATTTCATATTCGCTCAGGCCGGGAAGGCCCATGGATACGTTCGGATTGCGGAAGCGCATGCCGCTTTTCAGAATTTTCTTGCCGGACATGTGGAAAGCGGTGAGAGGGGTATGGGCGAGAAGAAGACGTACCGCCTCTTCGTTGATTCCGGCGCCTGCCAGAATGGTGAGGGAATCGCCCGCCTGCGCGCAGAGCCTGCTGAGCATCGGAATGGCGTGTATGCAGACGTCTGCCTGTCCGGAGGTGAGGATGGTGCGGATGCCAAGTTCCTTTGCCTGATCCAGCGCTTCGAACGGATCCCTGCACATATCAAAGGCGCGGTGGAGGGTGACGGACATGCCGTCTGCCGCATTCAGAAGGCGTTTCATCGCTTCCAGATCAAGCGCGCCGTCCGCCGTCAGGCAGCCGATCACCACGCCCTGTGCTCCGGCGCGGCGGAAGGAACGGATCTCTCGTTCCATCACGGACAGTTCTTCCGGGCTGTAGAGGAAATCGCCGAAGCGCGGCCGGATGAGAGCGTGGATGGGAAGATCGGTATGCAGGCGGATCTGTTCATAAAGGGAAAGGGTCGGCGTAATTCCGCCGATGACAAGGCCGGAACACAGTTCCAGCCGGTCAGCGCCGCCCTGGACGGCATTGCATGCGGATTCGACGGAATCCACACAGCATTCCAGAAGAAAAGATGACATAGGGGATACCTCCGTTGCTGCCCCTGAAAAACAGGGGTTCTTTTTATGCAGAGTTTAACACAAAGCGTGGCAAACCGCCATAAAAAAAGGGGTTTTAGGGGAAAATACGATGAATGTGAACGAATTGTGAACAAAACCTTATGAAATTCATAATTTGTTAAAAAAAATTATAAAAACTCTTTACATTGGGAGAAAAACGTGCTATTCTCTACCTCGTAATAAAGCTCCGGTTCCAATTTTGAATGGAGCCGGAGAGCTGTAAGTAAGGAGGAGTTCTATTATGAAGAAAAAGATTGTAGCAGTTTTAACAGCAGCAGTTCTTACGTCCGCAATGATGGTTGCATGCGGATCCACCGAAACCACCACGACTGAGGAGTCCACTGTAGCAGCTACCGTTGAGTCCAGCGCAGCTGTAGAGAGCAGCGAAGTTGAGTCCAGCGTTGTGGAGAGCACTGTAGAGGCTACCACCGAGGCAGCTACCGAAGAGACCACCACCGAAGCAGCTACCGAGGAGACCACGACTGAGGAAGCTACCACTGAGGCAGCTACCGAAGAGACCACGACCGAAGAAGCTACCACTGAGGAAGCTACTACGGAAGCAGCAACTGAGACCGCTACCGAGACCGTTGCTGAATAATCTCAGAAAGATACAGATTGAAAAGTCCGGAAAACCTGACAAAAAGGTCTTCCGGACTTTTTTCTGCTTTTTATGACCGCTCAAAGGTGCCGAATACCTGCTGCTTTCCACCGTATACCATAATCCGGCCTTTCGCGATTACGGTATGCAGAGCAAGGGTACTCTCATCCAGAAGACAGATGTCGGCATCAAAACCCGCCCGAAGCCGGCCCTTGGAAGAAAGTTTTAAAATAGAAGCGGGATTGGATGTGATTCCCTTAATGGCGATTTCCAGAGGGATTCCTTCCTGCTGTACGCATTCCCGGATTTCCTTCAGAAGGCAGGAGGCCTTTCCGATGCCGATTCCCTGATACTGCCCCTTTTCGTCGAAGATGGGCAGACTGCCCTGGCCGTCGGAGGAAATGGTGAAGCGGTCGCTGGAGATTCCCAGATCCAGAAGACGGCGAATCCCTTTGCAGACACGGATTTCATCGCTGACCGTTTCCCAATAGTCGATGTCTTCATTTCCTGTGAAGTCAATGCTTCCTCCTTCCTTCGCAAACTCCAGGCAGGCCTGGAACAGGTCCGCATTTCTGTTTACGTGGGTGGGAAGGAACTGAGAAGCGGGAATCTCGGTTTCGTGGATCACCCGCTGGATGAGATCAATTTTGCGGGGGCTGTCCCCCAGATGGACGTTTACGATTCCTGCTTTCCCGGACAGCATACCCGCCACCCTGGCATCCGACGCGATCCGGGCAAACTCTTCAAAGGTGGGCTGGGAGGAGCGGTGATCGGAAATGGCGATTTCTCCCACGCCGATCACCTTATCCAGCATCATAATATCCTTCATCAGACTGCCGGTCAGGGTGTGGACCGGAACCTGATAGGAGCCGGTATAGGCGTATGCGGTGACCCCTTCTTCCTCAAGCGCATGGGCCTTGGCCAGCAGGGCGGCGGCGTCTCTTGCGATGCCGTCCGTACCGATGCAGCCGACCACGGTGGTGATTCCGTTCCGGGTCAGGTCCCCCAGAGAGGCCTCCGGAGTCCTGGTGTGGAAGCCGCCTTCCCCTCCGCCTCCGAGAATGTGTTCATGGCTGTCAATAAAGCCCGGAACAGCGGCCATGCCTTCCGCATTGATTTCCATAACTTCAAGGCTTCCGCCGAAATCCGCCTTCAGATTTTCCCCGACGGCGGCAATCGTTCTGCCAAGGATGAGAATATCCTTTTTCCCGGCATATTCCGGCTGATAAACTTCGGCGTTTCTGAGGATCATAACCATTGCCATATCTGCTCCTGCTTTCCTGTCTGAATCTGTTTTCCGTTATACGCCGGTCATAAGGAGACAGCCGGCGCCGCCTGCATGGGTTTAGTGGAAATTAATTGCCACTGCGACCGCGATGATGATCGTGCCCATGAGGAAGAAAAATGCCTGCATTTTGATCTGGAATTTTGCCCATTTGCCCCATTCGATTCCGGCAACGCCGAGCACGCCGATCAGGCTGGCGGACACAGGCGTAAACGCGTCAACGAAGCCCGCGCCAAGCTGGTAGGCGAGAACAGCAATCTGCCGGGGAACGCCCACCAGATCGGAAAGGGGCGCCATGATCGGCATGGTCAGAGCCGCCTGGCCGGAATTGGAGGTTACGACCAGATTGAACAGGCTCTGGAAAATGTACATGGCCCATGCGCCTATGAATGCGGGAACGCCATCCAGAAGGGTTCCGATTCCGTACAAAACGGTGTTCAGAGTGGAAGGAACATCCGCTTCAGAACCGCCCAGAACCAGGAGAATTCCCTTCGCCATGCCCACCACAACCGCTGTACCGGCCAGATCGGAAACGCCGCCCTGAAAAGCGGAGGCCATTCCATTGATGGTCATGCCGTTGAGATGGAATATGATGGCGGTGACGCCGGCTGCAAAGCCCATGACAAAGAACTGGGAAGCGATTTCCGGGATATAGAAGCCCCTCTGTGTGACGCCCCAGATGATCCAGATCAGAACCGCCAGCATTTCCAGAAGAATCAGTTTATGGCCGAGGGTAAATTCTTTTTCCTCTTCGCTTACGGAATTCATCCGGCTGCGGAAGTGGGAATCTTCTGCATAGACCACAGATTTCTGAGGGTTTTTGCGGACCCGTTCCGCATATACCATCATGAAGGCATCTGCGGCCAGGGATACGACCACCCACATCACCAGGCGGAAGGTGGCGCCGGAAAGCACGGGAACCCCGGCGATTCCCTGAGCCACTGCAACTGAGAAGGGGCTCATCCAGGATACCGCATTCCCGACCTGAGATGCCACATAGGTCACGGTTACCGCCACAATGGAGTCATAACCGAGGGCGATGACAAAGGGAACCATGATCATGGCGAAGGGGATGCATTCCTCCGCCATGCCGAAGGTGGCGCCGCCAAGGGAAAACAGGAGAAAGAGAAGCGGAAGAGCCAGACGCTCCAGGCCCCTGGTTTTTTTGATAAACGCATAGATTCCCGCATCGATGGCCCCGGTTTTCATGATGATGCCGAAAGCGCCGCCCACAACCAGAATCAGGGCGCAGATTCCAACGGCAGAACCGGAGCGGTCGCCGCTCACAAGGCCTTCAAAAACATAGTTCAGGAAACCGAAACCTCCGAAGTCCTCCGTTCCCCAAACGTTGGCAACCTTGTGAAGCTTCCTGCTGGTATCGTAAAAAGCTTCCCCATACAGGGAGTACATTTCATCATCGCTGATGCCGACAGCATCCAGATCCTCCTGGACCCATGCGGAGGAATCCGTCTGCATGAGAGCGCTCAGAGCCTCCGGATCCACATCAAGCTCTTCCATCAGAGCCTGATCCAGGCTGATCCTGCCAAGCGCATCTGCCACGAAATCCGTATTCAGACGGTAACTGTAACGGAAGGTATCCGCCATCAGGACCGTCCTTGAGGCGGTTTCCCCGTTGGCATCCGTATACTCAATGGTATGGGTGCTGAATTTTCCGGCCGGAATCAGAAAGGTCAGAATCCAGCAGAAAAGGACAACAAAAAAAATAATTGCATAAGTATGGGGCGTTTTCAGCTTTGTCAGATCCTTTTTGGCCGAAACGGTCTGCCCCTTTTTGTTTTTCGCAGACATAACTACATATCTCCTCCTACTACAATATATTTATCAGGCGATTTTTCGCAAAATGCATTAACATTGTAACCTGATGCATAAAAATACACAATAGTAAAATTTCCTTTTGTGAAGAAATCTGCCGGTCCGAAAATCAAACAGAAAAGAAACATGGAATATGCAGAACCCTTTCCGCAAAAAAAGCATAGAATACAGAGAAGAATGTCAGATTCTCATGGATTTTGAAATGACGGAGAAAAAAATGTCGTCCTGGAGCCTGTGCATGATCGTAAAAAATGAAGAAGATGTGCTGGAACGCTGTCTGAACAGCGTGAGAGAGCTGGTGGATGAAATTATCATTGTGGATACGGGATCGGAAGACGGGACGAAACAAACCGCGGAACGATTTACGGATCAGATTTATGATTTTCAATGGGGGGATGACTTCGCAGCCGCAAGAAATTTTTCTTTTGCCCGGGCATCGGGAGACTACCTGATGTGGATGGATGCAGATGACGTTCTCCCGGAAAGCTCCCTGCGCCTTCTGGCAGAGAAAAAAGAGCGGATGGATCCGAAAACCGATGTGATTATGCTTCCCTATCAGACAGCCTTTGATGAAGCCGGTAATCCTGTTTTCATTTATGAGCGGGAACGGATTGTCAGAAATTGTCCGCGCAGCGTCTGGATTGGACCCGTGCATGAGATAATCGTGCCTTTTGGGAATATTCTTCATCTGGAAGCCCCCATACGGCATGAAAAGAATGGTCCGGGCGAGAGCGGCAGAAATCTTCGAATCTATGAAGGGCAGCTTGCAAAGGGCTGGAAGCCGGATGCAAGACAGCAATATTATTATGGAAGAGAGCTGTATTTTCACGAAAGGTATGAGGAGGCGGAGAAGGTTTTTCAACGCTTTCTGAAGAATCCGGACGCCTGGATCGTAAACCGGGTTGATGCGTTAAGGCTGCTTGCCGGTTGTCGTTACCGGCAGGGGCGGGAAGAAGAGGCGCTGGAAGCTTTGTTGCACGCGCTGACGCTGGATAGACCCCGTGCGGAAATCTGCTGTGATCTGGGAAAACATTTTCTGGACAGGGGCAGATATGAGGCGGCCGTTTTCTGGTATCAGGCTGCGCTGTCTCTGCCCGAACGGACTGATGAGGGCGGTTTTGTGGAACGGGACTGCTGCGGATTCCTTCCCTGTATCCAGCTCTGTATCTGTTTTGACAGGCTCGGAGACCGCAGACAGGCGGAGGAATATAACGAACGGGCCGGCAGATATCGCCCGCAGTCGCCATATTATCTGCAGAATCGACGTTATTTTGGACATGAGGAATGAGAAAGGAACAGGAATGGATCAGATGGAAGAAAAAAAGAATCCGGATTGGATGGAACAACAGAAAGAGCAAAAAAGACAGGCAGAACAGAATGGCAGACCACCCTGCTGCTGCATATCGGCCGGACACTGCCGGAGGCGGCCGAAACCGGTTCCCCCGCACTGCTGTACCGGCCCGACCGGCCCTGCCGGACCCGCTGGCGCGACTGGCATAACCGGTCCCACAGGGCCTGCCGGTGTTACCGGTCCGACAGGAAGCACAGGCGCGACCGGCCCGACAGGAACAACCGGCCCCACCGGACCGACCGGGACGGTTTATTTAGGAAAGGCGACTATCTGTAAAAATGCGGTTTTTTGTCAAACCGCCTCGTTATGGGTATTGACCTCGATAAATTCTTGAATACGGCGGAGCTCGTCAGCAAAGCGGAATACAATGCTGATATAGCCGCCCTCGTGTATCTTGATATGGTCTACTAATTCAATCAAAATGTCCCGCGTCAGCTTGTCGATGTTCTGATACTGCCGGAACGCAGTCAAGAACGGGTTTTCGGTGTCAATGCCGTTTTCCAGTTCCGCCTGCTCCGCCCGGAGCTTTCCAATGACTTCATCCAGGGCCTCTGCCTGCCGCTCATAGTCCTCTTTCATGTGACGATAGTCAGAATGAGAAATCTCGCCGTCTTTCCAGTCCTGGTAAATAGCCTGCTTGTAACGGGTAATTTTAGCAAGTTCCCGTTCCTTTTGTTCAATGGCATCCATCAGCTTTTTGGACTGGCTTTTTACCAGCGGGGCCCGGTTGATCCGTTCAATGGTCTTTGTGTAATCGACAGCCAGATAGACCTGTTGTTGAATTGCGTAGAGGACAGCAGCTTCCAAACGGTCATGCTTGATGGTGTGTTTGGTACAAGCCGTTTTCGACTGGTCTTTATAAGTACGGCAGTAATAGTACACCACATTTCCGACTTTGCTCCGGGTCATAGCCTTGCCACAGTCAGCACATTTTAAAAAGCCGCTGAATAGATACAGCTTTTTCTGCTGGGGGCCCGTACGAGTGTCCCGGATCAGGAGCCGCTGTACCTTTTCAAAGGTTTCCCGGTCAATGATTGCCTCATGGGTATTTTCTACGATATACCACTCGTCCTCCGGGACAACTTCTTGAACGTGTACCTTGTAGCTTTTCATGCGATAGCGCCCCTGCACCATATCTCCGCAATACATACGGTTTTTCAATATGGTAGTGATGGACTGTGCACACCATAAAGACGGTTTAGCAGGATCAACGCTGGGATTTTGGTATTTCAGCCCCAGGCGCTCCCGCTTGTAAGCGGCGGGGCTTAATATCCCGTGATCGTTCAGAAAATGGACAATGGCGTTTTTGCTCATACCGTCCAGAAACATATTGAAAATATCCCGGACAACGGCGGCGGCCTCTTCGTCAACCACAAGCGCGTTTTTGTCGTTGGGGTCTTTGATATATCCATAAGCGGCAAAGGAGCCGATGTGCGCACCGTTGCGGCGCTTCATATCAAACACCTCGCGTACCTTGTCAGAGGTTTCCGCACAGTGGTTTTCGTTGAGAACACCCTGGATTGGAACGGCGATGCTCCGCATATTCTGCGGTTCTCTGTAGCTGTCCAGCGGCTGGTGATACAGAGAGATAAAGCGGACATTGTACCGGGGGAACCAGTCGTCCAGATAATAGCCCTGATCACTGTAGTTTCGGAAAGAACGTGCAAGGTCTTTCACGATCACACAGTTTACACGCCCCCGCTTAATGTCAGCCAGCATCCGCTGGAAATCATCCCGCTCGTCATCCGTTGTGCCGGAAATACCGTCGTCCACATACTCGTCAACAATAATATACTCGTCACCGTCATTAAATCCGGCAATATGATCTTCAATAATCTGCCGCTGGTTTGTTACGCTTTCGGACTCGTCAAGACAACGCGCATCCTCTTTAGAAAGTCGGATATAGATTGCAATTCTCCATACCCGGAATTTTGCTTTAACAGTTTCAACAACAGCCCGGCTTCTCCGTGCCATGATAGCCTCCTTCCCTATCACATTACACCTATATTGTAACTTTGTTCAGGGGCCCCATCAAGGATGCCTCCGCCTCTGGACAAAGTGTCCAGCAGATAGGGTGGGAAGTTATAGGCCGCTCTTTTTGCGCTGAAAGAAATCGGAAAGGGCATCCTGCAAAGATGGGGCGCTGTCCAAAAACTCCAACTTTACGCCCAAGTCGCCCACGCGGAAACAATAAGGATTTCCCATTTCCTTCAATACATAGACTGCCCGGAGATCCTGAGGAACACTTGGATCAAGCTTTATGCTTCTTATATCAGTCAACTCTTCCTTTTTTATCTTTTGAATATCCACGCTCGAAAGCGCCGCAACATTTAGACTGCTCACAGAACATACACCTCCTTCCACATATTTCTATGCAAGTTTCAGGTTGTCCTATGAGAAAAGCGCAAGGCCAGTATTGCAACAGAGCTGACTTTGCGCTTTTATATATCTCTTAATAAAATGCCTGAATGTTACTATTGGCCCATCAAGGTCCTAATTTCGTTTGTATCAATCATTCTCATCCTTATATACGGGGAATCTATGCCACATCGGAGGATTTTTATGACCCATAAATAGCTTTTTGATCCACCTTAATATTGTTTCTACAAAATGGAACCACAGATTACCAAATACAAATATTACTGCAAGAAACAATAAGAATGCTCCCATTTCTCCCAAAGGCATTTTTCACCTCACTTTGTTGCAAATGTATTCATAAAGAAGTCAGTAAAAGCAGCCAGCTCATCGTCCTGAGACACATAGACGTATAGCTTTTCATCTTCCAGCCAATCATAGGCATTGATGCCAATATACCCCTTTCTGTCCGGATAAATGATAAAAGCATCTGTAGGGTACTTATTACGGTAAGCTTTTAAAATTTCAGAGCGGCGGTAGTAGGTCGGGTCACCACAGCCAGAAAGATCGGGAACTGTGGGAACGACCACGATTGTTTTGCTGGCCTCATTCCAGCCAACAATTAAATTTCCGATTTTTGTTTTGCTTCCATGAACAAATCCATAATTGAAACGACTGACATCCTCGGTATAGCCGAAAATCAGCCTATAATTGTCCCCATCTGTTACAACATGATTAAATAAAACACGCATTTTCTTTGCATTTGCATTGCTCTTTTCCATGTCGATTTCCGGTCCCTTAAACAATTTGCTAAAAAATCCCATAACGTTCTCCTCCTATAATCTTTATTTTGAAAGCGTATGGATGCCAGCCATAGCATCACAAAATAAATACAAATATTAAAATTTATTTTTATTTTTCTTAAAGTAAATTCCGCCTGAATATTAGTCCGCAGCACAATATTCGGACGGATTTACCTATTTTCTACCATTCATGAACTAGAAGCCGTTTTCAGCTTCTCCAGGACATCCACAATCGCATCAAGCTGAACATCGATTGTTTCATCCGCAGCCTCAGGGACAAACAAAGGAAGAGTATCCGGAAGCGCTCTGCGAATGACCATCACTGTCAGACTTAAATTTGTAAACAGATTGATTCTTCTTGCGTCTGCCTCTATCCCAAAGGTTTCCAAAATTTTCCCAAAAAGCTGCCGCTGCTTTTGCCGAAACACCTGATAGCTTTCCTTTGACAGACGTTTAAAAATCAGCTGCTGCTCCTCAATTGTTAAAACAGCGATTCCACTTTTCTCTCCATAACAGCAATCATAGAGAAATTTTTTCACAGTGTCGCGCCATGTTAATGCAGGATCAGCCATCAGTTTTTGAACATACTCAACAATTCTAGGCTGCTGCCAATATAATGTTTCAAGCACCAGATCTTCTTTTGTTGAGAAAAACGAATAAAAGAATGTTCGCGAAATACCGACCTTTTTATAAACCTGTTCCACCGTTGTATGCTGTATGCCCTGTTTTGCCATGAGTTCAAGCCCAACTGTAATAAGTGCTGTTCTGATACGCTCCTTATCTTTCTCAGAATAAGCTACCCGTGGCATTACATCACCTCGCGCAAAATAAAAACAAAATATAATTTTCGTTTTTATTTTAATACATTTAATAGAAAAATGCAAGAGAAGTATACTATTAAAATGAGGTGATTTCCTTTTGACGTCGCCCCCACCGG
>UQVK01000060.1 GCA_900544445.1 uncultured Lachnospiraceae bacterium
GGCGTCGGAGAAATCCGGGTGGGACAGATCCGGGTGGGAGAGACGGATGAAGCGAAGGAGGGAGAGGAGGAAATGGATGCCGGGGGCCGGGAAGAAACGGGAGGGGAGCTTCAAAACGCCCTCGCCCGGGAACTCGGAATGGAGCCGGAAAATCTGGAGGTGGTCTGGAATGAATGAACGCAAGGCAGACGGCAGGGCAAATTGCAGGGATTACCTTGCCAAATGGAAGAAAAAGCTCACCAAAGAAAACATGGCAGTGGTGGCTCTCCTTGGACTTCTGCTCATGGTGATCGCCATTCCGGCAGACAGGTTTTCCGGGGGTGACGGACAGGAGGATACGGGGAAAGATACCCGGGAAGGAACGCTCACGGCGCAGGAGGGCATGGAGACGGGGGAAGCGGCCGATGGGGGAGATGCCGCATCCGGAGGGGAGGGATACGCCAAACGGATGGAGGAGGAGCTGCAGGAACTCCTTTCCGCCATGGAAGGAGTGGGAGAAGTGAAGGTGATGATCACAATCCGGGATTCGGGAGAGCAGGTGGTGGAGAAGGATGTGCCTTCGGAATCGGGGTGGGTGAGCGAGACAGACAGCGCGGGAGGGACCAGGGAGTCGGAAAGCGCAAGGCAGGAGGAAAGCACGGTGTACATCACGGATTCGGAGGGGAACCGGACGCCTTATATTTCCCAGACCACACAGCCGGAAATCGAGGGCGTGACCGTGGTCGCCCAGGGAGGCGGAGACGCCCTGATCCAGAAAAACATAACCGAAGTGATTCAGGCATTATTTGATATAGAGGCTCATAAGATTAAAGTAGTTAAGATGAAATAGCAGAAAGCAGAGGGAACAGGAGTGAAAAATGTGTTGAAACGCAATCAGATTATGATTACGGCTCTGGCGATCATGATCGCCGTGGCGGGATATCTGAATTTCGCCGGGACAAAAGCGGGGCAGGAGCAGCTTGCGAGTGCGGATGCGCAAAACGCAGAGGAAGAGGATATGACCGCCCTTCTGGATCTTTCGGAGGAGGACATCGTATCCGATCTGGACAGTGCAAATGTGTCCGATATTGAAAGCCTGGATTCTGATCAGGAAGCCGCTGCTGTTGAAAATTATCTGGATGAAAGCATGTCGGCGGACGGAGCGCTTTCCGGAGAGGTGGAGGCGGACGTGGCCGTGGCGGCGGAAGCCATCGATGAGGCCAGCGCGGAGCTCGTCCAGGAGGGAGAGAGCGTATCTGACAGCGGCACTCCGGGCGAAGCTGTTTTTACCAGTTCCGCCGGAATCAGCTCCCTCGCCGGTGCCAAGCTCCAGAAGGAGCAGACCAGGGCAAGAAACAAGGAAACCCTGCTGGACATCATCAATAATGAAAACATCAGTGAAGAACAGAAGCAGGACGCCATCAACGGCATGATCAATCTCACTGACATGGCCGAAAAAGAGACCGCCGCCGAGATTCTTCTGGAAGCCAAGGGCTTCACCGACGTGGTGGTCAGCATCAGCGGTACCATGGTGGACGTGGTCGTGAACGCATCAACCCTCACCGACGCCCAGCGCGCCCAGATTGAGGACATCGTCACCAGAAAAACCGGGATCGCCCCGGAAAACATCATCATCAGCCCCGTATCCGGAGGCTGAATATCGGAAAGAAAAAAGCCCGCCGGGACTGTGGAGCAGATCGGGAATCTGTGCCCATGGTTCCGGCGGGCTGTGCGGCTCTGGAAAAGGAAAAAATCAGGTTGACGGATTACAGACAGAAAATGCACTGAAAGAAATTTCCGGAGGTTGACTGTCCGGGACAGAGCGGATATGCTATACTGAGAAAAAAGGAAAAGCAGCCTGGTCCGAACCGGAAGCTTCGGGCCGCATCGGGAAAAATGCCGCCGGTAGCGGCAGGAAAATGAGGATGATATGCTGAGTATTTATCTGGGAAAAATGGAGGAGGCGATCTATTATCCGCCTGCCTGGTTTGACAATCGATATGAAGATGAATGGATTACGGAGAAGCTTTCCGTGGAAATGATAAAGGATGTGGACAAGTCAACCGTGGTGAGCTGCCACCTGATTGACAGCCCGGTTCTTGGTCCCATTTCCGTCAAAGAGTTATCCGGCGGCGTCAAGACGCTGATTCTTATGGCGTTTGACGAGTCGAATAAAATCTTTAATGCCTCTGCGTGCGGGGATAACTGCGCAAAGTGGATTTTAAGGATCGGCCAGCAGAAAGACCTGACTATTAACCTCCGTCATATCATGGACTTTGGAAAAGAGGAATTTCAGGCTAAAATTCTGAACACTGGAGAAATGGTTCATAATATGTCGGAATTTGTCGAAATTGCGGGAAGATACGTGTAGGTGGAACAGATGAAAGGGAAGCATGTTCTTTTACGGACGAGGAGAATGCTTTCATAAATACAGAAGAATTTGCGGAGTCCGTTCAGGGATCGGACAATTATTTTGTCCTGATTACCAGAGAAAACCTTTATAATCTGCCATACAGTGTTGAGGAAATCTATGGCCTGCATTCTTCCGGAAAATACCAGAATACCAGAAAAGTATATCAGCAGATGTACCGAATTTATTCTGATACACAGAATTGAATGACAAAAATGGGCTTTTTATGACATTATAGCCACAAATTCATATAACTGTGATATTAATATTCAAATAGGGTAAAACCGGCTTTGAAAGGGACAGAGATGATAAGAATATGTCTGGCGGACGATGAGGCGGAATTCCTGGCTCTCATGAAGGGGCTGCTTGGGAACTATCTGGCTGAAAAAGCAGTTTTATGTGAGATTGACGCTTATGAAAACCCGGAGCCGCTGTACTGGGAGTTTCTGGAAAAAAGGGAATACGACATCTGCTTTCTGGATATCGAGATGCCGCAGATGGACGGCAGGGAGCTTGCGGAAAAAAGCCGGGAGTTGAGCGATTCCACGAATATTGTGTTCCTGACTTCCCATAAAGAGTTCATAAAAGCCGGATACCGGGTCAGGGCGTTTGATTTTATCACGAAGGATATGGCCAAAGAAGAAATATCGGACGTCCTGGACAGGCTTCTGCAAAAACTGGAGCGGGATGAGAAGAAGTTTTACACGATAAGAACCCATTCCAGATATGAAAAAGTACCGTACCGTGATATCATCTGTATTTACAAGCAGAATCAGAATGTACGTTTTGTATTGAAAGCGGAGGAAAAGCAGGAGAGGAAGGCAATCAGTAAGGTGCTGGAAGAGCTGGACGGAAACGTATTCATGCTCGTGGAAAGAGGCTGTATCGTCAATCTGGAGCATATAGACAGGATCAATGCACGTCAGGTGATTCTGAGCAACGGCAGCGCACTGACCATAAGCAAAGAGCATATCCAGGAAGTGAGAGAGCGTCTGGGAATGTATTGCGCGAATCAGGCGGCAGACAGGCAGGGATGAAAAATGAAGGAAATCCTGGAGATATTTGTCTGCTGCCTGGAAATCTGTATTCCCTATTGGTGGACAGGAAGGCTGGCGGAAAAAAGAAAATTGTGGCGCGGCATAAAAGTCCTGTGGAATATCTGTTTATTGATATGGATTGGGTTATTATATTATCAGCGTATATTCTCTTTTTATTCACAGTTGTATGTGTTGCTTGAAATAGTCGTGGCAGTTTTGCTGGCGAGATGGAGATACCGTATCAGATGGAAGGATGCTTTTGTAATCGTCGGTATCTTTTATGAGAGCCTTTACTTTTTATATCTGATGACGCTCATTGCAGTAGAGTACAGCAATGGGTATGACGCCATGATGAAGCTACAGTCCGGTATCAATTATTCTCAGATATGGTTCAGTTTGGCATCGCTGTCTTTGGTATTCATTGCATTTGTGCTGATATACAGACTGCAAAAACAAAGCCTGATGGTATATGGGAGGATGGAAAAAAGGCTTTTGATCGTTCCGGTTATCCAGCATTTGATATTATGTTTCTGTGATCTGGTCTTTTATGAGTCGGACAGGCTGTTCGTGTTAAAGCGGGGATTCTTCGGAATGCTTGGCTATCTCTGTATACTTTTCATCCTTGCCACATTCTACATTTTGAAAAAAGGAAAATATGAAGTCAACGAACTGGAAAAACGTGCTGATGCCGCAGAACAGAAATATCGGGAGAGGATAGAGGGAGACAGGGAACGGGACATTCTGGTTCATGATATCCGGAATCATCTGATCGTGATCGACAGCATATTACAAGATGGGGAAGTGGACAGGGCGTGGAATTATATCGGTAAATTACAGGAGGATTACTGTAATATCAGGCAAAGCTTCCACACGGGCAGCGTGGTCGTGGACGCCATACTGGGAAGTAAGGCATACCAGGCGGAAAACGCAGGCATCCGTTTCAAAATAGTATCGGACGACCTGTCGGATTCCTTTGTTTCGGACAGGGACTGGTGCAGCATCCTGTCCAATCTGCTGGACAACGCGATTGAAGCATGCGAAAAAATGGAAGGAAAGGGCTGGATCAGGGTCCGGCTGGAGAACAGGCCCTTTGGAATGGTATGGATTATTGAAAATGCCTGCCCGGAACTGCAGGACGACCGGACGGAGGTAAAACCGAAAAGGAGAGGGGTTCGTCATGGGACAGGGCTTCAGAGCGTGCGCTATGCAATCCAAAAGTACAATGGGTTTTTGAATCAGAAAAGGGAAAAAGATATTTTCAGGACGACTCTTGTATTATACAGGGAAATGATAAAGTAGAAAGACGAAAAAGCAGGAGAGGTAGAGATGAAAAAGTTCTGCGCAATGATAGGGATGGGGATAAAAACCAAATTTGCATATCGGGGCGGCGCGCTGCTGAAAATAGCGGTTTCTGCGTTCAGTGTCCTCATTCTGACCCTTTTCTGGAAAGCCCTGTATCCGGAAGATGTTGAAATGCAGAAGTATATGATCCGATATGCTGCATTGTCGCAAATATTGTCTATCATTTATAACGTGGAAAGTAAGCTTGCGGATGATATACGTACCGGAAATATTGTGATTTCTCTGCTGAAGCCGTGGAATTACCTGTTTGTGATGCTGCAGGAAAATATCGGGAAGATGATGGGAGATCTGTTTCTGGTCGGGCTGCCGGTCTTTTTTATCTGTTTCCTTGCGATCGGGTTTGAAAATATTAACTGGGCGAATCTGCTTTACTTTGGAATTTCTGTACTGCTCGCTTTTCTGATTATGTATCTGGTTCGGATCCTGGTGGAACTGAGTTGCTTCTGGGTTATTGAAGCCTGGTCGTTGGTATTCCTGGCGGATGTACTCATAAGGATCCTTTCAGGAAGCTTCATTCCCAGCTTCCTTATGCCTGCATGGATGCAGGCGGTTATGGAGGCGCTGCCTTTCATCTGGATTTTTGAGATGCCGTTAAGGATCCTGCTGGAAAGTAATGAGATCACGAATGTGAATATTCTTTCTGTTTTCCTGTTGCAATTTGTATGGATTATTTTTCTGGGGATCCTGGTCGGGATCGTCTGGAGCCGCGGAAGAAAAAAGCTTGCCGTTCAGGGAGGATGAGTGCAGTTATGCTGATCAGAAGATTATTTTATATGTGTTTTAAGCGGGAGACAGAATATAAACTAAATTTTATTCTTTTATGTGTAAGTGTTGCGCCGTTGCGTCTGATGTTCCTTCTCTTTGCCCTTGTTTTATCGTCGAAAATCGAAGTCCTGTATGGCTGGAATGCATGGGATATTGCCTTTCTTTACGGGATGTACGTCGTTTCCTACAGCCTTGCGCAGATTTTTTTTAAGCCTTTCCGTAATCTGGACAAGCTCATTACGCACGGAGAACTGGACAAATTTTTTACGAAACCGCAGCCGGTACTTTTCAGCCTGATCTTTTATAACATCCACATCATGGAAATCTTTTCCCAGTTGGTTCCGTCTTTGATCATCCTGATTCTGGCGTGCTTTCAGGTTTCTGCCCGCTGGAATCTGTTTAAAGTATTGATCCTGACAGCTGGGATTGCAGGCGGAACATTGATACAGGCGGGCATATTTGTTTTCATCGGCTGTACGTCGATATTTATGTTTAATTCGAGTTGGCTTGGCGATCTGTATTACGCGTTCCGCGATTTCCTGAGTTATCCGCTGGTGATATTCGGAAAAAAGATGTTGCTGTTCCTGACATGCGTCCTTCCGCTGGCATTTGTAAATTATTACCCGGCCAGATATATTTTGGAAAAGGAAAATAAGGATGCCCTGATCAATTTTATGACGCTGCCCGTAAGTCTGGTCATTTCCGTTCTGATCTGTAAATTATGGAAGATTTCATGTAAGCACTATACGAGTTCGGGAAGCTGATGGAGTGGATAAGCTATGGAAAATAATATGGTGGTAAAAAACCTGGTCAAGGAATTTGATATTGTAAAGAGGGAAAAATCCGTCAGGGGATTTCTGAAGCCACGGAAAACAAAATTCCGTGCGGTCGATCATGTCAGTTTTTCCATTGAAAAAGGGGAAATTGTCGGACTCATTGGTCCGAACGGCGCCGGTAAGTCAACTACGATAAAGATGCTGACAGGAATCCTGACGCCGACGGAAGGGGAAATCTTTGTTGACGGGATAGCTCCGTGGCAGAAAAGAAAGCAGTATAACAAAAGCATCGGAGTGGTTTTCGGACAAAGGAGCCAGTTGTGGTGGGATCTTCCTGTGGAGGATACCTTCCGGCTGTATAAATATGTATATAACCTGACAGAACAGCAGTATCAGGAAAATATGGAGCTGTTCCATGAGGTCCTGAAGATAGGGGAACTGCTTCATAAGCCGGTCCGGCAGATGAGCCTGGGGCAGAGAATGCGTTGTGAAGTGGCAGTCAGCTTTTTACATAACCCTTCCATTGTATTTCTGGATGAACCGACCATCGGACTTGATGTTGTCGCCAAAGACAATATTCGGAAATTCGTCAGAGAGATCAACCGGGAGAAAAAGGTTACGGTACTGCTGACAACGCATGACATGGAAGATATCGATACCCTTGCCGGCAGAATCATCATCATTGATAAGGGAACGATCGTCTATGACGGAGAAAAAGACCGGATCAGGGACATCCGGGGAAAAAGAAGATATATACAAATGGAACTGGGAACAGATTTTGAAATAGATTATCCGGGCGTCGAAGTGATAAAGGATGAAAAAAGGAAGAAAAAGGTTTCCTTTTTGCTGGAAGACGTGTCCATGAAGGATTTTCTTCATTATGTCATGGAGCATGTGGAGCTCATCGATCTGGAGGTGGCTGGAGTACCGATCGAAGAAATCATTAAGGATATCTATACTGGGAAGGACTCTCTGTAATATACTTTATCTATCATCCAAGGCGCAGGGCAAGCATCCACGAACGATGGATAAAGTTTAGCACGAAGGGGTAAAACGAATGAAAAGAAAAAGAGCTACAGGTTTATTTTGTATTTTGTTCACATTGGTCTGCTTGTTCTTTTCCGGAAGGGTCAATAATGACCTTGGGCTTTTTTCGGACATGCACAGTACGGCCGGAATAATCCCGGAATATATCAGGGAAGGGGTGACATTATCATTCCTGCTGCTGGCCGTGGCACTGGTTATATCGCTGATATGCTTCTGCCTGTATACCTATAAGAATGTTTCGGAAGCTGTTGCACGGGGGCAGCTTGCCATTGTTTTGCTGATATGCGTTTACAGCCTTTTTGTGTCGATTATGTGTATCTGTTGCATGAACGGATATCAGCCGGGAGGGGGATGAAATAAAAAACTGCGTCCGGGGAACGGGCCGTTTCCTGCATGCTCATTCATTATGTTATTTTCCCTACCTCATGAAAAATAACCAAAAGCAGTTGAATGCTAATAAGTCGGAAAAATGATGTTGAAACCAGGGAACCGGGATGATAAAATACAACTAAGCATAAAAATTCTGTAAGCCGTTCGGCAACTGGCGGATTTCCCGCCGTCTGTCAAATCTGACATTCCATTCAGAAGTTCTATGCTTGATTCCAGAACAATGTAACGAAAAGAACGGGCGGGAGCGGACGAAGGGAGTGACCGTACCCGCCACACAGGCGAAGACTTTCCTTTTTTAATGGAAATCAGAAAAGGAAGCCTTTGCAGAAACGGAGGTACGATGAACGAAGAACTATATGGAAACAGGAAGAATAAGGAGACGGTGGGAATGCTTTCCCACAAAAAACTGATAGCACAATCAAAGAACTGTTTTAAAAGTATGACGTTGGATAATGAGGAGACAGTTTGATGAATCAAAAGTTTTATGATGAAATCAAAAATATTTTATCTACAGCGAGAAATAAAGTCTATCAAACAGCTAACTTTGCAATGGTTGAAGCTTATTGGAATATAGGAAAATCAATCATTGAAGAACAGGGCGGTAATGAAAAGGCAGAGTATGGGACAGGCCTGCTGAAAGAATTATCAAAGCAAATGACACAGGATTTTGGGAAGGGATTTACTGTTTCCAATTTGAAAAATATGAGGCAGTTTTATTTGACGTTTCCAAATGGCTACGCACTGCGTAGCGAATTGAGCTGGACGCATTATCGACTTCTAATGCGAGTGGAGAATAAAAACGCCCGGGAATTTTATATGCAGGAAGCTGTAAAATCTCAATGGAGTACAAGGCAACTTGAGCGTCAGATAAATTCCTTCTTTTATGAAAGGTTATTATCCAGTAAAAATAAAGAACAAGTTGCGGAGGAAATACAGACATTAGAGCCAGCGAAGAAACCAGAAGATGTTATCCGTGACCCGTATGTGTTGGAATTTCTTGGCTTGATGCCTAATGATGATTTTTATGAAAGTGATTTAGAGCAAGCGCTCCTTACACATTTGCAAAAATTTCTTTTGGAACTTGGAAGAGGGTTTTCTTTTGTAGCGAGGCAGAAAAGAATAACATTTGATGGACGTCATTTTAGAATTGACCTTGTATTTTATAATTACATCTTAAAATGTTTTGTCTTGATAGATCTAAAGGTTGGAGACTTAACACATCAAGACTTAGGGCAGATGCAGATGTATGTTCATTATTATGAACGAGAACTTATGAATGAAGGAGATAATCCACCGATTGGTATTGTTTTGTGTGCGGATAAAAGTGAGTCTGTAGTTAAGTATACATTGCCTGAAAATGAAACACAGATTTTTGCTTCCAAATATAAATTATATCTACCAAGTGAGGAAGAATTACTACGAGAATTAAATCAGGAATATCAAGCATTGGAAGCTGGTAAGATAGAGAAAGAAAACATCGGCGATATGAAAGAGGAATAAAACAGCCTGCGTAGCCAGAGAGCGGAGGTAGTGAGAACAATAAGCTCGATAGCTTATTGTTCTCACCTCAATTTGTGACAAAATGTCACAAATTGTATATCGCAGAGCCGAATTTGAGATTCGGCTCGCGTTCCTCAACGTAAACGTTTCGGAAAAGAGGTGATCGCCATGTCAATCTTCGAGTATAACGAAGAAGAGGAAATGAGGAAGCTGAGAGAAGGGGAACGGGAGATCTGGGAAAGAAGAGGGAAAGCGGAATCGATAGAAGATTTTCAGGAAAAAACCGGTCTGAAGGAACCCAGGTAGCTCCATATATGGCTTTATTCCGGCGGAACTCCGCAGTTTATTGAGGAGAAATATCTTTCAGACCATTATCTCACAAGCTTCCCCCAAGCTGAGGCTGCAAGCATGGAGAACCTGTTAGCATATTGTTCCGTCTCTCGCAGCCAAACAGAAATGCTTCATTTTCCTGGATTATCTGACAGAAAATATTTCAGGAAAAAATATCTAACCCCTCTTCTTGAGACCGGTAAATTCAAAATGTCCATTCCGGACAAACCAAGAAGTCCGAAACAAAAGTACATGAAAGCCTGAAAAATCCCTCTGCCGAAGGACATAAGCCCCCGGCAGAGGATAAAGCTGACAAAGCGACAACTCACATCCTCTAATTTCCGCACCAAACGCAGAATTTGACGGTAAAAATCACCCCTTCCTCCCGCCTTCGGACTATACAAATCAAAAAATTGCTGGTATAATGTCCGCGCAGGCAATGAGCAGTGCGCGAAAAGGAAGGGGGTATGCCGCCCCATGCTTGCATGAGGGCGCCATACCCCCTTCCTTTTCGCATAGGGCGAAGCCCGTGAACGAGATGGAGCGGAGCGGAATCGAGTGCACTGCGGAGTTCCAGAAGGGAAAAAGCCGCAAGCCGCCCCATGCTTGCCCCTGCCACCGCGGGACCAGCGAAGCGCCGTCCCGCCCACCTGCCACCGTAAAAAAGGAGTGCATACACCATGAATTCTAATACATCCCATAAAAAACGAATCTTCCTCATCGTCCTCGACAGCGTCGGCATCGGTGCGGAACCGGATGCGGCAGAATACGGCGACGAGGGAACCAACACCTTAAAAAGCGCGGCGACAAGCCAATATTTCCACATGCCGAACATGGAATCCCTCGGCCTGTTCAACATCGAGGGCATTGACTGGCACCCGTCAGTCCCTTCTCCCCGCGCGGCAGTCGCCCGCATGCGCGAGGCATCCAAAGGGAAAGACACCACCATCGGCCACTGGGAGATTTCCGGTATCTATTCCGGCCGTCCCCTGCCCACCTATCCGAATGGATTTCCGGCGGAGGTCCTTGATGAATTCACCCGCCGCACCGGAAGAGGCGTTCTCTGCAACCGCCCTTACTCCGGTACCGAGGTCATAAAGGACTACGGAGACGAGCATGTGAAGACAGGAAAGCTCATCGTATACACCTCGGCGGACAGCGTGTTCCAGATCGCGGCCCATGAAAAAATCGTGCCGCCGGAAACTCTGTACGAATACTGCCGGATCGCCAGGGAGATTCTCACCGGAGAGCACGGGGTGGGCCGGGTGATCGCCCGTCCCTTTGAAGGGGAAAGCGGCCATTATGTGAGAACGCCCCGCCGTCATGACTTTTCCATTGAACCTCCTTCCGTAAACATGCTGGACCAGCTGAAGGAAAAGGGTTATGACGTGATCGCGGTGGGTAAAATCTTTGATATCTTCGCCGGAAAGGGAATTACGGAGCATGTCTATACTGCGGGAAACGCGGAAGGAATGCAGCGTACCCTGGAGTATCAGAGCAGGGACTTTGAGGGGCTCTGCTTCATCAATCTGGTGGACTACGATATGCTTTATGGACATAGAAACGATATCGACGGTTATGCGAAGGCGCTGACCGCCTTCGATGAGTGGCTGCCGGAGTTCCTTGCGAACATGCGCCCCGATGACGTCCTCATGATCACGGCCGACCACGGCTGCGATCCCGGCTATACCGTATCCACCGACCACTCCCGGGAGTACACGCCGTTTGTGGTTTACGGGGAGAAAATTGCGCCCGTCAATCTGGGAACCAGAGAGACCTTCGCGGATATCGGCGCCACCGTGCTGGATTATTTCGGAATCCGGCCGGAATTTGCCGGAACCAGCGTCCTGCCTGAGATTTTGAGCGCAACGTAACGGAAAAATGCAGAGGCCTGTCCCTGAAAAAATGTTTTCTGCCCGGACGAATCCGGAAAAAAGAGGACGGGGACTCTTTGTTGCCAATCAACCGTTGTGCGCCGCAGTCGGTGCATGACTCCGTATGGAAGCCGCCTTTGGCGGCAGAAGGAAAGAAAAAACAGTGAGCGATTTACAAGATATAAAGACTGAAATCAACAGAAGAAGAACCTTTGCCATTATTTCCCATCCGGATGCAGGTAAGACCACTCTGACAGAAAAATTCCTGCTTTATGGCGGCGCAATCAACCTGGCGGGCAGCGTAAAGGGAAAAGCCACGGCCCGCCATGCGGTGAGCGACTGGATGGAGATCGAGAAGGAGAGAGGAATTTCCGTCACCTCCTCCGTTCTCCAGTTTGAATATGACGGATACTGCATCAATATTCTGGATACGCCGGGACATCAGGATTTCTCTGAGGATACCTACCGGACGCTGATGGCGGCGGACTCCGCGGTCATGGTAATCGACGCTTCCAAGGGCGTGGAGGCGCAGACCAGAAAGCTGTTCAAGGTCTGCGTGATGCGGAAAATCCCGATTTTCACCTTTATCAACAAGATGGACCGGGACGCCAACGATACCTTCGACCTGCTGGATGAAATCGAAAAGGAGCTGGGAATCGCCACCTGCCCCATGAACTGGCCCATCGGCTCCGGAAAGGCGTTTAAGGGCGTCTATGACAGGGATAAGGGCTGTGTCATCACCTATTCCGACACGGAAAAGGGAACGAAGGAGGGCCATGCTACGGAGATCCCGCTTTCCGATACGGATACGCTCCGGGAGTTCATCGGGGAAGAGGCCATGGATAAGCTTCTGGAAGAGGTGGAGCTCCTGGACGGCGCAAGCGCGGAATTTGACCTGGATCTGGTCAGAAGCGGCGACCTGACCCCCGTATTTTTCGGCTCTGCCCTGACCAATTTCGGCGTGGAGATTTTCCTGCAGCATTTCCTTACCATGACCACGCCGCCGCTGGCGAGAAAAGCGGACTGTGGATCTATAGATCCGGTGGAGCATGATTTTTCCGCCTTCGTGTTCAAAATCCAGGCCAACATGAACAAGGCGCACAGGGACCGTATCGCCTTCATGCGCATCTGTTCCGGCAAATTTGACGCCAGTATGGAAGTGAAGCATGTGCAGGGCGGCAAGGTGATGCGCCTTTCCCAGCCCCAGCAGCTGATGGCAAGCGAGAGAAAGATTCTGGACGAGGCCTATGCGGGCGATATCATCGGCGTGTTCGATCCGGGCATCTTTTCCATCGGCGATACGATCTGTATGCCGAAGGAAAATTTTGCCTATGAGGGCATTCCCACCTTTGCGCCGGAGCATTTTGCCAGGGTGCGCCAGGTGGACACCATGAAGAGAAAGCAGTTCGTCAAGGGCATCACCCAGATCGCCCAGGAGGGCGCCATCCAGATCTTCCAGGAATACAATACGGGTCTGGAGGAGATCATTGTGGGCGTGGTGGGCGTTCTGCAGTTTGACGTGCTTAAATACCGCCTGAACAACGAATACAACGTGGAAATCCGGCTGGAGCCGCTTCCCTATGAGCACATCCGCTGGATTGAAAACAAGGAAGATTTTGATCTGGATAAGCTGACCGGCACCTCCGACATGAAGAAGGTGAAGGACATGAGAGGAAACCCGCTGCTTCTGTTCGTCAACGAGTGGAGCGTGGGCATGACGGTGGACAGAAACAAGGGCCTGATCCTGACGGAATTTGGAAGAAACTAAGCCTGAAATCCGTAGACACAGTTTGCGGCTGTTTTTGTTGAAGCGTCAAAAACGGCCGTGAGGAAAGACCCCCGGCATCGACGCTTCGGAATGAGGATAGTATGAGAAAGATCCGGGAAATCCTGAAGCTGATGCTTCCTGCCGCGGCGATTGCGGTAACGGTGTATTTTGCGGCGGATGCGTTTTTTATGCGTGTTCAGCCGGAACCGGCAGCACCGTCTCCGACAGCGGAAAGCGCGCAGGAAGAAGCCTGGACAAAGGAGGAAGAAGAACAGCCTGCGGAGGAAAATCAGGATGGATACGCCTGTTCCAGACTGGGGGAGGAGGACGCCCTTCTGTATCTGGAACTTTATGAGGCGGTTACCGGGTTTGTGCCGGACGCTTCCCTTTCCGTACAGGATGCGGAACGGATTGAACGGGTGTTTGCCTGTGTGATGGCGGATCATCCGGAGATTTTTTATGTGGATGGATATACTTTGACCACACACGCCCTGGGGGAGGATATTCAGGACGTATCCTTTCAGGCGGAGTATACCTTCACCCGGCAGCAGGCGCAGGAACGGCTTCTGCGCGTGGAGGAAAAAGCGGATGCCGTGCTTTCGACGCTTACGGAGGACATGGACGACTACGAAAAGCTGAAGACTCTGTACGAATCCATTGTTACCGGTACAGAGTATGACCTGCAGGCACCGGAAAATCAGACGATCTGTTCCGTTTTCCTTTATGGAAAAAGCGTCTGCCAGGGATATGCGAAAGCCTTTCAGTATCTTTGCCAGAGAGCCGGAATTCCGGCCGTTCTTGTGACTGGCACCGTGGAGGATGGCTCTCCCCACGCCTGGACGGCGGTATGCTGCAGCGGAGACTGGTATTACGCGGATCCCGCTTGGGGAGACGTGAGCTATCAGACGGAAGAGGCAGGGGAAGACGGCTCGGAAGAAAGCGGAACGGAGGCCGGTGAGCGCAGGGAGCAGGTGGATTATGACTTTTTTCTGGTCACCACGGAGCAGATTTCCCGTACCCATACGGCGGATCCCGTTTTTCCCCTTCCGGAATGCGTCAGCTTAACGGACAACTATTATGTACGGGAAGGCCTGTATTTTATCCGGGCTGACATGGAGCAGGCCGCGGAGGCTTTTGAAACCGCCACACGGGAAGGTCGCAGTTCCGTGACGCTGAAGTGCGCGGATGAGACCGTGTACAAGGAGCTGTATGAGAGGCTTCTTACACAGCAGGAGATCTTTCAGTACCTGCCGGGAGATTCGGTTTCCTATGCAGCTTCACAGGAACAGCTTACGCTGACGTTCTTCCGGACGAGTGAACTGTAAGAGAAAATACTTTGCAAAGGGAAGGGATTTTGTTATAATCATTGTTATAGTGATAAAGGAGGCAGCCTTATGGAAAAAGATACAAACAGAAACACCTATGTGTTACAGGGCGATGACAGCATCGGCTCCGTACAGATTGCAGATGAGGTCGTTGCCATGATCGCTTCCCTCGCCGCTATGGAGGTGGAAGGCGTTTATTCCCTCGCGGGAAAAGTGACCAACGAGCTGATGAGCAAGGTTGGTGTCAAGAGCCTGACCAAGGGCGTTCGGGTGCAGGTGACCGGCAGCAATGTAAGGGTTGATCTGGCGCTCAGCCTGGAATATGGCTATAACATTCCGGGAACCAGCGCAAAGGTTCAGGAAAAGGTGAAGAACGCGATCGAGAACATGACCGGGCTGACCGTTACGGATGTGAACATCCGGATCGTGAATGTGAATATGGAGCCGGGCAGACAGTAGGAGGATAACGGTTCAGACAGGTCTGAACCGTTATGTGCCTTTCGGGAAACGGAAGGCATTTTTCCGGCAGATTACGGGAGATAAGATGGGCAGAAGAGAACAGAGGGAGCAGATTTTTAAGCTGCTGTTCCGTGTGGAATTTAATACGATTGAGGAGATGCCGGAGCAGTGCCGGCTTTTCTTTGAGGATGAAGAAAATACGGCGAGTGCCGGAGATGAGGAATATATCCGGGAGAAGCTGAACCGGATTCTGGAGAAGCTTCCACAGATCGACGAGTTGATCAGCACAACGGCAAAGGGCTGGACCATTGACCGGATGGGAAAGGTGGAGCTGACCATCATCCGGCTGGCGGTCTATGAGATCAAATTTGATGAGAAGATTCCGGACAGCGTAGCGATCAACGAAGCGGTGGAGCTGGCGAAGAAGTTCGGGCAGGATGAGTCTTCCGGCTTCGTAAACGGCGTGCTGGCACGGTTCGTTTAAGGACAGGTGAATGAGAAACGTTTATTCGGTGGGACAGGTGAATTCCTATATCCGGAACATGTTTTCCCAGGATTTCATGCTGCGCAGCATCTATGTCAGAGGGGAAGTGAGCAACTGCAAATATCACTCCTCCGGACATCTTTATTTTACGCTGAAGGACGAAAAAGGGGCCATCGCCTGCGTGATGTTTTCCGGTTACCGCAGGGGCCTGAAGTTCCGACTGGAGGAGGGACAGCAGGTCATCGCGCTGGGAAGCGTGGAGGTTTATGAACGGGACGGAAAATATCAGCTTTACGCGAAGGAAATCATTCCGGACGGGGCTGGATGGTTATATGAGAGATTTGAGCGGCTGAAAAAGGAGCTTGAGGAGCGGGGCCTGTTCGCTCCCGAGTACAAACAGCCGATTCCCAAATATATTCGGACCCTGGGGGTGGTGACAGCGCCTGCCGGGGCAGCGGTGCAGGATATCATAAATATCACCCGCAGAAGAAATCCCTATGTGCAGATCATCCTGTATCCGGCCATCGTGCAGGGGGATCAGGCGGTACCCAGCATTGTGAACGGGATCCGCGCGCTGGAGCGGATTGGCGTGGACGTGATGATCGTTGGACGCGGCGGCGGTTCCATTGAGGACCTGTGGGCTTTTAACGAGGAAGCGGTGGCCCAGGCGGTATTCGACTGTTCCGTTCCCGTCATTTCAGCTGTGGGACACGAAACGGACACCACCATCATCGATTTCGTGTCAGACCTGCGTGCGCCCACGCCGTCTGCGGCTGCGGAACTTGCGGTGTATGACGTGAGGCAGCTTCTGGAACTGCTGCAGGAAAGAAAAGCAGACTTGGGACGCAGAATAAGAAGCCGGCTTGACTTGGAAAAACTGCGTCTGGAGCAAAGAAAACAGAGGATGCAGTATCTGAGTCCTGCAAATCAGATCAGGGAAAAGCGGATGCAGGCCATCCGGCTGGAGGAGGATCTGAACGCCGCCATGCGGCATGTTCTGGAAGACCGTCGTAACAGGCTCAGAATCTATGTGGAGAAGCTGAAAGGGCTGTCGCCGCTCGATAAGCTCAGTCAGGGCTTTTCCCGCGTGGAAGATGGAGAAGGACGAACGGTTTCGGACATTGAACAGATCCATCCGGGAGACCTTTTGACCGTCTATGTGAAAAACGGCAGGGCACTTGCTGAAGTGAAGGAAGCAGCTGCCTGGAATCCGCAGGAGCTGGCAAAAGGAGAGAAAGCGAGGAAACGGCTATGCCGGTGAAGAAAAAAGACAAGTTACAGGAACCTTCTGCAAGCGGAACGCCTGAAACGAACGCTTCCGGAGAGAAAAGCGGTCTGGCGGAAAAAAAAGGCATGACCGGAGAAAACGGCCTGGAGGAAATCAGCCTGGAAGAGGCATTCGGTATGCTGGATGAGATCACCCGTTCCCTGGAAAAGGAAGATATTTCGCTGGAGGATTCCTTCAGTGCCTATAAAAAGGGTATGGATCTGCTGAAAATCTGTAATGATAAAATAGACCAGGTGGAGAAAAAGGTTCTGGTTCTGAACGAGGAGGGCGGTCTGGATGAATTTTGAAGAGCAGCTTGCGGCGGATGTCAGGGAGATTGAAGAGATCCTGAAACGGTATCTGCCGAAGGAAGAGGGATATGCGAAGACGGTGGCGGAAGCGGTAAACTACAGCGTGCTGGCGGGCGGAAAGCGCCTGCGGCCCATGCTGCTTTTAGAGTGCTGCCGCCTGTTCGGGGGAAGGGAAGAACTGGCTGCGCCCTTTATGGCGGCCATTGAATTCATTCATACCTATTCCCTGGTGCACGATGATCTTCCCTGTATGGATAACGACGAATACCGCAGGGGAAGGAAAACCACTCACGCGGTTTACGGAGAGGGCATGGCGGTGCTTGCCGGAGATGCCCTTCTGAATCTGGCTTTTGAGACCGCTTCATCCGCCTTTTCGCTCACAGAGAATGAGGAAGAGCTGAGGCGCGCGGCGCGGGCCATGCAGATTCTGTCCGCAAAATCCGGAATCGGCGGCATGATCGGCGGTCAGTGTGCGGACACCCAGGCGGAGGAGTTCCCGCCGGAGAAGGTGACTCAGGAGCTGCTCCTCTATATCCATGAAAATAAGACGGCGGCCATGATCGAAAGCCCCATGATGATCGGCGCTCTGCTCGCCGGAGCTGAGAAAGAGAAGCTGGAGGCGCTGGAGCGGATCGGCAGCAAAATCGGTCTGGCCTTCCAGATCCGGGACGATATTCTGGATCTGACCAGCAGCCTGGAGGAGCTGGGTAAGCAGACGGGAAGCGATCTGAAGAACAACAAGGTCACCTATGTATCCTTAAACGGCATGGAAGAGTCGGAAAAAGAGGTGCGCAGGCTTTCCGAAGAGGCGCTTCAGGAGCTGAAGGGTCTTGCGGAGAACAGGAACGAATTTCTGGAATGCCTGGTAGAGGATTTGATTACACGGAAGAAATAATGAGGATTAACATGCTTCTTGATCAGATAAAGCAGCCAAACGACATTAAGAAAATCAGTCCCAGGGATTATCCGGCGCTGGCGACGGAAATCCGGGAATTCCTGGTGAATAAAATCAGCGTGACCGGAGGCCATCTTGGTTCCAACCTGGGAGCAGTGGAGCTGACCATGGCGCTCCATCTGGTTCTGGATCTGCCGCAGGATAAGATCATCTGGGATGTGGGGCACCAGTCCTATACCCATAAGCTTCTGACCGGACGGCGGGAGGGCTTTGAGTCTCTGCGGAAATACGGCGGCATGAGCGGTTTCCCCAAGAGAAAGGAAAGCGACTGCGACAGCTTTGACACGGGCCACAGCTCTACCTCCATTTCGGCGGGACTCGGCCTGGTGAAGGCCAGGGATCTGCAGGGGGAGGACTATACGGTGGTATCCGTGATCGGAGACGGTTCCCTGACCGGGGGAATGGCCTATGAGGCGCTGAACAATGCGGCGAGGCTGGAAACCAATTTCATTATCATCCTGAATGACAACAACATGTCCATTTCGGAAAATGTGGGCGGCGTTTCCAAGTATCTGAACAACATCCGTACCTCCAACGCCTATCTGGATGTGAAGGACGGCATTTACTACGCCATCCGCAACACCAAATACGGAGATCCGGTGGTGGCCGGAATCCGAAGGGCGAAGAACAGCCTGAAGCAGCTGGTGATCCCTGGTATGTTCTTTGAGGATATGGGCGTGACCTATCTGGGGCCGGTGGACGGACACGATACGACAGCGCTTGTGCGCGTGATCCGGGAGGCAAAGCGCAGAAAGAACGCGGTGCTCATCCATGTGCTCACCAAAAAGGGCAAGGGCTATGCGCCTGCGGAAAGGCATCCTGCCCGTTTTCATGGGGCGGAGCCCTTTGACGTGCAGACGGGCGTGCCACTGAAAAAGAAAATGAAGGCCAATTACACGGATATTTTTTCCACCGTTATGATGAAGCTGGGCCAGAGGAATGACAAGATCGTGGCCATCACGGCGGCCATGCCGGACGGAACGGGCTTAAAACGCTTCAGCCACGCCTATCCCGACCGGTTTTTTGATGTGGGAATTGCGGAACAGCATGCGGTGACCTTCGCGGCCGGACTTGCGGCGGGAGGACTGAAGCCGGTGGTCGCCATCTATTCCTCCTTCCTGCAGCGGGCTTATGACCAGATTCTGCATGATGTGTGCATCCAGAACCTGCCCGTGATCTTTGCCATTGACCGGGCCGGGCTGGTGGGAAGCGACGGGGAGACCCATCAGGGCATTTTCGATCTCTCCTACCTGTCCTCCATTCCCAACATGCATATCTGTGCGCCCAAGAATAAATGGGAGCTGTCGGACATGCTCAAATTTGCCGTGGCCTTTCCGGCGCCCATCGCCATCCGTTATCCCCGCGGGGAAGCCTATGACGGGCTGGCGCAATTCCGCGCTCCGGTGGAGTATGGAAAGGCGGAAATGATCTACGAAGAGGAGGGGATCGCTCTTCTTGCGGTGGGAAGCATGGTGAAGACCGCGGAGGGAGTCAGAGAACGCCTGAAGGAATGCGGCCTTTCCTGCACACTGGTGAATGCCCGCTTTGTGAAGCCCATGGACGAGGAGATGGTGTGCCGTCTTTCCGCCACCCACAGGCTGATTGTGACCATGGAGGAGAACGTGGAAAGCGGCGGCTTTGGAGAACGGGTTCGCACCTTCGCGGATGAGCAGGAGCTTCCCGGCCAGATCCTTTCCATCACCATTCCGGATGAATACGTGGAGCACGGCAATGTGGAGCTTCTGAAAAAAGAGATTGGCATAGATGAAGAATCGGTGACAAAACGGATACTGGAGGAATGGAACCGGATATGAAGGAACGGCTGGATGTGCTTCTTGTGAAGCAGGGATTGGCGCCCTCGCGGGAAAAGGCGAAGGCGGTCATCATGTCCGGAAACGTGTTTGTGGACGGAGAAAGAGAGGATAAGGCCGGAGCCATGTTCGCGGAAGAAGCGCAGATCGTGGTGAAGGAAAATCCTCTGAAATATGTGAGCCGGGGCGGACTGAAGCTGGAAAAGGCCATGCGAGAATTTCCCATCTCGCTGAAGGACTGCATCTGCATGGATATCGGCGCTTCCACCGGCGGCTTTACGGACTGCATGCTCCAGAACGGAGCGGAAAAGGTTTATGCGGTGGACGTGGGACACGGCCAGCTGGCCTGGAAGCTGCGCTGCGACGAGCGTGTGGTCTGCATGGAGCGTACCAACTTCCGCTACATGGTGCGGGAGGATATTCAGGACGACCTGGATTTCGCTTCCGTGGACGTGTCCTTCATTTCCCTTACCAAAATCCTTCTTCCGGCAAGACGGCTTTTAAAGCCCGCCGGGCAGATGGTCTGCCTGATCAAACCCCAGTTTGAAGCGGGCAGGGAAAAAGTGGGGAAAAAGGGCGTGGTGAGAGAGCCCGATGTGCACCGTGAGGTCATCAGAAAAATTGTGGATTTCGCTTCCTTCCTGGGATTTTTCGTGAAGGGACTGACCTTTTCCCCGGTAAGAGGACCGGAAGGGAACATTGAATACCTGATCTGGATCGAAAAGAATCCTGTGGAGAATGAACGGGTGGAGCCTCTTTCTGAGGCGGATGCGCTCAGACTTTTCTCCAACCTGGAAAAGGAGGAAGGCGGCCTTTCCCATACGCAGGAGTGGCAGGACAGGATCGCCGCTATTGTGGAACAGGCGCACGCGCAGGTGGAGTAGAAAAAGCGCGGCGGCAGATGCGAAAAGGAGCGGAAAACCGCCCGGAAAGGGACAGACTGGACAGAAAATGGGCACAGAGGAAAACAAGTATTATATCATTATGACAAACCGGCCCAAGGATCCGGAACTCATCGTGACGGATCGGATCCGCACCTTTCTGGAAGCGCGGGGAGCAAAGGTGTCCGTGTTCGCGGACAACGAGGATGTTTCCCGGTTTGGACTTGCGGCGGAAGGAGAAAACAGGACGGAGGCGGCTCCCAAAGCAGCCTGCATGATCGTGCTGGGCGGGGATGGCACCATGCTGAAGGCGGCCAGGGAGACGGCAGCCATCGGCGTTCCTCTTCTCGGCGTGAATCTGGGAACCGTGGGGTATCTGACAGAGGTGGAGGTTTCCGCTCTGGAGGATGCGCTGGAAAGACTGGTCAGAGGCGATTATACCATTGAACAGCGGATGATGCTGTCGGGAAGCGTGCTGCGGGGGGATGGAAGCCGGGAAACAGCACAGATTGACGCCCTGAACGATGTCACCGTGACCAGATGCGGTCCGATGCAGATTGTTCCACTGCGGATCTGGGTGAACGGCCAGATGCTGTCCAGCTACGGAGCGGACGGAATCGTGATCGCCACCCCGACCGGATCCACAGGCTACAACCTGTCGGCGGGCGGCCCCATCGTGGAACCCTCTGCCAGTCTGATCCTTTTAACCCCCATCTGTCCCCATACGCTCAGTACCCGCTGTGTGGTGCTGTGTGACCGGGATGAAGTGGTGGTTGAGATCGCAAAAAAGCAGTCCGGCGGCGTGCAGGAGGTGGAGATCAGCTTTGACGGTACGTTGCTGACCAGACTCCGTACCGGAGACCGGATCCGGGTGAGAAAGAGTGAAAGAACCACTTCCATTATCAAACTGAGCGAGCCGGGATTCCTGGCGCGCTTACATAGAAAGATGAGTGAGTAGACAGATGAAACAGAGCAGACAGGAAAAAATAGTGGAGCTGGTGGAAACCAGCGAGATCGAGACCCAGGAGGAGCTCGCCGAAAAGCTGAAGGAAGCGGGCTTTGCCGTGACCCAGTCCACCATTTCCAGAGATATCAGACAGCTTCACCTGTCCAAGGTTCCTGCCGGAAACGGCCGGCAGAAATATGTGGTGTTAAGACAGGACGACAGCCATCTCTGGGACAAGTACGTGAGGGTCTTAAAGGATGGATTTGTTTCCATGGATATGGCGCAGAACATTCTTGTGATCAAAACCGTGTCCGGCATGGCGATGGCGGTGGCGGCTGCGGTGGATGCCATGAAATTTCAGGAGATCGTCGGCTGCATCGCGGGCGACGACACCATCATGATGGCGGTCCGCACCGTGGAGGATACGAAGGCGGTCATGGAAAAGATACACCGCATTATGGGGAAATAGGAAGGAACACTGATATATGTTGGTGAGCTTACATGTGAAAAATCTGGCGCTGATTCAGGAAACGGAGGTCTTTTTCGGCCCTGGCCTGAACATTCTGACCGGAGAAACGGGCGCGGGAAAATCCATCATCATCGGTTCCGTGGGACTTGCCCTCGGCGGAAGAGCGGACCGCGACATGATTCGGACCGGAGAGGATTACGCCCTTGTGGAGCTGGTGTTCGAGTTGGAGAAAAAGGAGCAGGCGGAAAGGATTCGCGCCCTTGACATTCCGGTGGAGGAGGACGGCATGGTGATATTGCAGCGGCGCATCATGCCCGGAAGAAGCTTAAGCCGGGTGAACGGGGAGACGGTGAATGGCAGGCTCTTAAAGGAGCTTTCCGGCATTCTCATCGATATTCACGGCCAGCATGATTCGCAGAAGCTCTTAAAGCCAAAGCGCCATCTGGAGATTCTCGACGACTTTGCCGGAGAGGGAGCGGCGGTTCTGAAAGGAAGGCTGAAGGAAACATATGAAGCCTTCCGGCAGACAGAAAAACTCCTTTCCGAATGCAGCATGGACACCAGGGAAAGGGAGCGCGCTCTTTCCCTGGCCAGCTTCGAGGCGCAGGAAATCGAGGAAGCTGCCCTGCGGGAGGGCGAGGATGAAGAGCTGGAGGGCCGCTACCGGAAGATGGCGAACAGCCGACGGATCGCGGAGGCTGTGGGAGCGGCCTGGGAGCTCACCGGCTCGGAAAACGGGGGCGGAACCTCTGAAGCCGTGGGACGGGCTATCCGGGAACTTTCCTCCGTCAGCGCCTATGACGAGGGCCTAGAGCAGCTCGTATCCATGCTTTCCGACATCGAGGGCCTGCTGAACGAATTCAATCATTCTGCCTCGGAATACCTCTTAGACCTGGAGTTTGACCAGGAAGATTTCATTCAGGTGGAGGAACGGCTTAACCTGATCAACCGACTGAAGGAAAAATATGGAAATTCCATTGCTGAAGTTCTCCGTTATCAGGAGGAAAGGGAGCGGGAGATCGAACGCCTGCAGGATGCGGATGCATACAGGGAAAAGCTTCAGGGAAAACTGGAGGAGGAACGGGGACAGGTGGAAGCGCTCTGCGGACAGCTTTCTCTGATCCGGAAGAAGGCGGGAGAGAAGCTTTCAAAGCTTTTGATCGCGGATCTTTCCGATCTGAATTTCAACCAGGTGGATTTTGATGTTTTCCTGACGAAAAAGG